>JALSLW010000085.1 GCA_026988155.1 Methylomonas sp. | reverse complement strand
CTAAGCTTTTCAGACAGGCCACTTGTTCGCTCTACCCGCTGTTGTAATGTCTGGCTAAAAACAGCATAGCTGCAGGCTATTTTTAATTTGGTTTTTGCGCGGGTAATTGCGGTATAAACTAATTCTTTAGTTAAAACAGGGTTGATTGCTGGTGGCAATACGCACAGGCATTCATCAAACTCCGACCCCTGGCTTTTATGTATTGTCATGGCAAAAACGGTTTCATGCTGGGGCACTCGGCTCGGCAGCACTTTTTTTATGCTGCCATCAGCCCGTAAAAAAAAGACAGCTAGCCTTTCTGCTTCTTTATCAAACAGGCAGAGCCCAATATCACCGTTATATAACTGTAAGCCAGCATTGTTCTGCGTTACCATAATAGGGCGGCCAATATACCATTTTCCTGAAATATGAATGGCATTCTGCTGATGCAGTTTAGCTTCAACTTGCTGATTGATATCTACAGCCCCCTGCTCGCCCTGCCTATTTGAACACAGCACTTGGAATTGGGAGAATTCAGTAATAACGTCTTTAAACTTTGCATTATCATTGATTTTCTGCAGGTAGGATGCATAGCGCCCTGCAATAAAATCAATCAAATCTTCATTCAGCAAAGCTACCTGCCCAGCCCCCTTTTCAGTCAGCAACCGCCAAGCCTCATCAACTGCCTGGGAATTAACAGCTGTAGCCAGCTCCTTAATGTCTCCTTGAAATCTATAAGATTTTTTTAGCTCAATTGAATGCAAAGGCAATGCGGCTGTTAAATCAGCTAAAACAGCCCCCGACTCTACAGAAGCCAACTGGTCTTTGTCGCCTAACAGAACCAGCTTTGACCCCGGCTTCAATGCATCAGCCAATTTGCTCATCAATGCTAAATCAACCATAGACGCTTCATCTATTACCACCAGGTCATAAACCAATGGGTGTCTGGAATCATGCTTGAAATATGGAGAAGGCGGTTTTGCACCCAATAACCGATGCAATGTAGTCACCGTTTCGGGTATTGTTCGCTTTATTTTTTCAGAACAGGGCAAACTTTTTTTGCTAAGTCCGATAGATTCCTGCAAACGCATTGCCGCTTTACCCGTTGGTGCCGCTAACGCTATATGCAATGGATACAGATCCTTTACCGCCAGTTCCTGCAATAATGCCAATATTTTCACTACTGTTGCTGTTTTTCCTGTGCCCGGTCCACCAGTAATAATAGTAAACGATTGATTCATCGCCTTTATTGCCGCTTCCCTCTGCCAATCAGTTTCATCAATCAGTTCAATAAAATAGCGATTAACAAGAGAAATGTTTTCTTTAGGCTGGCTGCTAGCCAAGACGAAACGATTTATTTGCTCAGCCAAACGGCTTTCATAAAACCAGTATCGATAGAGATAAAGGCGGTCTTGTTCTAATTTTAAAGGAGTTGGCTGCAACTCTGTGGCAAGCTTTGAGTCGATTACCAGCTGTTTCTCAGATTCATCAAGCTTAATGCAGCTATGCCCTTGAGACTGCTGAAAAGAGAGTCTGGCTAGCAAGGACTCAAAAGAGGCCTTTTGCTTTGCATCAAACAGCGTTCTTTTGGCTAAAAAAGATGAAAAAGCCAGGTCTAGCCGGCTAAATTGCTGATCAATATTTGAACTATCCATTTTGACTATTATTTATCCGATACATGTCAGCGTCATTATACCGTCAATCAAATTCATACCTTTTCAATTACAGTTTTGTTAAGTATTGCAGATAATGCCCTTATTACTGTGAAATTTCGTGCTCATTCCGTTATTGGAATGGTTTAATCGTGCTGACATAAATGATTACAGCACTTCCATAGCGTACAGGAATGGGAGAAGCAGAACAGCTATCAAAATAAATAACGCGAAAATATTGAAAATTTGGTTAAAATACTTTTTTAAAAAAATGGCATATGAACTTTTCCTGATCTCTGGCATTCTAAAGCTATTAAAACCATTGAACTTTCGTGATCATCCGAAGTATATAAAATTAGACTAAATTAAAGCCCAGCAATGACTCTATTTTTAAAATTATTTTTTGATATTTGCCTTTTTAAAAAAGGTCCTCAGGATATTCCTGCTTCATCTGGGCTATTAATATTGCTCATCCCTATTTATGCAGGCATTAACTTTTTAATTTTAATTCTAAGTGCAGATGCGGTTAACGCCATTTCGCAAGTTCTTGTTGAAATTATATTAACCATAGCTTCCTGTAAAGTTATTCTGTACATTGCCAAGAGTCCCGAACGCTTTGTACAAACTGCCAGTGCTTTAATTGCGACCGATACATTAATCAGTTTTTTTGCTTTACCTGCCATGGCCACGCTTATCGGGCAGGGTACTGCACTGGCTTTTTTTTCGGTAGTTGCCTTAATGCTTTGGCATTGGGCAGTATCAGGCCATATTTTTAGCAATGCACTAAACCAGCCGTTTACTTTTGGGTTAGGCGTCGCTTTTTTGTATATACTGGTTTCTTACCAGGTAATGGCATTGCTGTTTCCTGAAATAATTATTACTGAATGAGGCAGAGCATTATGGAGCATTATAAGCACATTTTATTAGCTACAGACTTCTCAGACTGCAGCACCGAAATTGCCAATAAGGCAAAACAGATGGCAATAGCTAATAACGCACAGCTTAGTATTGTGCATGTAGTTGACAATCTTCCAATTACTGATGCTACTTATGGCCCTATTATCCCTTATGATGGCGATTTATCCGTACAGTTAATGGATGTGGCCAAAGAACGATTAGCTAAAATATCCAGTGAAATGGATATAGCTGAAAACAGACAATGGCTGGAACTGGGCAGTCCAAAGTTTGAAATAGTCCGAATTGCCGATGAAAATGATGTCGACCTTATTGTTGTTGGATCGCATGGACGACACGGCTTTGCATTATTGCTTGGATCTACAGCAAATGGGGTTTTACACCATGCCCATTGCGATGTGCTTGCAGTCCGCATAAAGGATGATTGAGCTGGCACTTGGTGGAGCTCGTTCTGGGAAAAGCCGCTATGCAGAGCTGCAGGCGATTGAATCTGGCAAACAGGTGATTTATATTGCCACGGCAGAAGCTGGCGATAGTGAAATGCAAACACGTATTGATATTCATCGCCAAGAGCGTCCCCCAGAATGGAAAACAGTTGAGGAGCCCATAGAATTGGCAGAAATAATAAAAATGCATGAAAATTCGCATAGCTATCTATTAGTCGACTGCCTAACTCTTTGGCTGAGCAATATTCTGTTCGATAAAAAAGGCCGGCTGCAGCAGGCTGTGTTTGATAAACAGACTGCCGAACTATTTGCTGTTCTGGCTGGCTTTTCTGGCCAGCTTATTTTTGTCAGCAACGAAGTGGGTTCTGGAATTATTGCAATGGATAAAATGACTCGCCTTTTTGTTGATGAAGCTGGTTTTTTGCATCAAAAAATAGCAGCTCTGAGCAATAAAGTTGTACTCATTACTGCAGGCCTGCCTCAGGTATTAAAATAAACCATGGATTGGCTAAACGATAAAATTGAAGTGCCTGACGATTTTTTTTACCAAAAGGCTTTAAATAAACAAATCCAGCTGACGAAGCCCCCGGGGTCGCTGGGGCTGCTGGAAGATATTGCTGTTCGCTTGGCGGGCATGCAAAAAACTGAACAGCCGGCTATTGAACGGATTTGGATTTCTGTCTTTGCTGCCGACCATGGAATCGCGGAAGAATCCATTTCTGCTTTCCCTCAAATAGTCACTGCGGAAATGGTGAAAAATTTTGCCAATGAAGGTGCGGCTGTCAATGTATTATCCCGCTTTGTAAAAGCCAAATTTGAGGTGGTTGATGTAGGTTTGCTCAAACCAGTCGAATCAAAAAATATCATTCTTGCCCGAGCGGGAAATGGAACTGCAAATTTTTCCAGGCAAATGGCAATGTCAGAAGAGCAAATGAATCTCGCACTATCTGCGGGAAAATCAGCCGTGGAACGTGCCATAGAACAGAATGCGCAGCTCTTTATAGGCGGAGAAATGGGGATAGCCAATACAGCCAGTGCTAGCGCTATTGCCATAGCCTTGACTGGGCTGCCGACAGAACAGTTAACAGGCGCAGGGACAGGTTTAAATTCTAAAGAAATTATGCATAAGTCCCAAGTTATTCAAAATGCCGTTTCTTTACATCGGCATTATTCAACAACGCCATTGAAAATCTTGCAATCTTTAGGCGGTTTTGAAATAGCGGCCCTGGTGGGCTCATATATTTTTGCCGCCCAGTGCAATTTGGCTATACTAATCGATGGTTTTATTTGCACAGTAGCAGCATTATTGGCTGTTAAGATTAACCCCAAAATACAGCCGTGGTTTTTTTACGCGCACCAATCACAGGAAAAAGGCCATCGGCTTGTTTTAGAACAGCTTCAGGCTAGGCCTTTGCTTGATCTGAATATGCGGCTGGGTGAAGGGAGCGGTGCAGTAACAGCTGTTCCCCTATTGCAAATGGCATGTAAGCTTCACAATGAAATGGCGACATTTAAACAGGCCAAAATTACAACAAATTAAAAATAATTATAAAGGTAAAACTCAATGATAGGGCATATTGAAAGTTATGACGAGGATCTGCAGACAGGTACAATTAAATATGAAGATAAGTTTTATGAATTTCATATTGACGACTGGGATTCGGAGGAATCTCCTAAAATAGGCGATGATGTGGATTTTATGCCGGAAGATGGCGGCCGTGCAACTAATGTAGGGCTAGTAGGCGCTTACTTGCAGGACAGAAGGGCGGTGAAAAATCATTATATTGCAGGCGCTTTAGGGCTTCTTTTGGGGGCGCTTGGAATGCACCGGCTATATCTGGGGTTTTATGGGCTAGCGATAACCCAAATAGCGGTTACTTATTTTACTGGTGGCTTTGGAGTGGTCTGGGGATTTGTCGAAGGCGTTCTATTAATTGGTGGACAAATTAATAAGGATGCTAAAGGACGCCCCTTAAAATAAATTTGTTTTTTCACTCTTTCATTAAAAAAGCGTCATTCCCGATGATTCAAATCGGGAATCTATGGCCGCAAAATAATCTTTTCCTGATAAGGCCTGCATATAACTAGGCAACTATTGGAATGATAGAGTTGAGATTTCTTGCCTCAGCCCTTCTAACTAGAAAGTCAATTTAACCTAAATGAATTCATTTCTCATCGCCTTCCAGCTTTTAACCATTATCCCCGTTTCTCGCCCCTTTACTGCCAATGACAGACAGCTAGGCTATTCCAGCCTTTTTTACCCTATTATTGGCTTAATTATTGGCGGAATATTGGTAGGGGCGGCTTTAATGCTGACCGGAATTCCCCAGCAGATTCAAGCCATAGTTATTTTAATGCTTTGGGTGCTACTGACAGGCGGATTGCATCTTGATGGATTAGCTGACTGTGCAGATGCATGGGTTGGAGGACTGGATAACAGACAGCGCAGTCTAGAGATTATGAAAGACCCTGCTTCTGGGCCTATTGCCGTCACTGTTTTGGTTTTAGTATTGCTGTTAAAATGGGCAATCATTAGCGCTCTGATAGAGAAGCAAGAACTATTCATGCTGTTGCTGGCCCCCATGCTAGGAAGACTCGCCATCTTACTGCTAATGCTTTCAACAAACTATATCCGCACTGGCGGAATGGCTGAAAAAATGGTGATTAACCTTCCAAAGTCAGCTGCATCTCTCCTGTCTTTGGTTTGTCTATTGGCAGGAATTTATTACCTGGGGCTGCTTGCCATTTGCTTTATGATTTTTACCCTGCTTATTATTCGGTATCAGGCTAACAGACGCTTGGGAGGAGTTACAGGAGATGTCTATGGTGCAGCAGTTGAACTGGCTGAGGTGACTGTCTTGCTAGGAGCAATACTATGAGCAGGCATCGTTTCAATGATGCAGAGCGGGCAGGAGTCTATAGGGCTATTGCTGAACGCAGAGATATGCGCCACTTTTTGTCTACCCCCATTGACAGCAAAGTACTGCAAAAACTATTGCAGGCGGCTCATCAGGCTGGAAGTGTCGGCTTAATGCAGCCCTGGCGATTTATTCGCATTACTGAAAAGCAGCGTCGAACTCAAATTTATCAAATTGTTGAACAGGAAAGAAAAAAAACAGCTCAGGCCTTGGCTGAACGAGAAGATGAATTTATGAAACTTAAGGTTGAAGGGATTTTGGAATGTGCTGAGCTAATTGTTGTTGCATTGCCGGATAAACGTGAACAGCATATTTTTGGACGCAGGACATTGCCTGAAATGGATTTAGCCTCCACCGCCTGCGCTATTCAAAATATGTGGCTGGCCGCCAGAGCAGAAGGCTTGGGAATGGGCTGGGTTTCATTATTTGACCCTATTGCTTTAACAGAGCTCTTAAAAATGCCTGAAGGCAGCAGACCTGTTGCCATTTTATGTCTGGGACATGTTGAAGAGTTTTATCCGCAGCCGATGCTGGAAATGGAAAATTGGATAAAAGCAAAGCCTCTAGACGATTTTATTTCCGAGAATGAGTGGTAAGGCAACTCGCAATAAATAACCCACCAATCTTGCTTGTCTTTTTATCCGTCTTCAGCGTTGTAACTTCGGTCACATAGCTTGCTATGCTCCCTTCGTTGCGCCTTGAAGACGAATAAAAATCCTGCGCAATCTGGGTAGGTTATTTAATGCGCGTTACCTAAGAGCTTTATTGCCTTCTCACTAGAAAACGGAGTAGGAAAACAAAGCGCTCTATTAATATTTTAGATAGCAATACTTAAGCAAATATTGGCTTGCCATTGCTTCCTTTAGTCACTCTCAAACCAATAAGCCCGGCTAATAGCAATATTAAAGTGGCAGGTGTTGGAACAGTGGCAGGCGGATCAACAATGATTGAGTCATTAGCGCAGTTTTCTGTCCAGTGAATATTGAAGCTTTCGCCTTGCCATCCAGCATCTCTTAATAAATCTAAACTTAGACTCATTTCATAAAAGTAATGTACATCACTGCCCCACGCGCCAAAACCAGTTTGAGGGCCGCTTATTGCAAGATTAGCTGTGCCCAATAAATCACCTTGCACAATGGAAGTGGGGTGCTCATCCCTTATATATCCAGTAGGAGCACCATAACTTCCCCCATTCCCCCATAATCCCAAAGCCCATTCAGTAACACTATACACACCAGCCACGATACCAAAGCTGTCCCAGCTTGGCTTTATATTGATTCCAAGCTCATAAGTTCCGTCTTTCCCAAAATCAATGGCAAAATCGCCTGCACCATAGCTGCCTCCACTGTTAGGCGTTTCCGGATTGTGACCAGTTGCCAAAGCAATAGACAATGTATTGTTGTCTTGGTGTGCATAAATAGCCTCTGCATCATAGCCTTGTCCGCCATATCCGGGACTGAGATATGAGCTGTGCTGATCTTCCACTGTATAATATATTCCGGCATTTGGCGTCCAGTCGGTCGCATTTCCGTTTTGGCTTACCCCCCAGTCACTCAAATTTCCATCGATATTAAATGTTGCCGCATCAGCAGTTGCATTAAATGCTGTTAACAGGATTGAAGAAATAAGTAGTTTACGCATTTTCATAATTCACCTCTTTAAGATAATTAGTTAAAGTAAGTGCAACTCAGCCATCTCTTTTTTTTGAGACCTGAAGTTTTCCGACCCAGCTTCGCAGCAGGTGTGGCAATAAACAATAGTTATGTTTTTAATTAATCTATTGCAATCATAGTGCCAAGTGTCTAAGCTGTTGATTTTGTAACTCTATGGCTGGGTTTTTAACAGCTAGCTGACAGCTCTGTCAGTTTGCCTGACAGGTATGGCATGTCAGTGGCTGTCAGACTGGTGTGATACTAGTGAGGGATGAATGATGTTTAGTCATCCTAAATAAATCAGTTGAGCATGGATTTTGTGGGAAATCTGGGCAAAAAAGGCAAAGAATAGCTCGAAGATAATGGCCGTAGTCCTTATCGAGAGCTATTCTGCAGTAGTTTTGCCCAGATTTTTCACAAAACCGTGAAGCGAAATACACTCACCCATTTGGTGAATAGTAAAAAACCGGATTAAACAGTTTATTTAACAAGTTACAGTTAAACTAAG
>JALSLW010000084.1 GCA_026988155.1 Methylomonas sp. | reverse complement strand
GGGCTGTTCAGCAAAAAGCTATTTGCAATAGCGGAATTCATCTCAAAGGGTAAACCGGGCTTGTCCAACAAACGGTTCAGATTGTGGCTCGCTTCGCGATCACAATCTAACCTTATTCGTTAGGTTTATTTGCATTTATTTAACTTTGTTTTCAACAGAATCATTTAGTCTTTTTTCTGGAGTTAAAATAGAGGTTGTTATTGGTTTGTTTTCACCGTAATAGGTATATGTAGCAAAAGCAAGTGAAGTAATACCAATCATTAAGCTGGCTACTGAAACCCTCCACATTCTCTTATTTTTACGAGTATTTTCGTCATTCAATTCTTGCAATTGTGAAGCCAGAGGTTGTAGCATATGATCCTTTTCTTTTCCAAGAACATCTCTAACTCTTTCGAGGTGAAGCCTGACATCTGGTGGCAGACCTTCAAAAGGCTCATCTTTTTCGTAATCTTCAAATAAATTTTGAAAGTATTGGACCTTATCGGAAACTATTTCTTTTGATGAGATACATTCCTTAAACTGCCATCTTAAAGCTAACTGAATATCTTTTGCACTAAGAAAAAACTCTTTTGATAATATCTCTATTTGTTTTCGATCTAACTTGTTTAAATCAAAAAGTCTTGATAACTCACGTCCAAAACGCCCTCGTCTTCTAGCAAGAAGAATTCCGTCAATAATTGCTGGAATTGCCCATATAAATAGACCAATAGCTACTATAACTTCTATTAGAATAATTAGATTAATAAATTCATTCCATGTCATTCAGTACGGCTCCTTATAAACCTAACATTATTATTAACAAGCAGATTCGCCCTGATATTCCACAGTATTAACCGGCAAATAAGGAATATTTGACAGGATAACAGTATCCTGACCTTTTGCCCTGCTATTCCACGGTACTGACCTTAAACTCGGGCATACTTGCCTGCTATCTAAATTATAATATAAACTTTCCCTGATATTAAATATTAACCGATAAATCAGGCTTTGCTTCATGACAATTAGCCTTTAGCTTAATTCTTTTCATTTTTTATGTCTACATAATTTTGCAAGAAAAGTATCTTGGATGAAATGCTCTATTTTTTACGGAGGCCACATTATTCCATTTATACCGAACATATTTATTGTGACTGGATTGCTTAATATATCCGTTCCCACCCTTTACTGAAGAAAGAAGCTTTGCTGATCAACCCGTAATACATAACTGCAGGCTGGAATAGCAATAGCGTTTTCGACATTTTCTTTGTTACGAAAGAGTATTTGTACTAAATTAAAAATGAGTCAACCTGATTTTGCATTATCCTCTGGAATTAGTGTCAGCACATTTCGTCACGGAGAAAAGGTGACCATTCACCGTAAGGACCCACTCCTGTTTTTTTAAATCTGCACGGGCACCCCCTTCGCGCAATAGAATCAATTGCGTCCTCGCAATCAATTCCAGAACTGGGTACAACATCTTACCGCCCCTTCAAGCACGATAAAGACAATTTCAACTCCTCTTTGACAAAGAGGATGGTGCTTGATCACCAGCAAGGTTGTCCGGCAGATATTTTAACTTAAACGAAACCGGACATTACTACTTTGCGTCTACAGTCAGAATTTTATTATTGCCTTTAATAGAATATATTGCTATCTTGCTCGGTTAACTTAATTTAGGTGCATAAGACTAGGACATACATGCTGTTATTATCGAAAAAACAAGATTGGCTGGGCAATATTCGTGGCGATGTACTCGCCGGGACTGTTGTTGCCCTGGCTCTTATTCCTGAAGCCATTGCCTTCTCAATTATTGCGGGGGTTGACCCCAAGGTAGGCTTATACGCATCTTTCTGCATTGCCTTTATCACAGCTCTTATCGGTGGCCGGCCAGGCATGATTTCTGCCGCAACGGGTGCAATGGCCCTATTGATGGTTACTCTGGTTAAAGACCATGGCTTGCAATATCTCCTGGCGGCTACTTTGCTCACCGGTCTACTGCAAGTTATTTCAGGCTATTTAAAGCTAGGCAGTTTAATGAGTTTTGTTTCACGGTCAGTCGTCACTGGCTTTGTCAATGCGTTGGCCATACTGATTTTTATGGCTCAATTGCCAGAACTTACCAACGTTAGCTGGCATGTCTATGCGATGACAGTTGCCGGCTTAGGCTTTATCTATTTATTCCCCTACATTCCTTTTATCGGAAAAATTCTGCCCTCACCGCTCGTCTGTATCGTTGTATTGACTGGGGTGTCCATGTATTTGCAACTGGATATCCGTACGGTAGGCGATATGGGAGAACTGCCTGATACACTGCCTATCTTTCTTTGGCCAGAAGTTCCATTAACCTGGGAAACTCTAAAGATCATCCTGCCCTATTCCATCCCCCTTGCCGTTGTAGGCTTACTGGAATCACTAATGACAGCTACGATTGTTGATGATTTAACAGATACTGACAGCGATAAAAACCGTGAGTGCAAAGCGCAGGGCATTGCCAATGTAGGTGCTGGGCTATTGGGCGGCATGGCAGGCTGCGCAATGATTGGCCAGTCAATCATTAACGTAAAGTCAGGCGGCCGTGGGCGGCTATCAACCATGGTTGCAGGCGTTTTCTTGCTGATTATGGTGGTATTTCTTGATCAGTGGATTAAACAGATCCCTATGGCCGCACTTGTTGCAGTAATGATTATGGTATCTATCGGTACTTTTAGTTGGGAATCTATCATTCATTTAAAACAGCATCCGTTATCTGCCAACCTTATTATGCTGGTAACCGTTACCGTGGTGGTCTGGACACATAATCTTGCATTAGGCGTTTTTGCAGGCGTATTGCTTGCCGCACTGTTTTTTGCCAACAAAATCAGTCATTTTATGTATGTCGGTTCTGTAATGGACGAAGTAACCGGAACCCGTATTTATCATGTGCACGGTCAGGTATTTTTTAACTCAGCTGATCGCTTTATTTCTAGCTTTGATTTTAAAGAAGCTGTTGATAAAGTAACAATTGATTTAACCCACGCTCATTTCTGGGATATTTCAGCTGTTTCCGCTTTAGACAAAGTCGTGATAAAGTTCCGCAGAGAAGGTGCCGATGTAGAGTTAATTGGCCAAAATGAAGCCAGTTCAACTATTATTGACCGTTTTGGCATCCACGATAACCCTGAAGAAATTGAAAAAGTAATGGGAGGCCATTAACATGACCACACAACAAGCACAAGTTCTGGCCTGTATTGATGGCGCCGCGCTCACCGAATCTGTCTGCGATTATGCCGCTTGGATTTCTCAAAAAACAGAGGCTCCATTAAAGCTTTTGCATACGATAAACCATCATCACGAAACCTCTATTAAATCGGACCTGACCGGCAATATCGGTTTAGGCACTCAAGAGCATTTACTGGAAGAAATCACCAACTTAGAACAGCAGCAAAGTAAATTAAAAATGCAGCAGGGCAAGCTGATTTTACAGGCTGCAACTGATCATATTGAAAAAAAGGGCGTAACACCTACCAACTCTCAGCGTCACGGCGATTTAATTGAGGCTGTAATTGATCTGGAAGATTCTATTCGAGTGCTAGTTCTTGGTTTGCGAGGTCAGGTTCACGAAAACCAGGAAAATCAAATAGGCGCCAAACTAGAGGCAATAATCCGCTCACTGCACCGCCCTATTCTGATTGTTAACGAGCAGTTTAAAACACCAAAATGCATTATGCTTGCCTATGACGGCAGTGAAGCGGCAGATAAAGCCGTTGATATGGTGGCATCCAGCCCTCTATATTCTGGCCTGAGCTGTCATTTGGTTTGCGTCAATAATAACGTAGAAACAGCAAGCAAACTGTTAAAAAAGGCTGAAGCTAAATTACAGTCCGCCGACAATATTACGGTTATTACCACCAAGCTAAAAGGTAAAGCCGATCTGGAACTTTGCGCCTACCAACAGCAGCATGATATTGATTTAACTGTAATGGGCGCTTTTAGCCATTCCCGTCTGCACGATATGCTGCTGGGCAGCTTTACTCATAAAATGCTGATTAACACCAAGAAGCCTCTGCTTTTATTGAGGTAGGGTGGAAAAACCCCATCTTATGCCTCATTAGCACTTAAGCAACAGCCATTCCGTTAAACCTAAATAAATCAGTTGAACGCTTAGTTTAACTGTAACTTGTTAAATAAACTGTTTAATCCAGTTTTTTACTATTCACCAAATGGGTGAGTTTATTTCGCTTCACGGTTTTGTGAAAAATCTGGACAAAAAATTCTGCAGAATAGCTCTCGATAAGGACTACGGCCATTATCTTCGAGCTATTCTTTGCCTTTTTTGCCCAGATTTCCCACAAAATCCGTACTCAACTGATTTATTTAGGTTAAAGCACCGGATTGCGCTATTGCTTATCCAGGCTACAGCCTTACATTAGGCAACTCGCAATAAATAACCCACCAATCTTGCTTGTCTTTTTATCCGTCTTCAGCGTTGCAACTTCGGTCACATAGCTTGCTATGCTCCCTTCTCTGCGCCTTGAAGACGAATAAAAACCCTGCGCAATATGGGTAGGTTATTTAATGCGCGTTACCTTACACAGTCAAGCGCCTGACTCACATCTTCAATTATATCCTCTATATTCTCAATGCCTACGGATATACGAACCAAATCCGCACTAACGCCTGCTTTTGCCAGCTCTTCTTCATTCAACTGCCTATGCGTGGTAGAGGCTGGGTGACAGGCCAATGATTTTGCATCGCCTATATTAACTAAACGAAGTATCATTTTTAAGCCATCAATAAACTGACCGCCCGCTTCAGAGTCACCTTTCAACCCAAAACATAAGATTCCAGAAGCTTTGCCAGCCGTGATTTTCTGACATGCTGAATAATAGGGACTATCTGCTAGAGCGGCATATTTGACCCAGGCAACTTTATGATGGTTTTTAAGAAACTCTGCAAGCTTTTCTGCATTTTCACAATGCCGCTCCATTCGCAGGCCTAAAGTTTCAAGACCTTGCAATATTTGAAATGAGTTCATAGGTGAAATGGCCGCCCCTGTATTCCTAAGCGGCACGACCCGGCAACGGCCGATAAAGGCCGCTTCGCCCAAGGCTTCTGTATAAACTACGCCATGATAAGAGGGGTCAGGTTCATTTAAAACGAGAAACCTTTCTTTATTCGCAACCCAGTCAAACTTGCCAGAATCAATGATAACACCGCCGATAGAAGTTCCGTGTCCGCCAATGTATTTAGTCAGCGAATGAATAACAATAGAGGCGCCCAGCTCAATAGGCCTGCATAAATAAGGCGTAGCAACCGTATTATCAACAATTAGCGGCACACCATGCTTATTGGCGATCTCTGCCAACTTTTCAACATCGATAATATCGCCCGATGGGTTGCCGATTGTTTCGCAAAAAATAGCACGCGTGCTTTCATCAATCGCCTTCTCAAACCCTGCATAATCTTCATGAGAAACCATGCGAACATCAATGCCCTGCTTAGGCAGCGAGTGGGCAAATAAATTATATGTTCCGCCATAAAGCTGGCTGGCACTGACTATGTTATCGCCGACACTGCAAATGCATTGAATGGCATAGGTAATCGCCGCCATGCCTGAAGCAACTGCCAAGGCTCCAATCCCTCCCTCCATAGCAGCTAGTCGCTGTTCAAGCACGTCTGTTGTCGGGTTCATAATCCGGGTATAAATGTTACCGGGGACCTTCAGATCAAAAAGATCTGCGCCATGCTGAGTATCATCGAATGTATAGGAAGTGGTTTGATAGATGGGAACAGCGGCAGCTTTTGTGGTTGCTTCTGCTTCATATCCATGATGTAACGCTAAAGATTCTAGTTTCATATGCCTGTGTTTTTACAAAATCATGATCGTGTGAAGTATATGTCAATAATGCGCAGTTAATAAAGCAGAATATATCCCTCTAACATCAGAGGGTTAATTTCGACCATCCCGACCGCCAAATAAGCCATAATAATGTGTATAATGAGCAGTTATTTTTTAAAAAATCGTTACAGTGATTTCTAGCATAATTACCGCAGCAATATTTATGATGATCCTTGGCGTTGTTTTAGCCATCATCTTAGCGATTGCAAATAAAAAACTATTCGTCTACGAAGACCCCCGCATTGATGAGGTAGACGATATGTTACCACAAGCTCAGTGCGGTGCCTGCGGTGTACCTGGCTGCCGACCCTTTGCTGAAGCCGTTGTCAGCGGTGCAAAACCTCCTTCGGCCTGTACAGTTAATACGCCTGAAGGCAATGCCGAAATAGCGGCTTTTATGGGCGTAGATATGGGCGAGACTGAAAAGGTAGTGGCTCGCCTGGCCTGTGCAGGCGGAACTCATGTTGCCTACACTCGGGCAAAATACGAAGGCCTGCAAACTTGCCAGGCCGCTGCCGCTGTTTCTGGTGGGGGGAAGGGTTGCAGCTGGGGCTGTTTAGGGCTTGCTGACTGTGCTGATGTCTGTGATTTTGATGCCATTTTTATGGATGACCATGGTCTGCCCATTGTCATTGAAGACAAATGTACAGCCTGTAATGACTGCATTGTGGTCTGTCCTAAAGATTTATTTTCATTGCAGCCTGTCAGCCATCAATTATTTGTCGCCTGCAAAAGCCTGGAAGAAGGTGACAAGGCAGAGGAAGAATGTGAGGTTGCCTGTACTGCCTGTGAAAAATGTGTAGTTGATGCACCTGAAGGCTTAATTGAAATAAAAAATAATCTTGCCGTGATTGACTATAAAAAATATGACGAGATTTTGGTTGACCGCACACCTATAGAGCGATGCCCTACTGGAGCCATTGTTTGGATAGACAGCAAGCTTGGCACCACTCGTTCCAGTGTAGGCAAAGCCGCTAAACAATCTAATCGTACAGAATCACTGCCTCAAGCATGATTTTTTACATTTCATTTAAGAATATACCTGGAAGTGAGGCTTTAGCCTCGCCTAAGCCGAGCAAGGAAAAAGCCTCACTTCCGCTATTGATTCATTAGTTCCTTAGGTTAACAATGTCCATTTTTGGCAAGAAAAAACAAAATAAAGCATCCAAATACCCTGGTATACGCAAAATAATGAATGGCAGCACCGCTGTCATTATGTGCGAGAGAGAATCTAGCGATGCCGCTGGCGCCTACCTCTCTACGCCTGCTTCCGATATGAGTGCAGAATGGAACCGGCAAAAAGACCGAGGACATCTTAATATATCAAATAGATCGCTTATTTCCGTCAATCCAGAAAATAGCCAATCAGCATCAGTGGCCACTGCTGGCATGGCTTTATCGGGCTTAAGAGCTACGCATTTTTGCTCAACAGCACAAAGCGTTGCTTCCATGCATGAATCGCTCTATGCATCAGTGGGTAAACGGCTGCCTTATGTGTTAAATATTGTCTGCAAAGCAGTGACTAAGGCTACCTCTAATATTCACTGCGGACATGATGACTATCACAGCATGGATGATACAGGGTTTATTCAATTTTTTGCCCGTAGCGGCCAAGCGGCAGCCGACCTTGCCTTAATTGGCAGAAAAATAGCAGAGCTGAGTTTAAACCCCGTAGCCATTGCACAAGATGGCTTTTTAACCTCGCATTTTATTGAGCCTCTAAACCTGCCTGAACGTGAATTAATTGAAGAGTTTGTCGGTCTGCCTGATGATATTATTAGCACCCCCACCCCTGCTCAATGCATTTTATACGGCAAAACACGTCGCCGTGTTCCCGAATCATGGACTGTAGACCAGCCTACCCAAATTGGCGGCGTACAAGGTTCAGATTCTTATATGCAGTCAGTTGCAGGACAGCGCCCCTATTTCTTTGACCATGTTACTGATATTGCCAAGCAATGCATGGACGAATGGTTTGAATTAACCGGTAGGCGCTATCAGCGAGTTAATGAATATTTATGTGATGATGCAGATTATTTGATTATTGCTCAGGGCAGCGTGTTAAATACGGCAGAAGTCAGCGCTGATTATCTACGCGCCAACCGTAAGCTAAAAGTTGGCGTGGTCGATATGACTGTTTTCCGTCCTTTTCCTGGCGATTTAATCAGTCATTTAGTGAAAGGCCGTAAAGGTGTTGCAGTTCTGGAAAGAACCGATCAGCCATTGGCTGAAGACCTGCCCATTATTGCTGAAATCCGTTCCTGCATCAGTAAAGCAATTGATAATGGCAACACAAAAAATGTTTTTCCAGGTTATGCCTGCTATAGCAAAACTACCGATGCATCCCCTTTATATTCAGCCTGCTTTGGTTTGGGCGGCCATGAGGTACAGCCTAAAGATATCATTGCAGCAGTTGAAAACATGCTGCCAGAAGGTAAACGGCAAAAATTTGCTTACCTAGGCATTGAGTTTATCCATCAAAAAATACTGTCGCCAAAACAGGAAATACAGCAGCAGCTATTGCTTGATGCCTACCCTAAGATTGCTGATTTAGCACTGCCAAGTTCTGAATCTCCAGCTTTGCTCCCAGAAAATGCAACAACTGTTCGCATCTATTCGTTAAACACTAGCAATGCAGGAGAAAATTTAGCGCACACATTATTTGAACAATTTGAACTCAATGTAAAAGCCAACCCCAGCTACGGTGCAGAGAAAAAAGGCCAGCCTAGCTGTTTCTATTTAACGGCATCCTCTGACCCCTTACGCCTGAATAATGCGTGCAATTCTGTAAATACGGTTATTGCAACGGACCCAAATATATTCACGTATGATAACCCATTAACCGATCTATCCGACAATGGCCGTTTTATTTTTCAAAGCACATTAACGACCGATAAAGAAGTCTGGCAACACCTTCCTATTAGCGCACAAAAAATCATTGCAGAAAGGCAGATCAAGGTCTTTTTTATTGATGCAGTTAAAATTGCCCTGGAAAGCAACAAAGACCTATCTGCCCAGACCGATTTGCAAGATACCGTATTTCAATCGCTGTTTTTCAAAATCAGCGACATTTCTGATAAAACATTAGAAGAAACGCAGATATTAATTGATGACAATTTAGACTTAGTCAAACGCGCCTATAACGAAGTTAAGCAGATCAATATTGCTGAAATGGCAGTAGGTGATTCTTTACTTGTTCAACAGACTGAAGCGACTCCACCTCTGTTATTGCAGCGCAAACCTGCAAACAAAAATGCCATTGCCGATATTCACCGGTTTTGGAACCAAACAGGCAGTCTGTATGGAAAAAATAATCTTATAGCCGATCCCTTTATTGCTTTAGGCGTGGTCCCAGCCTCAACGGGCATTTTTTCAGATGCGTCCCCTACTCGCACCCATCACCTAACCTGGGTGCCCGAAAAATGTACAGGCTGTGGAAACTGCTATAAAGCAGACCCTGACAATGCCATTTACGGCTTAGTCAATACAGTAAACGAAGTCTTTGAAACTAATATTAAAAGGGTAGAAAAAAACGGCCATGCAACCAAACATCTACGCAGGGCTATTCGAGTAGTTGAAAGAAAATATCATGAATTGACTGCAAACAAATCGGCAGGGACAGATTTAACCCCTATTTTTGCCAAAGCTATCGGCGACACCATCAAAGAATATGCTGAACCCGAAAGACAGGAAGTCGAACAAGAGTTTGAGTGGTTTAAGCTGGCACAAGGCTCTTTCAAGTTTGCCTTAACGCAAGCATATCATGATGATATGAATAGCCGCATGCCAAGAAGCGGCGGTTTATTTTCAGTGACTATTAACCCGGATGCTCACAAAGGGGGGCCAGACTGCACCAGTGAATGCGAATCACTGGTTTTGGTAGAACAAACCCCTGAATCATTGCAAAATCTGCGTGATAACTGGGATTACTGGCTAGACCTGCCAACATCTAATAAAAAATACAGCCGTATTGATGACCTGCAAAGCAAGCAAGGCATTTTGGAGACTTTATTATTAGACAAGAATAATCACCACGCCTTATTCAGCAGTGGCAATACGCGGTCAGGATCCAGTGAACCCATTGCCATCCATTTATTTTCCAGCACAATAACAGCATTAATGCAGCCACGCGTTGAACAGCATATTAAGCATATCAACCAGCTGATTACCGATATGGAAAAACGCATCCGTCTGCAATTGGTTGAAACGCTGGATATTAGTGATATTGATGCCTTGGAAACAGCAATTGATGAGAATCAAAACGTTGATTTAACTTTATCTCGATTAAGCGGTGCGCTTGATAAAGACAATCCAACCCAGCCTATTGATCCAACATGGCTGAAATGGGCATTGCAAATTGTTGCAAAACTAAAGCATTTAAAATGGAGTTATATAGAGGGCTTGTCTGGCGAAGGCCGTGCCAATCTAGGCATGACTAATGGCACTAATAAAGCCTCTGCATGGACTGCCAATTTCCCATTTAACCCCTACCCTTTTCCTTGGGCCAGTCATTTACCTCAACATGCTCCTGCATTAGCGATGGGAGTTTTTGAAGGCCATATGGTTAAAATGGCCGAAGGCTTTAAAGCCATTCGTACCGCTGAGCTGGAAATTAAAGGGAAATACGATAAGTCTGAACATGATCAATTTTTTACACATTTTGACTGGCGACAGTTTAGCGAGGAAGAATACCTGCTTTGCCCGCCTCTAGTCTCATTAGGTGCAGAAGGCATAAGTGCTGAATCAGGCTTTCAAAGCATCTCCCATAGTTTAACCTCCGGGATGCCAATTAAGATTCTAGTGCTTGACAATCAATTGCCCAGCATTTCTGCACAGTCGCCTAAACAATTGAGCCTATTGGCTATGGCTCATCAGACAACTTATGTTCAGCAGGGTTCTCTATCTAACACACCGCATTTGTTAGAAGGCTATATTGATGGCTTAAATTATAGAGGCCCTGCTTTATGGTCTATTTATACATCGAACCAGCCTGAAAATGGTGTAGCCAATAACTCACTGATGACGCAGAGTAAATTGGCAGTTGAGTCACGCGCCTATCCGTTAATTGCCTTTGACCCCAGATTAGGCAAAACCTGGGAAGAATGCGTTGGTTTAGCTGGAAATCCTGATTTAGACCAGGACTGGATTATTTATTCATTAGATTACACCGATGAATATGGCAATAAATTTGCAACGGATGTACCGCTAACCTATGCTGACTGGGCTTTAACAGAAGTACAGTTTAGCCATCATTTTAAAACCGTTTCTGCGGATGCAGATTCAGATAATTTGGTATTACTGACAGAATATCTGGATAGTTCCGATCAAGAAGACAGCATACCCTTTATCTGGGCAACTCATCCACAAAGCAATCATTTACTTAAGGTAGCTGTTTCCAAAGCGATGGCTAAAGCAACTCAGCAGTGCAGAGAGTACTGGCATACCTTAAAAGGCTTGGCCGGTAAAAATAGAATTGAAGTAGATACCCAAGCCATTGCAGACCAGGCAAAAGCTGAAATGGCACAGACCATTACCGAGGGGTTAATGAGCATGGTTGGCGGTGATGCTGGCGCTTTAACTCGTATTTTAGCTGATGTGCCTACATCTACACATCTTGCTCCAGCGACTGCGACACCTAAATCCCCCCCCCAAAAACCTGTAGCAGAAAAGAAACCAGCAGAAAAACCTGCCGAAACTCAAAAAAAAGAGGCTGAGGCTAAAAAAGATACGGGGTTTGAACCCGTATGGATAGAGACACCTGACTGTACAACCTGCGATGAATGCGTCGATATTGCACCTGCTATTTTTCAATATAATGCAGATAAAAAAGCTATTGTGATTGACCCAACTAAAGGTACTTTTGAAGATATTGTACGTTCGGCGGAAAAATGTACGGCAGTGATTATTCACCCAGGTACTCCTTGGAACCCAGATGAACCAAACTTGGAAAAGCTGATCAAACGGGCTGAGAAGTTTCAGTAAAAGCAGAGAGACTCTAGTCTCGTCTATAAAGCCATGGCAAAAATCACTCAATTATCCCAATTAGATTTAAACGCAAGCTACACCTACGCCGATTATTTAACGTGGCAACTGGATAAAACTGTTGAGTTAATCAAAGGAAAGATTATGATGATGTCGCCTGCCCCCAATGTTAAACATCAAAGTATTTCCTGGCAATTAAGCGGTGCATTGTTTCAATACGTCAAAAGTAAAAGCTGTCATGCCTTCGCGGCACCCTTTGATGTACGCCTGTACGATCATCAAAAATCGCTAAAAGCAGATAAAGACATACACACCGTAATACAGCCTGATTTATGTGTTATTTGTGACACTGACAAACTAACAGAACAAGGCTGTTTAGGTGCTCCCGAGTGGGTTATTGAAATTCTATCCAAAGGCAATTCAAAAAAAGAAATGCAGATTAAATATGCCCTTTATCAAGAAAGTGGTGTAACTGAATACTGGATGGTTTATCCCTACGAACAGGCTGTTCACCAATTTGTATTAGATAAAGCCACAAATAAATATCAATTAATGGAAATGTTCGCGGAAGATGATATTGCCACCCCCCATATATTTCCAGATTTGGAAATTGATTTAAAAGAAATTTTTGCTGAATGAATCTATTAAGCCTTTTTGGCAAAAAAACATTCCCTAAAGGTATCCATCCCGAAGGCTTTAAGGAAGAAACTCACGACCATCAAGCGCGTCGCCTGCCTTTTCCTGAGCATGTTATTCTGCCTTTATCTCAAAATATAGGCAAGCCAGCCGTTTCAATTGTTCATGTCGGACAGCAAGTCCAGCGAGGTGAATTAATTGCCAAAGCAGATGGTTTTATGTCGGTTCCTTTACACGCCTCAGTAACTGGCACTGTTAAAAAATTAGATTTAGTTCCCAATGCCAGAGGAGGCAAAGAACAGGCTATCTACATTGATACTGCGCTAAGTTCTACTCAAACTTTACTATCACACGAGCATGTGGACTTTGATAAATTATCCCGCAAAGACCTGATTCAGGCAGTACAAAATACAGGTATGGTGGGCTTGGGTGGCGCATCTTTTCCCACTCATGTAAAAATGAATATTCCAGATGACTGCATTATTCATACTATTATCATTAATGGCTGTGAGTGCGAACCCTTTTTAACCACTGATCATCGCATTATGCTCGAACAAGTTGAGTATTTAATTCGCGGCATTCGCATCGCCATGAAGTCAGTGGATGCACCAAGAGCCATTATTGGTGTGGAAGATAATAAAATCAATGTGCTGGAAGCTATTAAACCGCATTTGCCTGATGATGGCAGCATTACCATTGAAGCCGTGGCGACAAAATATCCGCAAGGTGCAGAGAAAATGCTGGTTTATTCATTGCTTGGTGAAGAAATCCCATCAGGAAAACTGCCATCATCCATAGGTGTAGCTATTTTTAATGTCGCTACTTTAGCGGCCATAGGCGAATTGCTGCCTTATAGCCAAGGTTTAATAGAACGCATTGTAACCATTACAGGTGACGACCTTAATAAACCTGGCAATTATTTAGTCCCGCTTGGCACCCCTTTAAGCCATATCCTAGAATATGCGGAATTCACTGGCAATGAAGCAGAGCTTATTCTAGGCGGACCAATGATGGGGATGCCGGCAGGGTTTCTAGATACGCCCGTAAAAAAAGGTACAGGCGCTGTTTTAGTTTTAGACAAACGAGCCACTAAACGCGATGATATTCTGCCCTGCATCAAATGCTCAATGTGCCTTCAGGTCTGCCCTATTAACTTAAATCCTTCTGAACTGGGCATGCTGGCAGTCAAACGGCAATATGATGTCATGGAAGAAAAATATCACCTTAATGACTGCTTTGAGTGTGGATGCTGCAGTTATGTCTGCCCTTCTAATATTCCATTGGTGCAGTATTTTAGAATTGCTAAAACCTTGAATCGTGAAAGGCATCGGATGGAATCGTAAGAACAACTAATAGCCCAATTAATTACAAACATAGGTAGCAAAATGGCTGTCGCTCAGTTACGAAAAATATATCAGTTAAAAATAACGCTTGTTGGTTCAAAGCCACCAATATGGAGAAGGATACTTGTTACTGATGATATTACCTTAGATAAATTTCATTTAATACTCCAAATTGCAATGGGATGGACAAATAGTCATCTCCATCAATTTATATCAAACGGCCAGTTTTATGGAATAAAAGACGATGATTTTGGATTTGATATGGACATTAAAAATGAAGAAGACTATAAATTAAATCACCTCTTAAAATCAGAGAAAGACATCCTTATTTATGAATATGACTTTGGTGATGGCTGGGAGCATAAAGTACTTTTAGAAAAAATAACGCCCTTTAATATAGACAATAAATTACCCAGCTGCATAAAAGGCAAAAGAGCATGTCCTCCAGAAGACTGCGGTGGCATTTGGGGTTATGCGGGCCTTATTGAAACATTAAATAGCCCTGACGACCCAGAATATGAGAGCATGGTAGAGTGGCTTGGCGGAAAGTTTGACCCCGAAGCATTTAACATTAAAGAAACAAATAAAATTCTTTCCGAATATATCCGATAACTCTTTAAAAAAATCAGCCTTTTCGGAAGAGAAAACAGCCACCAGCCAAGCTTTCTGGCTTTACAGAACTTTGGAAAAACTATGATATTTCAATCAAGATACTCCGTAAAAAAATGTGGAAACAACTTAAGTAATGGCTAAGCAACCAAAAATAGATATACGAACCTCTCCGTATATACGCAAGGCCCCCACTGTGGCAGAAATAATGCGCAATGTTGTCTACGCATTATTGCCCCTGGCCGTTTATGCTGTCTATCAATTTGGCATTAGCGCACTGGCTTTAATGATAGTCACCGTCCTGTCCTGCATAGGCACAGAGCATTTATTCTGCAAGCTATCTCATAAAAAAACCACCATTGGCGATGCCAGTGCCATTATTACAGGACTATTGTTAGCCATGACACTTCCCCCAGGTTTTCCGCTTTGGATGGGAGCTGTTGCCGGGTTTACTGCCATTGCCATGGGCAAAACTCTATTTGGCGGGCTTGGCTTTAATGTCTTTAACCCTGCTTTAGTTGGACGCGCCTTTATACAGGCTGCTTTTCCCGTTTCAATTACTACCTGGACACCTGCACTGGCAAGCAATCGTTTTATTGAATTTATTCCCTCCACCTTAGCGCTGCCTTTTATGAAACCCTCCCCAACAGCGGAATGGACAGCACAAGTCAGTATAGACGGGTTTAGTGGCGCAACACCTTTGGCTTTGATGAAATTCCAAGGAATAATGACTGATAGCATGGACTTATTTTTAGGCTTAACCGCAGGCTCAACAGGCGAAACATCTGCCTTATTGGTGCTTATCTGCGGCGCATATCTAGCCTATAAAAAAATGCTAGACTGGCGTATTCCTGCCGCTGTTATTTTAGGCACATTGATAGCCTCAGAATGTTTTTATCTGATAGATACAGCAAAATACCCTAGCCCTGCCTTTATGATATTTTCTGGCGGATTAATGTTTGCGGCTGTTTTTATGGCGAGTGATATGGTCGCCTCCCCAGTTACCCCGCTGGGTATTTTAGTCTTTGGGCTATTGGTCGGGTTTCTTACTGTGATCATCCGTTTATTTGGCGGCCTTACAGAAGCAGTAATGTATGCCATTTTATTTGGAAATGCCGCAACACCGATAATTGAGTCATATACTCAACCTCGTATTTATGGGGGAAAATAAAGATGGCTGACCGGGAAAACGAACCTAATAAAGTCCCACCGCTACCTTCAAGTTTTTCACTTATTTCAACATTAGGTGCAGTGGCCATGCTATCTGGTTTTTTAGTGGTCTTAGTATACGAATATACTAAGCCAATTATTGCAGAAAACCAGAGATTAGCCACCGAACGTGCAATTTTTAAAGTGTTGCCCAAAGCAAGCAGCCGTCTAACCTTTCTGATAAATGAAGGAAAAATCCAACTTGCTGACGATAAGACCAAAGGTGAATTGATATACGCAGGCTATGATGCCAACAACAATTTTGTTGGCTTAGCAGTTAACGCTGCAGAACAGGGCTATCAGGACATTGTAAAACTGCTCTATGGCTATCAGCCAGAAACAGGCTGCATAACCGGGTATGATGTATTAAAAAGCACTGAAACTCCAGGGTTTGGCACAAAAATCACCACGGATAAAGAGTTTCTTGCCAACTTTAATTGCCTGGATGCAAAAGTTAATAAGGAACAATCAGAGTTAATCAATGTCATTAAAACAGTAAGACACGGTACTAAAAAGAACCCTTGGGAAATTGATGCTATTTCTGGCTCAACCATTACTTCAAATGCTGTTGGGCGAATGTTTAACAAAAGCGGGCAGGCATTGCACCCTATTATTGCTAAAAACTTAGACCTGCTCAAAACTGCAAAACAACAAAAAAGAGGCAACCATGGCCAATCCGACTAAAAAAGAAGCCCCCTTCACCATGGATATATTTACCGCAGGCTTATGGAAAGAAAACCCTGTTTTCGTGATGATGCTAGGTCTATGTCCTGTTCTTGCCGTCACTAACAGCGTAGAAAACTCCCTAGCAATGGGATTAGCCAGCGTCTTTGTATTAGTCTGTTCAAATGCGCTGGTTTCTGCATTACGAGATTTTATCCCTAAGCAAGTCCGCATTACCACCTATATTATTATCATCGCGACTTTTGTAACGCTGGTTGATTATATTATTCAGGCTATTAGTTTAGATTTATACAACAAACTCGGTGCATTTATTCAGTTAATCGTAGTGAACTGCCTAATTCTAGGCCGTGCCGAAGCCTATGCTTCAAAAAATTCATTTGGCAAATCGGTAATCAGTGCATTAGGTATGGGCTTAGGCTTTACCCTAGCTCTGGTTATGCTAGGCGGTGTAAGAGAGTTATTAGGTGCAGGACAATTATTAGGCTATCAGGTATTTAGTCTTGATTTTGAACCCTGGGTGGTGATGATTCTTCCTCCGGGCGGTTTTATCGTATTAGGCTCATGGCTGCTATTGATCAACTATTTTGAGCAGCGCAAAACCGGCAAGCTAATTGCCGAAGATGCAGCCTCTCATTGTACTGTCAGTCAATCACGGGGGCTTTAATGAATCCGGAATCACTCAGCTTTATTTTCCTCAATGCCTTTTTAATCAACAATTTTGTACTGGCATTATTCTTAGGCCTATGTCCCTTTGTTGGTGTTTCAGCAAAGCGCGATACGGCATTCAATATGGGCTTGGCTACAGCTTTTGTCATGTTTGTCAGTTCAACTTGTGCCTATGCTATCAACCTTGTTTTAACAGCCTATGAATTAGAATTCTTACGCTTAATCAGCTATATTGCACTAATTGCATCATCAGTACAATTAGTTGAAATGATTTTAAAGAAATTTAGCCCTGCATTATTTAGAGCTCTGGGGATTTTCTTGCCCCTAATCACCACCAATTGCGCCATTTTAGGTGTTGCGCTGTTTCAGACATCAAGAGGGTATGATTTTTTACAGTCGGTCTCCTTTAGCTTAGGCGGTGGTGCCGGTTTTGGTTTAGCCATTGTTCTAATGGCAGGGCTAAGAGAAAAGCTGGAATTATCCAACCTTCCCAATATCACGCAAGCGGCGGCTTTAAGCATGATGCTGGCCGGTATTTTATCGCTAACCTTTATGGGATTTGCAGGGCTGGGGACAACGGCCTAACAGGAATCAAATATGTTTAACCTATTAATCACCATTATCATTATCTTCTTTATCTTAATGACTTGGATTTTAATCCAGCAAGTCGCCAGAAAATTTGCGGCCAATCATCCGGAACTAGGTCCAGCAAAAGAAGAGGGTCTAGGCTGCGGAAAAACTTGTGGCTGTAAAACGGGATGCAAACAGGAAAACTAATCCAAGGCCACTAGAAAAAAAACACCTCGACTATAAAAGCTTCAAAAAACTGCTACGCTTACAATTAAAAACTCAAGCCCAGCCAGTTTCACAGTATGACTTTTAAACAGATCCTGATAATACAATTATTAACCGCCTTACTTTTTTTCCTTCCTTATAGTTCAGCCGTCTATTCCGACCAAAACGAATTATTGAATTTAAGTGTAGAAGACCTGCTAAATATTGAGGTCATTTCCGTTGCAAAAAAAGCAAAATCCCTGAACGACTCTCCAGCCGCCATTTTTGTAATTACTCAGAATGATATAAAACGCATAGGAGCAACGTCTGTTCCTGAAGCTTTACGATTGGCACCAGGCCTCGATGTTGCACGTATAGATGCAAATAAATGGGCAGTCAGTGCCAGAGGGTTTAACGGCCGTTTTTCCAATAAATTATTGGTTTTAATTGATGGCCGTAATACTTATACCCGTGCATTCGCCGGTGTCTATTGGGAGAATCAGGATGTAATGCTGGATGATGTTGAACGTATTGAAATAATACGTGGACCAGGAGCCTCTTTATGGGGAGCCAATGCTGTTAATGGCGTTATCAACATAATTACCAAGCATTCAACTGATACCCAGGGCGGGTTGCTGGTTGCCGGCGGCGGTACTGAAGAGCAGGGCTTTGGTGCCTTTAGGTATGGCGGGATGATTAATAATGCCACCTCTGCCAGAGCCTATGTAAAAGGCTTTAAGCGGGATAAAAGCCCCCACCAGTCTGGCAGTGACGCAGGTGATGACTGGGACAAGGTTCAAGGCGGGTTCAGACTGGACTCCCAGCTTACCACCCAAGATAATTTAACAATCCAAGGGGACGCTTACCGCAGTATAATAAATCAAAACACAACTTTTCCTCAGTCTACCCCACCCTTCCAGAATAATTTTAATGAAACGGTCAACGCCTTTGGCGGTAATATTTTAGCCCGTCAGCAACACACCTTTTCCTCTACTTCTGATTATTCATTGCAGTTTTTTTATGATTTTTATCAGCGTGATGAAGCGCTATTTATAGAAAGTAGGCATACTGTTGATATTGACTTCCATCATCGTTTTGCTTTTCTAGGCAGAAATGACATAGTTTGGGGGCTCGGCTATCGTTATAATCATGACAATTTTCAAGCTGACAACATTGCCGAACTCCACCCCTCTAGTCGCAATGATCAGCTATTCAGCGCTTTTGTACAGGACGAAATAACTTTAGCTGAAGATTCTTTATGGTTTACGATAGGTTCAAAATTTGAATATAACGATTACACAGGCTTTGAAGTGCAGCCAACTGCCCGGTTAATGTGGGTGCCTCACCATCAGCATCGTTTATGGGCAGCCGTATCAAGAGCAATAAGAACCCCTTCGCGTTTAGAACATGATATTAAGGTATTTGCTTTTGTAAATCCGCCACAGCACACCTTGCCAGCCGTTGCTATAGTTTTAACGGGCAACCCTCAGCTTGATTCTGAGCAAGTCATCAGTTATGAAGCTGGTTACAGGACCACCTTTATCAATAACCTATCTATTGACTTCGCCGCTTTCTATAATGACTATAGCAATTTGAGATCCATGCATTCTGATACTCCTTTTCTTAATCCAAGAACAGGAATCCTGGAAAGACCGCTGTTTTTTAGCAATAACTTTAAAGCCAAGAGCTATGGCTTTGAAATTTCCGCTGTCTGGCAAATGCTGGACTGGTGGCGCTGGGATGCCAATTACAGCTTATTTAAAATAGATCTTGATGGACAGCCTGCAGAAGATGCCACCGGAGGCCGCAGCCCTCAGCAACATGTATCACTCCGAAGTGCAATATCACCTATGCAGGATATTGATCTAGACATAATATTTCGTTATGTGGATAGAAATAGAGCCAGAGGTTTTTTTGGCACTGCCGTTATTGATGGATATGTTTCAATGGACCTTCGCCTCGCCTGGCGACCTGCCAATGATATTGAAATATCATTGGTTGGGCAAAATTTGCTGGCTGCTCAGCATCTAGAATACAGGCAGGAAAATTTTACACAACAGACTGAAATAGAAAGAGGTATGTATGGAAAAATTACCTGGAATTTTTAGCTATCCGTTCAAATGAGATTTTAAGCCCTTCCACTTTATTTCCTATTACCTCCTCCTGCCTGTACAAAAAATGATCAGTTACTTTGTAGAGCCTATATAATAATCATTATAACCAACTATACTGGATAGTAAGCACTTTGCCCTTGCCAGTTATTATTATGATTCCTAAAATAAAACTGCAAAAAACTGCCTTACTCGCTTCAGTCCTATTTTTCACCTATAATTCAATCGCATCTTCTGATCAGGATGAATTAATCAACTTGAGTGTAGAAGACCTTCTCAATGTAGAAGTCATCTCCGTTGCTAAAAAGGCAAAATCCCTGAATGATTCTCCTGCAGCCATTTTTGTCATTTCTCAAGATGATATACACCGCATAGGAGCAACTTCAGTTCCGGAAGCTTTACGGCTGGCTCCAGGCCTTGATGTTTCCCGTATTGATTCAAATAAATGGGCCATCAGTGTCCGGGGCTTTAATGGCCGTTTTGCCAATAAACTGCTTGTTTTAATTGATGGCCGCAACACCTATACCCGTGCTTTTTCCGGCGTCTACTGGGAAAATCAGGATGTGATGCTAGAAGATGTGGAACGTATTGAGGTTATTCGCGGCCCTGGCGCAACACTTTGGGGAGCCAATGCAGTTAATGGCGTCATCAACATAATCACCAAGCATTCAGCTGATACCCAGGGCGGATTGCTGGTTGCTGGCGGCGGTACAGAAGAACAGGGGTTTGGCGCCTTTCGCTATGGTGGCAGGTTAAGCAAAGATACTACTGCTCGGGCATATATTAAAGGATTTAAGCGAGATGAAAATACTCATCATTCGGGCGAAGAAGCCGGTGATGACTGGGACAAAGTTCAGGGCGGTTTCAAGGTGGACTCCCAGCTAACAGCTCAAGATAGCCTAACTGTTCAAGGGGATGCCTATCGCAGCATGATAAACCAAAATTCAACTTATCCCCAGTTTACCGCACCCTACCAATACAATTTCAATGAAACCATCGATACCTTTGGCGGCAATCTGCTAGCACGTCACCAGCACATATTTTCTTCTACATCTGAATATTCAATACAGGTCTTTTATGACTTCTACGAACGCAATCAAACATTTGTAGATGATAGCCGACATGTCATTGATATTGATTTCCAGCACCGCTTTTGTTTACTGAATTGGAATGACATAGTGTGGGGAGCCGAATATCGCTATACGCATGATCAGTTTCATATCAATAGCAAAAATAATTTCGTTGCACCTCTTAGTCGCAATGATCAGCTTTTCAGCGCTTTTGTACAAGACGAAATAACACTCATTGATAATAGCCTATGGCTGACACTGGGGAGCAAATTTGAATACAATGACTACACAGACTTTGAAATCCAGCCTACAGCCCGATTAATGTGGGCACCCCACCACCGGCATCGCCTATGGGCGGCAGTATCAAGAGCCGTAAGAACGCCGTCACGCCTAGAATATGGTACAAAAAACTTGGCTGCAGTCACTCCGCCACACTCATCTGCAAATCCGATGGCTACCGCTATATTTTTTGAAGGAACATCACAGTTTAGTGCTGAACAGGTAATCAGTTATGAAATAGGGTACAGATCAACTGCGATAGAAAACCTATCCATTGATTTTACCGCTTTTTATAATGATTATCATAATTTAAGATCCATGCGACAGAGTCAGCCTAGTTTTAATCCGGCAACCGGTGTCTTTGAAATATCAAACACATTCAGCAATAATGCTAAAGCTCAGACCTATGGGTTTGAAATAGCCACTGTCTGGCAAATGCTTGACTGGTGGCGATGGGATGCAAATTACAGCTTACTGAAAACTGATATTGCAGGACCAAAGGCTGAGAATATTACAGCTAAAAGTCCACAGCAGCATGTATCACTGCGCAGCTCAATCACTCCGTGGCAAGATATCAATCTAGATATATTGTTTCGATATGTAGATAGCAATACAGCCATAGGTTTTTTTGGCTCTGAAACTATTAAAGATTATCTTTCAATGGATATACGCCTAGCCTGGCAACCCGTTAAGGATATTGAATTATCCCTGACCGGACAAAACCTGTTGGCTGATCAGCATCTGGAATACAGACAGGAAGCCATTACTACGCCTACCAAAATCGAACGGGGATTTTATGGAAAAGTATCATGGCAATTTTAACGGCCAATATGACATCACAATAATCTCCCCATTTTTTATAAATTCATTGGCGATGACGCTCTGCTCCCAAGAAATGCTATTAAAATCATAAAAAACTGCTACTCTTAGTATCAGAATATAGCTCTAGTCAATGAACATATGGACCAGAAAAAAAAACGGCCGAACCAATTCTTACAGGCTTCACTTCTATGCTTTACCTATAGTTCAATCACCTATTCCGGCCAGAATGAATTGATAAACTTAAGTGTAGAAGACCTGCTTAATATAGAAGTAGTTTCAGTCGCAAAAAAGGCAAAATCGCTGAATGATTCCCCTGCAGCCATTTTTGTTATCACTCAAGATGATATAAAACGCATAGGAGCCACTTCGGTACCTGAAGCCCTTCGCTTAGCTCCAGGTCTTGATGTTGCCCGTATTGATTCAAATAAATGGGCCATCAGTGCCAGAGGCTTTAATGGCCGTTTTGCCAACAAGCTGCTGGTACTAATTGATGGGCGCAGCATCTATACTCGGGCCTTTGCCGGTGTCTACTGGGAAAATCAGGATGTAATGCTGGAAGATATTGAACGCATCGAAGTTATCCGCGGACCCGGCGCAACCTTATGGGGAGCCAACGCTGTAAATGGAGTTATTAACATTATTACCAAGCACTCGGCTGATAGCCAAGGCGGACTGCTGATAGCAGGCGGCGGTACTGAAGAACTAGGCTTTGGTGCCTTTCGCTATGGCAGACAATTATCAGCAGATACTACGGCACGGGCTTATATAAGGGGATTTAAAAGAGCTGAAAACGTCCGCCAGTCAGGAGACGGAGCAGGTGATGACGGGGACAAGGTTCAAGGAGGGTTTAGACTGGACTCCCAGCTTTCTGCGCAAGACAGCCTAACAGTTCAGGGCGATGCCTATCGCAGCGAAAATAATCAAAACACTGTTTTGCCGCAACGACCCCCACCCTATCAAAATGATTTTAATGAAACCATCGATGCCTTTGGCGGCAACCTATTAATACGCCAGCATCATAGCTTTTCGTCTGTATCTGACTATTCTATACAGGCTTATTATGATTTTTATGAGCGCAATGAATATTTTTTAAAGGAGAGCAGGCACACCATCGACATAGACTTCCAGCATCGCTTTGCCCTGTTAGACTGGAACGATATGATTTGGGGCGCAGGATACCGCTATAGTCATGATGATACATATATAAATGATAAAAATGGATTCAATAAAATCAGATCCAGCAGCCGAAATGACCAGCTGTTCAGTGCTTTTGTACAGGATGAAATAACATTGATTAATGATACGCTCTGGTTAACCGTTGGTTCCAAATTTGAACATAACGATTATAGCGGTTTTGAGGCTCAGCCAACGGCTCGGCTAATGTGGGTCCCGCACCGCCAGCACCGTCTATGGGGTGCAGTATCAAGGGCGGTACGAACGCCGTCTCGGCTGGATCATGATGTCGATATATTAGGCAGAGTATTGCCACCCCAATCTCCTGGAACCCCACCTGTTGCAGTGACCTTTAAAGCAAACCCTCAATTTGATTCTGAACAGGTAATCAGCTATGAACTGGGGTATAGAACAACAATAATAGACAATGTGTCTATTGACTTCACGGCTTTTTATAACGATTACAGCAGTTTAATAACCGTTCAGACAGGCTCCCCAATATTTAATCCGGCAAAGGGCACTATGGATCTGCCAAACACCTTTACCAACAGCACTAAAGGCCAAACCTATGGCGGAGAAATTGCTACTGTCTGGCAAATGCTCGACTGGTGGCGCTGGGATGTCAATTACAGTCTATTAAAAACAGTCTCTGAAAGCCAAAATCATACCCTTGACAAAAGCCCCCAACAAAGTGCATCTGTTAGAAGCTTGATAACACTGAGACAGGATTTTGATATTGACATACTATTTCGCTATGCTGATAGCAATAAAACGGTAAGCATTGCCGGCACAACGACTGTTAATGATTACGTTTCCATGGACATCCGCCTAGCCTGGCGCCCTATTAGAGATCTTGAGATATCACTGGTTGGACAAAACTTATTGACAGATAGGCATCTTGAATACAAGCAGGAGTTTATAACAAAACCAACTGAAATCAAGAGAGGAATGTATGGTAAATTAGTGTGGAACTTTTAAGACTAGACCACGGATTACAAGCCGGTCTTACAACAAAACAGAGCATCATATTTATCAAAATATCCTCACTCATTACTAGAATTTATGGCAATTGCCTACTAAGCTTAAAACTAAATATTTATAAGCTCGGCAGCCAATATCATGAATCACTCAAAAATACGATTAAAACCATTATTAATGTCTTCAGTTGTTTATTTTGCTTTTATCCCTACCGCCTATTCCGGTCAGGATGAATTAATGGAATTAAGTGTAGAAGACCTTCTCAATGTAGAAGTTATCTCCGTTGCCAAAAAAGCAAAATCTCTGAATGATTCCCCTGCGGCTATTTTTGTAATTACTCAGGATGATATAAAGCGAATTGGTGCTACCTCAGTCCCCGAAGCTTTACGGTTAGCTCCAGGACTGGATGTCGCCCGCATAGACTCAAATAAATGGGCCATCACTGCCAGAGGCTTTAACGGCCGGTTTGCCAACAAGCTGCTGGTGCTGATTGATGGCCGTAATGCTTATACACGTGCATTTTCTGGCGTATACTGGGAAAATCAGGATGTGATGCTGGAAGATGTTGAACGGATCGAGGTCATTCGCGGGCCTGGTGCGACCATGTGGGGAGCTAACGCGGTAAACGGCGTAATTAACATTATCACCAAGCATTCGGCCGACACCCAGGGCGGATTATTAGTTGCTGGCGGCGGTACAGAAGAACAGGGATTTGGTGCATTTCGCTATGGAGGAAAAATAAATGCCGATACTACCGCCAGAGCCTATGTGAAAGGTTTTAAACGGGATGAAAACACCCTTAAGATAGGTGGCGAAGCAGGCGATGACTGGGACAAGGTTCAAGGCGGATTCAGAATGGACTCCCAGTTTACCGCGCAGGATAGTTTGACAGTCCAGGGAGATGCCTACCGCAGCGAAATCAATCAAAACTCAACTTTTCCTCAGTTTTCAGCTCCCTACATTAAAAATTTTAATGAAACCATTGATACCTTTGGCGGCAATCTGTTAGCACGTCACAATCATACATTCTCATCTACATCCGATTATTCATTACAGGTTTATTATGATTTTTATCAGCGTGACGAAGCCTTTATCAAAGAAAGCCGGCATGTGATTGATATTGATTTTCAGCATCGGTTTTCCTTGCTGGGATGGAACGATATCGTCTGGGGAGCTGCATATCGCTATAACCATGATAATTTTCAAACCGGGACTATCACTGAAATCAATCCTTCCAGTCGCAATGACCAGCTCTTCAGTACCTTTATGCAAGACGAACTTACTCTAATTGATGATACTTTATGGCTGACACTAGGTTCCAAGTTTGAATATAACGATTACAGCGGTTTTGAAGCACAGCCTACCGCACGGCTGATGTGGGCTCCACATCAGCAGCACCGTCTATGGGGAGCCGTATCAAGAGCAGTGAGAACCCCCTCACGTTTAGAACATAACGCTACTATATTGCAGAAAACGATCCCTGCACAGCCCCCGTTTATTCCGGCAATTAATGCAATATTTACTGGAAATGAGCAGTTTGATTCTGAAGAAGTTATTAGTTATGAGCTAGGATATAGAACAACATTTATCGATAATGTATCCATTGATATTACTGCTTTTTATAATAAGTATAAAAAACTGAGAACGGGAGTAGATAGCCAGCCTATTTTACCCACAACGCCAACAGGTGCAGCAAAAGTGCTGATTACCTCTGAAAACAGATTGTCTGGCCAGACCTATGGATTTGAAATTGCAGCTGTCTGGCAAATGCTGGACTGGTGGCGCTGGGATGCCAATTATAGCCTGCTAAAAACAGAATATGACCAGCAGGTCGCATCTGATCAGCTTGGGTTAAGCCCGCAGCAGCGTGTATCGCTGCGCAGTGCAATTTTACCCTGGGAAAACATTGAGCTGGATGTACTGTTTCGTTATGTAGACACCAACACAGCCGCCAGCGCATTTGGAACTGCAGTTATTAAGGACTATGTTTCAATGGATATTCGGCTGGCATGGCAGCCCATAAAAGATATTGAACTGTCATTAGTGGGACAAAACTTATTGGCTAAAAAGCATTTTGAATACAGGCAGGAAATGTTAGCAACAGATACTGAAATTGACCGTGGAATGTATGGTAAATTAACCTGGCACTTCTAGCTGACTGACTATAGATGCTAACCACAAAAAAAACACTGTCCCTGATCGCATTCCTACTGCTTTTCCTTAGCGGCTTAAACCAGGCGTGGTCGCGCTCTGTTGAAAAACAGACAGTTCTGGCTGTGTTAACGCTCAATATTGCCCGCTTTACCAGCTGGCCCGAGCCTGCCTTTAATGCAGAAGCACCCTTAAACCTATGTGTCTTTGGGGATAATATTGTTCAGCAGTCATTTGAGGCAATTGACAATAAAAAAGCCAATAATAAAACCATTCACATTATCAATCTTTCCCGTCTGCGTAATCTGGATCGGTGTCAGCTGCTTTATTTAAGCAAACTTGATCGGAGCAGATTAAAACCATTATTAATGGAACTGAAAACTCGGCCAGTCTTGACCGTAGGAGAAAACATGGAGTTTCTTAAGGCAGGCGGCATGGTCGGGCTTGAAAAGATAAATGGAAAAATGCAATTAAGCATTAATTTGCACGCCGTTAAACAATCAAAATTAGTGATTAGCTCCAGGCTTTTAAAATTGGCAAATATTGTTGATTTGCCTGCACGGGTTCATTAATTGTGAAAAACGACATTCTTAAAAGACAGCAATGACATTATGAACCTCCTAAACAATGCATCTATTAAAGACAAATTAAAATTCCTCATCAGTATGAGTATTTTATTGATGCTAGTGATTGCTGGCAGTGTTTTGATGATTAACACCGTGCTATCAAACAGACAGGCATTACACCATGAATTAAATGCTCTGACAGAAGTAATATCGCTAGCGATTACGCCTGCTCTTGTGTTTGACAATAGTACCGATGCCCAAGAAACATTGGCTACTTTGAAAGCGCATAACAATGTTGTTTATGCCGCCGTTACCAAAACTGGCGAGCAAAAGGCATTTGCCGTTTATTCCCGCAAAGAGGAGCAGGTATTCCCAAAAAACTTAATGGTTGGCTGTCAGCAAAAAGATATTAACCTGAAGTTTATGCAAGTCTGTAAACCGCTTATTTTTGACCAGGTTGATTATGGCCGCATCATTTTAGTTATCAGTCTGGATAATATATATCAGCGTCTGCTAAAAGAAATGGGTATTGCCCTGTTGGGACTGGCTTTTGCTGCCCTGCTTATTTTCTGGTTTTTAGAAAAAATAGCAAAAAAACTATCTGACCCTATCCTGGAACTGGTTGCCATCAGTGAAGACATCAAGCATTCAGGGGATTACCAGCAGCGTGCCACCATTACCTCTACAGATGAAATAGGGCAATTAGGGTCAGCTTTTAACGATATGCTCGAACAGGTTGACAGCAGGAATAAAGCACTCGAACAGCAGAAAGAGACCCTTGAAGACCAGGTACAGGCAAGAACCCATGATTTACAGCAGAAAACCAATGAGGCCTATCAGCTAGCTGACAGGGCAGAAGCCGCCAGCAAAGCCAAAAGTGAATTTCTCGCCACCATGAGCCATGAGATCCGCACGCCTATGAATGGCGTATTAGGCATGACCGAGTTATTGCTTAATACTTCTCTCAATAGCCGTCAAAAAAGGCTGGCCGATACCGCCTACCGCTCTGCAGAATCTCTGCTCGGCATTATTAATAACATTCTGGATTTTTCTAAAATTGAGTCAGGTAAATTCCAGCTGCTCAACGATGACTTTGATATCCGCACACTGCTGGAAGACACTGTTGAAATCATTGCCTCCCAGGCTCATTCTAAAGGTCTGGAAATAGTACTGAATTTGCCTTTAGAGCTAGCAGGCACAGTCCGCGGAGATGCAGAACGGCTTCGACAGGTATTTATCAATTTATTGGGTAATGCAATCAAGTTTACCCAGCAGGGTGAAATACAACTAAAAGTCAGTTTTATCAACGATGCCAATCAGTCTGAGAGCTTTTTAAATTTACTGTTTGAAGTCAGTGATACGGGTTCAGGCATAGCATTTGAACAGCAGGAGTCAATTTTCGAAAGCTTCACCCAGGCCGACGGCTCCATTACTCGCCGTCATGGCGGAACAGGTCTGGGGCTCACTATTTCCCGCCAGCTATTGGAAATGATGGGAGGGCAGCTGCAATTAAAAAGCGTTCTCGGCCAGGGCTCCTGCTTTAGCTTTAGCCTTCGTTTAGAGCGCAGTGATCAAACAGCACAGAAAAAAGCCGACATATCCTCCCTTCAAGGCATCAATATTCTGATAGTTGATGATAATGCCACTAATCGCGAGATATTATCCAGCCAATTAAGCCATTGGGGAATTAATTGCTACACTGCCTCTAGCGGAGCTCAAGCTATCGACTATTTGCTGGACACAGGAAAAACCTATCGAATAGCGCTGCTAGACTGGCACATGCCAGAAATGGACGGACTCGCACTGGCTAAAAGGCTTCATGACGAATCTAGCCTGCATGATTTATCGCTTGTTATGCTAAGTTCAGACAGCGTTACCTTCGACCAGGATCAGGGGGCTGATTATGGCATCAGCTATTTTCTGACTAAACCGGTCATTCAGCAAAAACTGCTTGCCTGCCTACTGGAACTGGTGGGAGCCACACAAGCTCAGCCCAGACATCAGCCTACTGTCAGCAAAACACCTAAGCTCTCAGGACACATTCTGCTGGCAGAAGACAATCTAGTTAACCAGGAAGTGGGCATGGCCATATTGCGAAGCATTGGCCTTCAGCCCGAAGTTGTCAACAATGGTCAGGAAGCCGTCAAAGCATCTGCAGACAAACAGTATGACGCCATTCTAATGGACTGCCATATGCCTAAAATGGATGGTTTTGAAGCGACCAGCACAATACGTGAACGCGAAAAAGCGTCAGATAACGAACAGCATATCCCTATTATTGCACTGACGGCTGATGTACAAAAAGGAATTATTGAAGACTGCAAAAAGGCTGGAATGGATGATTATATCAGCAAGCCTTTCAGCCAGAAACAGTTGCAGGATGTGCTAAAAAAATGGCTACCAGAGCCCCAGGAAGCAGAAAAATCGCCTAAGAAACAATCTGTTAACAACCAAAATACTGACTCCTTTACTTTAGAGGCTATAGCACTGAATAATTTGCGTCAGCTCACAACAGCAAACGGTGAAAACCTGCTCAACAAAGCCATTGCTCTGTTTTTAAACTCTGCGCCAAATGAAATTGATAATCTGCAGCGTGCATATGAGAAACAGGATTTTACTTCCATGGCTCGAATTGCGCACAGCTTTAAGTCGGCTTGCGCTAACCTGGGAATACGCTCTCTAGCAGATAATGCGGCATCCATTGAAGAAAATAGCAATAAGGGCTGCATTCAAGATATTGAACCCTCATTAAACGCCATAAAAATAGATTTTCCTGCGGCTGTTATAGCACTGAATAAGGAATTAGAACCTGCAGAGAATGAAAACGCCTCTCTTCTAGCATCATCTCCATTGCAATTGGATAGTACTCAAAACAAACGTGTTTTACTAGTGGATGACGACATAAGCTTTCGTTTAATCACCAGCTCAGTACTGACAACATCGTCATTTATAGTTGATGAGGCCAGCAGCGGAAGCCAGGCAATAGAAAAAATCAGTCAGCACAAGCCAGATTTGATCCTGCTAGATGCCATTATGGAACAAATGGATGGCTTTGAAGCCTGCCGGCTAATACGAAAAACCCCTGACATGGCTGATATTCCCATCATTATGTCAACTGGTCTAGGTGATACCGACTCCATTAACCGTGCATTTGAATCAGGCGCTACTGATTTTATCGAAAAACCAATTAACTACCCTATTTTAATCCATCGTTTAAATTTTATGTTGAGAGCGGGCCAAAATGCGGCCGAACTCAGAAACAGCAAACTGCGCCTAACAGCGGCTCAACGTATTGCCCGTCTGGGATATTGGATATGGAATGTTAGTCAAAACCAATTTCAAATATCTGAGCAGTTAGCAGAGCTATGTGGCATAGACCTGCAAACATTTGATGCAACGCTAGAAGGGTTTATTGCTTTAATAGAGCCGGATGACCGCAATACCGTTAAAGAAATGATTCTGGAAGCGCCTTATAGCAAAACGATTCAGCATATCGAGTATCGCTTGCAGATCAATCAGTCTGATCCTATTTTTGTACATCAGGAGATGGTCAAGGTCATCGAAAATAACCACCCCATGATTACAGGAACCGTTCAGGATATTAGCCAGCGCAAAGCCACCGAAAGAAAAATTCATAACCTTGCTTACTTTGACCATCTGACCGGCCTTGCCAGCAGAACGTATTATAAGGAACATATCCAGACTATTATCAAAACAGCCAGCCACCGTCATGAAAAATTTGCTTTTCTGTTTCTTGATCTGGATGGGTTTAAAGATGTAAATGATAGTCTAGGCCATAACCTCGGTGATCAGCTGCTAAAAGTAATCGCTCAGAGGGTGCAAGGCGTAATACGTGATGCTGATTTTGCAGCCCGCTTAGGAGGAGACGAATTCTGCATACTGCTAAATGATATTAGCAATGATGAATTTGTTGCCGAGATTGCTGAACGATGCCTGCAAAAAATAAATGAACCGCTATTTTTAGATCACCAGCAGATTAAGCCGCGGGTCAGTATTGGTATCGCCGTTTTTCCAAGAGATGGCGATAATGAAGTGAACCTCATGAAAGCGGCTGACACCGCAATGTATGTTGCTAAACAGGCAGGCAAACAACGCTATACCTTCTACTCACAGGAAATGGCTTCAGAAGCGATTACTCGCCTGGAAAAGGAACAGATGCTGCATGAAGCATTTGAGCAAGAGCAGTTTATTCTTCACTTTCAGCCGCAAATATCTATGCAAACAGGCCGTATGGTTAGTATGGAAGCGTTAGTCCGATGGCAGCACCCCGAAAAAGGCATGATTCCGCCCAATGATTTTATTCCTGATATAGAGCGCCTGGGACTCATTGTCGAACTGGGCAACTGGGTACTTAAAACGGCTTGCGAACAGCTTGCTGAATGGCATAAATCGGGGATGCCGCTATTGCATATAGCTGTCAATATTTCAGCACTGCATTTTCAAGATGCCAACTTACTAAAAACCGTTCAGGAAACCTTAGCCAGAACGGGAGTTCCTGCGAAACACCTAGAATTAGAGGTTACTGAAAGTGCAATGCAAGCTAAAGAGTCTCTTGTCATCATTGAACAATTACGAATGCTTGGAGTAAAAATCGCCATTGATGATTTCGGCACCGGGTATTCTTGCCTGGCTTCATTGAAGAAACTGCCATTAGACTGCTTGAAAATAGACAAAGTATTTGTTGATGATGTATTGACCAACCCTAACACTTCTTTGCTTTTAGGAACAATTATCGGTTTAGCCAATGCACTTGACTATACTCTGGTTGCAGAGGGCGTTGAAAACAAAGAGCAGGCCTTGGTGATGCATGGCCTTGGCTGTCAGGTAATTCAAGGCTATCTGTTCAGTCGCCCTGTCACCAGCGACAAAATTCCAGCATTGGCAAATATTGATTTTTCTCATCTAATAGATGAAAGCGATTAATTTCAACAAGTCTCTATAGTATAAAATAAGATGACCTTACAGCAAAAACTATCGAAGCCAATACAATTGCCTTCATTGGCAAAAAACATTCATGTATTAATGCAATCCTTGGCCGATGATAATTTAACCTATCTGCAATTGGCAGAAGTTCTTAAGCATTATCCAGATATTACTGCCCGCTTATTATTTTTGGCCAATTCTTCATGGTCTGCCCCTATTTCACCGATCAGCAGCGTTGAACAGGCCTGCTCAAGACTGGGGACTTCAATTGTTAAAAGTGTCAGCATTGCCATAACTATCGCCTCTTCCTTTGACACTAGACGCTGCCCTCGTTTTAGTACAGTACACTTTTGGACGACCTCTATGGTCGTAGCAGAAGGCGCCAGGCTACTCGTATCAAAACTCCCAGTATCTACGCCCTGCTCCAAGCTGGAACAGACTGCACAGACGGCCGGAGTATTGCACAACCTCGGGGTACTGTGGCTTGCCGATAATTTTCCTGCTGATACAGATAAGGCCTTGCATAAGATGGCGGATGAATCTCCCCCTCTCTCCTTCAGCGACTCATTAAGACAATGTACAGGGACTGACTATTGTGAAGTAGGAGGCCTGTTAGCCAAACATCTACAATTGCCTGATGTGTTAGCTGCAGCAATGCAATATCACCTTAATTCCGATTATCAGGAATCATCATGGGAAATGGCATTATTGATTGGAGAAGTCGCAAAAATGGCATCAGCACTGCATAGACAGACGGGGGAGCTCCATCCAAACATCCGCCTAGAAAAATTAGGCATAGACTCAGCGACCCACCAGCTTATTTTTCAACAGCTTTCCAAGAATTTCGAAAAAAACCGGCAACTGGCAAAAACTCTGTTTGGAGGGCAGTCATGATAAAAACCGAGGTTACATAACACAGTTGCTGATCTTATATTAATATGGCATTATAGAACGTTTGACTATTCTCAAGTAGCTTGTAATTTATTACACACAACATAACCCACTAACCAACAGAGGCAAAAGATGGCAGGTCGCAATCACTTATTTATTCCCGGTCCAACCAATACACCACATGAAGTTCTAAGTGCAATGCACGTACCGATGGAAGACCATCGCTCTCCTATTTTCCCTAAACTTCTTAAGCCGGTGCTTGAAGATCTTAAAAAGATTTTCAGAACTGAAACGGGGCAGGCATTTATCTTTCCGGCTACAGGTACTGCCGGGTGGGAAGTTGCCATCACCAACACATTAAACCCTGGCGACAAGGTTCTAATCTATCGTTTTGGCCAATTCAGTCATTTATGGATGAATATGGCAGAACGCCTAGGTTTAGACGTAGAAATGCATGAAGTTGAATGGGGCAAAGGCATACCTCTTGATGATTTGGAAGCGCGCCTAAAAGCCGATACAGAGCATGAAATCAAAGCTATTTTAGCCACACATAATGAAACATCGACAGGTGTCACCAGCGATATAGGCGGCGTTCGTAAAGCAATGGATGCATCAAACCACCCTGCGCTACTTTTTGTTGATGGCGTAAGCTCAATTGCCAGCATTGAATTCCGCATGGATGACTGGGGAGTCGATGCTTCCATCAGCGGTTCACAAAAAGGCTTTATGCTGCCTGCCGGTTTAGCTGTTCTGGCATTTAGTCAAAAAGCATTAAAATTGACAGAAACCGCTTCCTTCCCACGCTGCTTTTTAGACCTTAAAGACCAAATGGCACAAAATGCGCTTGGGTACACGCCTTATACCGCGGCCACACCTATGATCTACGGCTTGCGCAAGTCAATAGAGCTATTGCTAGACGAAGGCATGGAGAACGTTTACGCCCGGCACCACCGTTTAGCAGAAGGCGTACGCAGAGCCATTGCGGCCTGGGGATTAAAGCTATGCGCTCAGCCTGGTTTTGAATCTGATACTGTTTCAGCAATTGTTGTCCCTGAAGACAAGGATGCTAAAGATGTTATCAGCACTGCTTTTAACAAATACAATATTTCTTTAGGTGCTGGCTTAACTGAAGTTGCAGGTAAAGTTTTCCGTATCGGCCATATTGGCGATATGAACGATGTATCCTTGCTAGGTGCTATTGCCGGCGTTGAAATGGCTATGCTTGATAACGGCTTCGACATTACACCAGGAAGCGGTGTAGCAGCCGCGATTGAATACTATCGCTCAACTGCAAAATAATAAGGCTTCCGGAGTTAAATAGCCCACCGGCTTAAAGCTGCTGGGCTTAAGTTTTGAACCCATGTAAAAACGGGGTCTTTATACTCTTTCTATTAAAATAAAAAAAGCACGTTTTAAACGTGCTTTTTTTATTCCCAAGAGCTTTTTAATAAAAAGCTAAATACTATCGCTTTTCTATCTCAGAATAGTCTCGCGCATCATAGCCTGTATAAATCTGTCTTGGCCTGCCTATCCGCTGCCCAGGTTCAGACATCATTTCCATCCAATGCGAAACCCACCCGGCTGTTCTGGCAATAACAAACATTACCGTAAACATATCTTCTGGAATTTTTAATGCCTTATAAATAATGCCTGAGTAAAAATCAACATTTGGATACAGCTTTTTCTCAATAAAATATTCATCCTTCAAAGCTACTTCTTCTAAAGCCAATGCCAATTCGAACAAAGGGTCATCACTGGGAAATTTCTCTAGGACTTCGTAGCAGGTCTCACGGGTAATCGTAGCCCTTGGATCAAAGTTTTTGTACACTCTATGTCCAAAACCCATAAGCCTAAAAGGGTCATTCTTATCTTTCGCTTTGGCAATAAACTCAGGAATCCTATCAACCGTTCCAATTTCCGCCAACATACTCAGCACCGCCTCATTTGCTCCGCCATGAGCTGGACCCCATAATGCGGAAATTCCGGCGGCTGTACAAGCATAAGGATTTGCCCCTGTACTGCTAGCTAATCTAACAGTAGCTGTACTGGCATTTTGCTCATGATCGGCATGCAAAATAAATAATAGATTCAGCGCCTTTACCGCGACAGGGTCAATATAATTGCTTTGATCAATATAATTTTGTCCTGGCAATGAAAACATCATATTCAGAAAATTTTCACAATAGCCAAGATCAAGCCTAGGATATATAAATGGCCAGCCTACAGAATGTCTATAACAAGCGGCAGCCATTGTCGGTACTTTTGCCAACATGCGCATAGCAGAAATACGCCGATGTTCAGGGTCCTTCATATCCAGCTCACTATGATAGAAAGCAGATAATGAGCCCATCACCCCAACCATCATAGACATTGGATGGGCATCATAATGGAAACCATTAAAGAAAACCCTTAAAGCCTCATGAATCATAGAATGGTTTCTAATTTCACTCTTAAAAGCCAGAAGTTCAGCTTCTGTGGGCAACTCACCATTCATTAACAGATAGGCAACCTCAGTGAATGAACTGTTTTTTGCCAGCTGTTCAATCGGGTAGCCACGATAAAGCAAGACCCCCTTATCCCCATCAATATAGGTAATGGCACTCTTACAGCTTGCTGTAGACATAAACCCCGGGTCAAAAGTAAATATTCCCAGTTCTTTATTTAAAGAGCCTATATCAACAGCAGGGGTGCCAACAGTACCTTGCTGCAATGAAAATTCAGACTCCTTGCCAGTTACATTATTTCTTATTGTCGCCGTATCTTTAGTCATAAAGCCAGATCCCTTCTTAATGCTACAGAAAATAAGACAAAAAAGTTATTTTCCAAATCTCTTACGGAATTTATCAACACGTCCAGCTGTATCAACAACTCTTTGTTTACCCGTATAAAAAGGATGACAAGAAGAACAGACTTCTATGTGCAAATCATCAGTTAATACTGAACCCGTTTCAAACTTATTGCCACAGCCACAGGTTACAGTAATTTGCTTATATTCTGGATGAATTTCTGGTTTCATTTTGATTCCATACCGCCCTCAAATGGGCTACATAACTATTAGAGAACTGAGTATAATACGATTTTATTAACAATTCTGCAACTTTCAATTTTATATGCGTATTATTTCATTAAATGCAAACGGTATAAGAGCGGCTGAACGCAAAGGCTTCTTCTCATGGCTAGCCCAGCAGAATGCTGACGTTATCTGCATTCAGGAAACAAAAGCTCAGACCGAACAGCTTAAAGCTGAAGCTTTCTGGCCTAAAAGTTACCACTGCTTTTATCATGATGCCATAAAAAAAGGCTATAGCGGCGTTGCAATTTATTGCAAAAATGAACCCACCTCAATAACTAAAGGCTTAAATTGGAACGATATTGATAGCGAAGGCCGCTTTATTGAAGCCCAGCTTAATAATAATTTAAGCATCATTTCACTTTATCTGCCTTCCGGTTCCTCTGGGGAGGAGCGCCAGGCATTTAAATTTAGCTTTCTTGACCGTTTTTTGCCTTATCTGCATGAGCTAGAAAAAAATGGCCGTGATTACATTATCTGCGGTGACTGGAATATCGCCCACAAAGAAATTGATTTAAAAAACTGGAAAGGCAACAAAAAGAATTCAGGGTTCCTGCCTGAAGAACGCGAATGGATGGATAAGCTTTTTGCCAAACAGCAATGGTATGATGCCTTTCGATTAGTCAACCAGCAAGAAGAGCAATATACCTGGTGGTCGAACAGAGGTCAGGCCTGGGCTAAAAATGTCGGCTGGCGCATCGACTATCAAATTATCAGCTCAGGTCTAAAAGACAAGGTGAAGTCTGCCTCTATCTATAAAGATGAACGCTTTTCAGATCACGCCCCACTGATTATCGACTATGATATTTGATTTCTATAGAGTATAGCAAAGCGTAAGACATCAATTCCAACAGCCAGCCTCACCTTTAGCAAACCTTTTAACCTAGAAAAATCAGTTGAGCACGGATTTTGTGGGAAATCTGGGCGGAAAAAGGCAAAGAATAGCTCGAAAATAATGGCTGTAGTCCTTATTGAGAGCTATTCTGCAGAATTTTTCGTCCAGATTTTTCACAAAACCGTGAAGCGAAATAGTCTCACCCATCTGGTGAGAATAGAAAAACTTGCTTAAGCATATTATTTAACAAGTTACAGCTGAACTTAGCGGTCAACTGATTTTTTTAGGTTTAAAGCTACGGGGAAACCAAACCCAAGACATTGGCCCTGCAATATATAATTTTGATCAACAGAAGAAATTTTACCTATTTTCGACCTGCAGGGTCTATTGAATGCGGAATTATAGAAAGCGATAG
>JALSLW010000083.1 GCA_026988155.1 Methylomonas sp. | reverse complement strand
AGTCGCAGGGTTTAAAGAATCCATGCGAATTGTATTTGATGAGCATCTGAAACTATGGAATTATGTTGCTGTTCCAAAGAACGGAAATTTTTAAGTTGTCGAAGTTATTTCGTGCACGTTCCTAAGCGTTCAACTGATTTATTTAGGATTATGGGAGGCTTTAGGCTAGAATTAATGAGGTGTATGCTGTAATTGGTTTAGCGTCTACAATCCATGCTGGAATTAGGAGTCTGGGCGTTGCAAACCAAATGGGAGCTATATGAGGAATAAATTGAAGGGGGCATGAAGCTCGTGAAGATATTGCCTTTACCCTAATGTCGTTAAATTAAGCATGAAACATTAGGAGGAGGGGCTTTAGTCCCTACAAATACGGGGCTAAAGCCCCGTCTCCAAGCTTAAGCTTTTACCCCGCCCCCTTAAATGGCGTTAAATTCAAGCTTCTTAATATTTAATTATGCGTTTACTTTGCGGTTGCTAAACCCAAGCATAGCCAGTCCAACACTCAATAAAGCTAAAGCGGGAGGTGCAGGAACAGTCGCTATTGAACCAAGAGCCACATCCGTATCGAGTCCGCCAGCTATTTCTAACGAAACGGCCCTAACGTCATCAAAATCTATACCCGAGAAAGATGTAAAGTCTATGTATTGAACCCCTGTAGTACCAGCCAGTAGATTAAAGGAAAAGGAAGAAAAAGCATTAAAATGATCTGTGACATTCAAGGTAAACAATACACTGCCTACATCAATGCCAATAATATCTAGGGCAAATGCAATGCTGTCGCCTCCGTCAGTTAAATCAACAGCGGAAGCAGAGTCCCAGGAAATAATGCTGGTTGCGCTAATGCCGCTATTAGAGTTATGGGTATACTTTTCGTCATCTACTATTACATTGGCTTGATAAGTAGATCCCGTAGAAGCAAGACTTATCGTACGGCTTCCGCCAAAAGCAGGCGCATAGGCAAAATTATTGACAGCTCCGCTCCATACAGGAGCATTGGCATTATAAGCACCATTAAAATCATCAATAAGAGCTGCATTTGAAATGCCAGATGTTAAAGAAGATGCTGTCAATGTTAAAGCTAAAATATATTTATTCAAAAGAAAATCCTCACTTAAAAACTTAAAGTCATCACAGAAAATTCTGTGTTTGTGTGCGACCCAGCCATCTCTTAACTTTAGAGACCTGAAGTTTTCCGGCCCTACTTCACAGTAGGTGTGGCAATAAATACTAGTTATATTTTCAATTAACTTACTGCAATGATGATGCCAATTATTGAAAGCCTAGAAATACGGTGATCTTCAGTGAAAATATTGATTATGAGCTGACAGGCCTGTCAGTCTGTCAGACAGTTTTGACATGTCAGAGACTAAAGTGTCAGTTTCGAAAATTAATGGTTATTTCCTTGAGCGTTCAATATCTCAGGAATTAATATCGGCTTTTGGCTCTGAAAAAGGGAGTTAAGGGGGGGCAAAAATGAGGTGGCCGAATAATAAAACGAGTGCGGTTCTGGATTATTTAATAATTACAAACAAAGGATGAACTTGTGTGTGGCATTGTGTATGACGCAAAGAAGCGATTGGCCTTGAGGAATACTTGCGCAGTTGATTTATCTAGGATTATGCAATGATGAAGGGCTTCTATGATAAAATGGCAACTATATATTAATTAACTGCTAACTAGAGAAAACGACGATGTTTGACCCCAAATCAATTGATGATATTGCCAGCCGTTTAGCTGATGCCCTTCCTTCCGGCTTAAGCAGCGTAAAAGAAGATATGGAAAAGAATTTCCATGCTATTTTACAGGGTGCTTTGGGGAAATTAGACCTAGTAACCCGCGAAGAGTTTGAAGTGCAAAAAGCTGTATTAGCTAAAACACGTTCTAAACTGGAAGCTTTAGAAAAAAGTGTGGCAGAGATTGAACAGCAGCTTAAATAAAATTTGCTTCTATGCTCAGACTATAAAGCAGGGATGGACCTGCTTTATAGTCTATTTGTGACGCGTCTACCAAGGTGGCTGGAGTAAATAGCCCGTTGCTATGTGGCCGAAACGATAAGACTATAGACAAATAAAAACTATTTATAAATGGGGTGGCTATTTACTTCCAGTTGCTTGGCTAAAGTCTTAGCGACGGCGTGCCTTTGGCGTTTCGAAATTGACTCTTAATGGTTTTCCATTAAAATCTTTGCCATCCAGCCCAGCTATGGCTGCCCGGGCTTCATGTCCTTCCATTTCAATAAAACCAAAGCCTTTGCATTCATCTGTAAAAACGTCAGATACTAGTTTAATTGAACGTACTTTGCCAAATTCAGAAAATAAATTCTCAAGATCATTTTCACGTGTCGAAGGGGCTAAATTGCCAACAAATAGTTTTTTCAATTCTGTTCTCTTTGTAAAAGGTAAAAGAGTACCAGTAGATTAGCACTCAAAAAGAAGAGCGCTGTCCTGGCAGGCTCTTTGATATAGGACTTTAAACCGATCCTCTATATATAAAGAGGCTTATCGGCCTTCCTATCAATGTATTGAACCCCAGTGACTGAAGGTATGAAACCGTTAAGTTTTTATCATTCAGAAAAATAATACAGGGTAATTTAGAGAGGAATAACGGGGAGATAACCATTAAAACTGTGTTAATAGAAACTCTTTAGCTTCATATACTATAAGAGAACTACTATACTTTTACCAGAAATAAATAATTATCGTTAAACTTAGAAAAATCAGTTGAACGCTATACCTGTTCGCAAGTTATTGTATATTATATGTTTCTAAAATATTTACCAGGCACCCATTCGGTGAGATAAAATCCGTACTCAACTAATTTTTCTAGGTTAAACCTAAGCACCAATAATTTAATAAAAAAATATGTCACTTGCCATTGTATATAGTAGAGGCCGTTCAGGGATTGATGCCCCATTAGTAACGGTGGAGGTGCATGTAACTAATGGCTTGCCGTCACTTAGTATTGTGGGTCTGCCAGAAACCGCGGTAAAAGAAAGCAAAGACAGAGTTCGCGGGGCCATTATAAATTCACATTTTGAATTTCCCATTCAAAGAATCACCATTAATCTTGCGCCTGCAGATTTACCTAAAGAAGGCGGACGATTTGATCTTGCCATTGCATTGGGCATCTTGGCCGCTTCTGAGCAAATACCTAAAAAGCAGCTTGAGCTTTATGAGTGTGTAGGGGAACTATCGCTTAGTGGCGCGCTGCGTCCTATTTTAGGTGCATTGCCAGTTGCCATCCATAGCCGTGATGCTCATCGAACACTTATTTTGCCAGTAGATAACGCAAATGAGGCTGCTCTGGTCAAACAGGCTGTACTTTTGCCTGCCGGCAGTTTACTGGAAGTTTGCGCCCATGTAGGCGGACAAAAGACGCTGTTATCTTATACCCCTGAATCAATAATAAAAGAAACAGAGGCTTCTGTAGATTTTTCTGATGTGCAAGGGCAGTTCCATGTTAAAAGAGCCTTTGAAATTGCAGCCGCCGGCGCTCATAATTTGCTTATGCTTGGGCCGCCAGGAACGGGAAAATCCATGCTGGCATCACGTTTGCCAACTATTGTTCCAGAATTATCTGAACAGCAGGCACAGGAAACCGCAGCTATCGCTTCGATCAGTGATAAAGGACTGGATGTTAGCCAATGGCTGAAACCGCCATTTAGATCGCCTCATCATACAGCATCTGCCGCGGCCCTCGTTGGTGGTGGCAGCAACCCTAAGCCCGGCGAAATTTCTTTAGCCCATAACGGAACTCTATTTTTAGATGAGCTTCCCGAGTTTGACAGAAAAGTGCTGGAAGTATTGAGAGAGCCGTTAGAAACAGGGCATATAACAATTTCCAGAGCCAGTCGCCAAGAGGATTTTCCAGCAAAATTTCAATTGATTGCAGCCATGAACCCCTGTCCCTGTGGATATCAGGGAGATCCGTCAGGCCGATGCCACTGCAGTGCCGAACAGGTGGCTAAATATAGAGCTAAAATTTCTGGCCCTCTATTAGACCGCATTGATATGCATCTTGAAGTGCCACGGGTGTCGCATGAGGTTTTACGTAAAGGATCGCCAGAGGGTGAAGAAACCAGTGCGAAAATTAGGGCGCGGGTGGTAAAGGCAAGAAATATTGCGTTGGCTCGCTGTGGCAAGGCCAATTCTGCCTTAACAGCTGTTGAGGTTAAAAAATACTGCTCTTTGTCAGAACAGGGCCATCAAATATTAGAACAGGCAATGGATCAATTTGGTTTATCGCACCGAGCGTATCACCGCATTTTAAAATTAGCCCGTAGCATTGCTGATTTAGCAGGTTCGAAACAGATAGAAATCCCTCATTTAAGTGAGGCCATCGGCTATAGAAAATTGGATAGAAACAAATAAAATTTAGTATTAGAAAGAATTAAAAAGTTTTGGGGGAGCTGTGAATAAATAATCATCCATTATTGGACAGGGTTTTCGTCTGTCTTCAGTCCTGTAGCTGCAGGTGCAGAGCAAGGTTGGAACATTGTTGATTTTATTCCCCTTTACCTAATCCTGCATAGAAAATTCACAGCCAATTCCAGAAAAATAATATCCCCAGTGTTGCTAGGACTGCTGCAAATATCCGAAAAAAATCTTTAATGGGGTCGTCGTCATATTGTTTATTTAATCGCCAAGTGACAGCAAAAACAAGTAAAATGATGCTGATATATATAGTTGCTGGGGTCATTAGATACTTCATATTTATAATTTCTCTGGCTTGTTTAGGTGCAGGCGAATCAATATTTTCGTTGCTCCAATGTTTGGCAACTGGAAACAAATAACCCACCCACCTTGCCTTTTTGTCCGCCTTATATTTTGCTGTAGCGGTTACATAGCCTGCTATGCGCCCTTTGCAATAAAACCTAAGACGAAAAAAAATCTAAGCAATATGAGTGGGTTAATTATTTTCAATTGCCTCAGGCTATATAAAAAATCAATTACTCACTCATCTATGATACACAAAGATAAGAAAAAAAGTATATGTTCCCCGCAAAGCTAACAGAATAATCAAACAGTGGCAAAACTAAACCCCCAACAGCAAGAAGCTGTTAAAACCATTGATCACCCCTTATTAGTATTAGCTGGCGCTGGGAGTGGAAAAACACGTGTTATTACCGAAAAAATTGCCTATTTAGTGCAGCAAGGTACGCCTGCACGTTATATTGCCGCTTTAACCTTTACCAATAAAGCAGCTAGGGAAATGAAAAGCCGGGTAACTAAGTTATTGGATGATAAACAGAGCAGAGGTTTGCGAGTCTCTACATTTCATTCATTAGGGTTGGATATTCTGCGCAAGGAGCATAAAGCGCTCGGATATAAATCTGGGCTTACATTGTTTGATGAGCAGGATAAGCATACTTTATTGCGAAATTTAATCGCCCATGGCTCAAGTGACTGGGATATTGATGCCGTAGACTTTTACAGCAAACAGATTGGTGACTGGAAAAATGCTTTTATTACTCCTGAAAGCGCCATCAGCACTGCTACCGATGAGAGCCATCTGATTGCCTTGCTTTATGCTGACTTTACCCGTAATTTAAAGGCTTATAATGCAATAGATTTTGATGATTTGATTTTAATGCCTGTTCTTTTATTTCAGCAGCATCCTGAAATTTTAGAAAAATGGCAAAATAAAATCCGCTATTTATTGGTGGATGAATATCAGGACACCAATATTACCCAGTATGAACTGGTGCGCATATTGGCCGGCAATTTAGGCCGGTTTACAGTGGTGGGGGATGATGATCAATCCATTTATGCCTGGCGTGGGGCACAGCCTAAGAATCTGGAGCAGTTGCAGAAAGATTATCCCCGTCTCCAGGTTATTAAGCTGGAACAAAATTATCGCTCAGCAGGACGGATCCTTAAAGTTGCCAACCATTTGATTGCCAATAATCCGCATGCTTTTGAAAAGAAATTGTGGAGTAATTTAGGCTTTGGCGACCCGTTAAAAGTAATCAGCCATAAAGATGACCGAACAGAATCCACGCAAATTGTTTCAGAAATTATCCATCACAAATTCAGGCATGGAGGGCGCTATTCTGACTATGCTATCTTATATCGTGGCAACCATCAGTCCCGCCTGTTTGAACGGAGTCTGAGAGAAAACAATATCCCCTATTTCATCAGTGGCAGCACCTCATTTTTCGCCTATTCGGAAATCAAGGATATTCTGGCTTACTTGCGCCTATTTGTTAACCAGGATGACGATGCAGCCTTTTTACGCATCATCAACACACCAAGACGAGAGATAGGCCCCACAACATTGGAAAAACTGGGAGCCTATGCCAATGAGCGTCATATCAGTCTGTTTGCAGCTTGCTATGAGCTGGGCTTAACTCAATCCTTGGCTGAAAAGTCAATTTTTCGCTTAAAAAAATTTGGTGACTGGGTTTTAAAAACAGCTGAAGAGATTGAACGGGGAGATACCTTTAAAACCATTGAACAATTTATTCAGCAAATCAATTATGAAGCCTGGCTGCATGAAAATAGCAAGACTCAAGCTGCAGCTGAACGTAAAATTAAAAATGTCGATGATTTAATTGACTGGTTAAAGCGCATTGCAGACAAAGAGACAGAAAAGGAAAAAACTCTGGCAGAAATTATCTCAAAAATACTGTTAATGGATATCATGGAAAGAAATCAGGAAGAAGAGGCGGGTGATCAGGTTAGTCTAATGACTTTGCATGCCTCCAAGGGTCTGGAATTTCCTCATGTATTTCTAATTGGGGTGGAAGAAAATATTCTGCCCCATCAGGCCAGCATTGAAACTGATAATATAGAGGAAGAAAGGCGCCTAACCTATGTTGGAATAACTCGAGCTCAGAAGAGCTGCACCTTAAGTTACTGCACACATCGCAAACGATATGGCGAAGTGTCTGAATGTGAGCCTAGCAGGTTTTTAAATGAGCTGCCAGAAGAAGACCTGGAATGGTCGAATAAAAAACAGCTGGAGCCTGAAGTGATTAAACAGAGAGGTAAAGCCAGCCTAGCTAATTTAAAGTCCATGCTATCGTAGCATTGTTCTATGATTATTAGATATTGCACTACAATTTGGAGTTACTTTTGATGTCAGTTAAATCCCAGCTTTTAATTAGCATTATTTTCTTAAGCCTGCAATATACGCCAGCTGTTTCTGCTGCAGTTTTTAAATGCGTATCGGCTACTGGCAAAATTATCTATTCCAGTAAAAAATGTGTCGGCAATTCGGAAGCTTTTGTGCTAAAGAAAGAAAAATATGTCAATAGACCTTCCGTAGATATTTACATTACAAGCTGGTGTCCATATTGCAAAAAAGCCATGGCATATTTACGGTCAAACGGCATTGCTTTTAATGCCTATGACATTGAAAAAAATGCTAGGGCAAAGGCTAGAAAACAAAAGCTAGATCCGGCCTATTCAGGTATTCCCCTTACCGTTATTAACGGTAAGGTTTTAAAAGGTTTTTCTGCCAGCCGTTTTGGAAACGCACTTGGTTTATAGTTTTGATCATGAATAAAGATACTCGACTGGCTATGTTTGATCGATTGGCAATAGCCATCCCTAATCCAGATACAGAATTAAATTACTCAACCCCGTTCGAATTGCTGATCGCGGTGGTTTTATCCGCCCAGGCCACGGATAAAGGTGTCAATAAGGCCACGGCAAAGCTGTTCCCAGTGGGCAATACGCCTCAAGCCATATTGGCCCTGGGTCTCGATGGATTAAAAGAATGCATAAAAACGATTGGTCTGTACAACACTAAAGGGGCAAATATTATTAAGCTCTGTCAGCGATTGATAGACAGGCACAACGGCGAGGTTCCAAAAACCAGAAATGAACTTGAAGCTCTTGCCGGCGTGGGACGAAAAACAGCAAATGTTATTCTAAATACCGCCTTTGGCCAGCCTACAATTGCAGTAGATACGCATATATTTAGAGTCTCTAACAGAACAGGGCTGGCTAAAGGCAAAAATGTTCTGGAAGTGGAAAAAAAATTAGAAAAATGGGTGCCTAAAAAACATAAGCTGGATGCCCACCATTTGCTAATACTGCATGGACGATATACCTGCATTGCCCGAAAACCGCGCTGTGAAAGCTGTGTGATTGAGAATCTTTGCGATTTTAAGGATAAAACGGAAGGTTAAAATATGGTGATTTAGTAATATTCTCTTCTTAATGCTAGATGGAACTCTATTTATTCTGTATAGTCTGAAGGACACCATAAATAGCAGTGGACGCTCTTTAATCATTAAAAAAACACTAAAAAATCGAGGGGATTTCCATGAAAAAAAATATTAAAACGCCTTTAGCGGCTGCAATGGGCACGGCTGTTGTTTCTGCATTTTCTGCAACTTCTGTTAATGCAGAGGTAAACCCATTTGCTATGGCAGAGCTATCTGAAGGGTATATGCAGGTCGCTGAAGCTGGTTACAATATAGTTCCTTGGGGAGGCAAATCAGCAAAAAAAGCCAATGAAGCTTCCTGTGGCGAAGGAAAGTGTGGCGGCATGATGGATGGCGATAAGATGAAAAAAGGCCTAGAACAGGCATGCGGTTCAATGATGAAAGGAAATGAAGGTGCCTGTGGAGCAATGGACACCTCCATGAACAAAGCTGCTGAAGCTAAATGCGGTGAAGGAAAATGCGGCACTATGGATATGGGCGATGACACAATGGATGGAATGGACATGAAAGGCAAAAAGAAGGGGAACATGGAGGGGATGGACATGAAAGGCGGTGATATGGGCGGTATGGATATGAAAGGTGGCGGAATGTCTTGTGGAGCCATGATGGGCAATATGGATGGCATGGACATGAAAGGCGGAGGAATGTCTTGTGGTGCCATGATGAAGAAAATGAAGAAAATGAAAGGAAAAATGGGAGATATGGATATGGGCGGTATGGATATGAAAGGGAAAAAAGGCGGTATGGGTGGCATGGACATGAAAGGCGGCGAAGCATCCTGTGGCTCAAAAATTGACCGAGCCAAAGCCTCTGGAGAATAAATTCTTTATTTTTCTTAAAAATGTAGGCTGGGATGAAACGGCAGTGTTATCCCAGCTTTTCACATAATGCCGGGAATCTCAGAATGGACTTTATTTTGACTTTCATTCTGCTTCGGTTTTTTATTTGTAAGCACCCTCAGTCTATTTAATTTTGTTTAATATCGAGGTATCCCATGAATACTGTTGCCAACCTGGTTCAGGATGCAGGCCTTGGATTAAGGCGTTCTTTTTTAGCTGAAATTATTGAATCAGCGCCAAAAAATGTCAGTTTTTATGAAGTTGCTCCCGAAAATTGGATGACCCACGGGGGCAAGCTGGGCAAACAGTTTAGAGCAATGACTGAGCAGTTTGATTTTGTCTGCCATGGACTCTCACTGTCTATCGGCAGCACTGACCCTCTAGATGAAATCTTTGTTGCCGAAGTTAAAAAGTTTATGCAACAGCACCAAATCAAGTTTTATAGTGAGCATCTTAGCTATTGCAGTCATCAAGGCCATTTGTATGATTTGATGCCGATTCCGTTCACTTCTGACGCTGTGACTCATACTGCGAAAAGAATTCAGCGTGTTCAGGATATTCTGGAACAAAAGATAGCCATTGAAAATGTATCCTATTATGCTGCGCCAGGGCAGGAAATGGATGAAATTGACTTTTTTAATGCGGTTATTGAAGAAGCGGATTGCGATGTACTGATTGATTTAAATAACATTTATGTTAACAGTGTCAATCACGGCTATGATGCCGAGGATTTTTTAAAGGCAATTCCGGCAAACCGTATCGCTTATGCGCATATTGCCGGGCACTATGTTGAGGAGGATGATTTTTTAATCGACACACATGGTGCTGACGTTATTGATCCTGTCTGGACATTATTAGCTAAAGCCTATGAACTTTATGGCGTGTTTCCCACCTTGCTTGAGCGTGACTTTAATATTCCGTCACTGGATATCCTGTTAAAAGAAGTTGATACAATCTGTTCTATCCAGAATTCATGGCTTAGCCAGCATCATCAAAAATCAGCCTGATGAAAGTTGATTTTAAGGCTAAGCAACAGGAATTTTCTGCCTATATTAGAGACCCGCAAAACAATCCCAGACCTAAGGATGTTAAACGGAAACGGATGGAAACTTACCGAGATCTGATATTCAATAATATTGATAGCTTTCTGAGCAGTAACTTTCCCGTTTTAAGAAAACTGCTGGATGATAAGCAATGGTTTGATTTATCACAGGATTTTTTTGTCAAACATCCCTGTACCACACCTTATTTTTCGGAAATCCCTGAAGAGTTTTTAGACTATTTGCAAAATGAGCGTCAAAATGAAAATGATTTTCCTTTTCTGCTAGAGCTTGCTCATTATGAATGGGTTGAAATGGCTCTTTCTATTTCCCAAGAAGAACAAAAGGCCAATTCTGAAAAATTTATCAGCAATGTTGCGGAAGAAAAAATTTCTCTTTCGGCTTTAGCCTGGCCTTTAGTCTACCAGTTTCCTGTTCAGCAAATATCACCTTCTTTTATACCGGAAACTGTACCGGAACAGCCCTCCTATCTGCTGGTTTATCGTGCAGTTGACGATGAAGTGAATTTTATTCAAATTACCCCGATAACCTATAGGCTGTTGCAAATCCTGCAGGATAATAGAACCATGCGGTGCCTCGACTGTCTGTCAGCCATTGCAAAAGAATCGGCACACCCTGAACCCGATAAAATAATTCATTCAGGACTGAAAATAATAAAAAATTTGGCTGAAAAAAATATCATACAGCCAAGCTCACTTTCAAATGCTTGATTGTTGAAGTGGAAGAGTTGAGTGTCTTTTCTACTCGGTATCTAAGCGATTCATCATTTCTAGTAGCGTATAAATATTCTTCACCGTGATAATCATCCGCTTTAATGACAATGCTTTCCCGTCCGTCAATATCGCTCAAAATAAAGGCAGTCCTCATGTCTTTATGCTCACTGTCGGGCATATGCAATAATTCAGCATCATAGCCCAAGACTTCAACACCAGCGATAACATCATATTTATCAGCAGAAACAATTCTGCGAACAACAGTAACGACAGAAGCGGGAGGAATCAGCAAATGAATGATCTCGCCAACTTTGGTTGCAGGGTTTTTGTCCTTAATGCCGATACAAAAACCAAAATTACTCTGGTCAATAACCGTTGCATTTTTTTTAGCCTCTTCTTTGTCACTGGTTTTCTCTATTTTTTCTGACCAAATATCTGTATTTTCAATATATTCAACAGTATTGTCTTCTGGTCTCCATGCTAAGGATAAGCTAGCTTCCTGTTCATTTCTAAAGCCAAAAAGTTTTTCCCTATTCTGTTTCTTTAATTGCGCATCTAGGCTAAGGTTTCTGGTCTCAAATGAAACGATTTCTTCACTTTTTGCAACATTTTCTTTATGCAATAGATATTGATTAAATCTATCAAACCCAATCTCTGAAAATAACTCATTCTCAGCAAGTTTCCGCTCACCCCTTCTGCGCTGATTCATTGTTAATGTTTTAATTAGCCGTAAAGCTATTATCTTATTAGAGTATGTAATGTTTTTTTTATGTGCAAAAAACTCAAATAGCTGCTTAATAAGATTAATATTAGAAATATAAAACAGATGGGGCGAAGGTTCAGAACCATTTAAATCAGCCACTGAAGGGGGCTTGTCCAGCCTTAGGTTGATATATGGTACGCTATCCATTTTTTTTCCAGGTATCAGCGGCAATAGCTCTATTTTCTCGGATAGGTTGTTTAATACTTTATAAACGACCTGTATTTCCTCCGTATTATATTGCTGAACATGGCTGAGCTCAAAAACAAGCAGTGGCTTAAATACCTTTAGAAAACTTGTATTCTGATGATTGCATGATAAGTCTAGCACCTCATTTTTCTTGGCAAGCAGGTACAATAAAAAACATTGAGCCCAAAATCCTTTGCCTGGTTTTTCATACAGCATTGCTCTATAAAAAAGAACATTGGCCAATGCCTGAATGGCAGTAACAAGAATTAGGGCTTTTTGCTGCAGGGAAAAAAGGTCCCGGGTTTCAAAAAGAGTATCCTGACAGAGCAACGTATAATTATCAGCAATTCCCAAGGCACAGTTTGCAGATAACTTCACTTTTAAACTATCGTGACTGGAAAATGGGAAATAGCTTTTAGCATAGGTTTTTTGCAATTGCTTAGAAAGCTGGAAAACCAAAATAGATATTTTTTCAATAAAAAGCGATCTAAGGCTTGCAGGTATTTCTATCCGCTGTAGTGAATTTAATGTATGTGACAATAATTGCAGCGCCTCAAGCCCATCTTTTGTATATAAATCAGTTATCCATATATAAAATGACTCTTCTTCTAAGGAAAAAGGCAGTATTTGCTCTACATTTTCAGATTCAGTTGTAATTGGAGTGGCCATAAGTTATGCAAAGAACCAGAGAAATAATTAATTGTAGATCATTTGTTAGGATTATGGGTTTTATATGGGATAAAGGCAGAATTAAGTCTTTAGAAGTGCATGAAGCAGATTACTAAGCTAAAAAAGCGAGACTGAAGTCTCGCTTCCAAGCTATAAGGTTTATTTGCTCATGGGGTTAAAGTGCATCATCCCGTTTAAAGCTATGTACCCACACCAAATCGTCATTTTCCCATGTCATGCCGGCATGCATTTTTAAAATTAACCCTTTATACATTTCAAGACTGGGATAGCCTTCAGCATTTGCATCGGCATCTGTCATATCCCCCAATTTTTGGCGCTCTAAAGACGTAACTGTAAAGCCAATACCATCTAAGGTAAATTTCTCGCCGGGATAGGCATAAACGCCATCGCGTCTCTGCTGTGTCTTTTTTCCACTCAAGGCCGCTTCTACTAATTTAGGGTGTTTAACAAGGCGGTCAATCTCACAAGTTCTTTCTGGGTAATTTGCCACTAATGGTCTCCGTTAAAAAAATTAAGTAAAATATTCATTTTCAGCCATAATATAACTGTTTTTCCTGTTTAATTCGATTAATAAATCTTATGCGATATTTACATACCATGGTGCGGGTCAATAGCCTGCAAAAATCTTTAGCATTTTATTGCGATAAACTGGGGTTATCAGAAGTTAATCGTATAGAAAGTGAAGAGGGACGTTTTACTTTGGTTTATTTAGCTGCACCGCTAGATAAAGAAAGTGCTATAAATATTGAAGCACCTACTCTTGAGTTGACATATAACTGGGATCCGGAAGAATATGCAGGTGGCCGTAATTTTGGACATTTAGCCTATGAAGTTGACGATATTTATGCCTTATGCCAAAAATTAATGGATGCCGGCGTCGTTCTCAGTCGACCGCCCCGAGATGGATATATGGCTTTTATCCGCTCTCCTGACAATATCTCCATTGAGCTGCTGCAAAAAGGACAGTCTTTGCCAAAACAGGAGCCTTGGGTTTCAATGGAGAACACAGGGAATTGGTAATAAATTGTGTCATTTATTAGTCAACTTTTTTACTGAAGATGAAGGCTCTTGATAACGATAAACACACCGATTGTTTATGCGAACGGCTGGGGGATAGCTGTTTCTATTATTCCCGTGACATTGAAGGCAATTTTACCTCTGTCAGTTCCGGTGTGGCTAGGCAGTTAGGCTATAGCAAAGAAGAGTTCTTAATGCACTATTCAAGCTTGCTAACAGGAAACCCCAGCAATAGTAAAGCGCTTGAATCCATAAAAAAGGCTTTGTCAGGAGATAGGCAAATATCATATGAAGTAGAGGTTTATAAAAAAGATCGGTCTACGTGCTGGCTGGAAATGAATGAATCCCCCGTTTTTAACGGTGCTAAACACGTGATTGCCGTTGAAGGCATTGCCCGCGATATTTCAGAAATCAAGCATTACAAACAGGCTTTAAAACATGCGCTAGACCGAACCATACATCAGGATACTCTGCAAGCTGCGCTAGACGCTGCAGATGCCGGTACATTCAGTTATGACATTATTAACGATAAAACCTGGTGGGATGAAAAAAGCTATAAACTTTTTTCTGTCAACCCAAAAACATATAAGAACACTTATAGGTCGTGGAAAAATCTTATTTTGGCCGAGGATCTTTATAAAACCGAAGCAGAGCTTAGTCGAGCGCTAAAAAGCAAAGAGACCCACTTTGAGCTGAGCTATCGCATCAAGACTGGAAAAGATGATATTCGCTGGATTAATGTTAAAGCGCAAATAACCCGTGATAAGCAGCACAAAGCTCTTTGGATTGATGGATTGCATCTTAATATTACCCGTACCAAGGAACTGGAAATCAAACTGTTGAAAAGTGAAGCCCGATTTCGGAGTTTAGTAGAAAGTTCTCCTGACTGGATTTGGGAAATAGATATAAAAGGACAGTATACTTATGCCAGCCCTTATATCAAAGAGCTGTTAGGCTATGAACCTAAAGAGATACTGGGGCAGACTCTTTTTTCATTGATGCTGGGCGATGAACGGATTCGGAAAGCTCAAGTTTTTCAAAGTTTTTTTAAAAAGCAATGCTCTTTTTCAGGTGTGGAAAGTTCTTATTTGCATAAAGATGGCACCTCAGTGGTTTTTTTAGAAACAAATGCATCGCCTATGTTTGATATTGATGGCCATTTTACGGGCTATAGAGGGATACACCGTAATATAACTGAGCGAATCCTGTCAAAACAATTGAAAATAGATAAAGAAATCGCCGAGCATGCAAATGCTTCAAAGTCAGAATTTCTAGCTAATATGTCACATGAATTAAGAACACCAATGCACGCCATCTTAAGCTTTTCAAGTTTTGGAATTAAGAGGCTTAACAGTGCTACACCGGAAAAGCTGCTTTCTTACTTTGAAAAAATACATCTGAGCGGCGAAAGACTGCTTTCTTTATTAAATGATTTGCTGGACTTATCTAAGATAGAGTCAGGTAAACTTACATTTGATTTTGCTCTGCACGACTTAAATTCCATTGTGAAACAGGCTGTTTCTGAACAGGAGAGCCTGTTAAAAAATAAGCGGCTTACTCTTAATCATATTAATTCAGGGTGCAGCGTTAAAGCAGAGTTTGATGGGGCTAAAATTGCTCAGGTTGTTACTAATCTTCTATCAAATGCAATTAAGTTTTCTAAGCAGGGCGCCTCTCTTTCTATAGAAATAAGTCAGGATGAGCTATTTTCAGATTTAGGAAATACTCCTGCATTACGGTTATCAGTAACAGATCAGGGCATTGGCATTCCTAAAGGGGAATTGGAATGCATTTTCGATAAATTCATTCAAAGCAGCAAGACCAAATCCAATGCGGGTGGTACAGGGCTTGGGCTTTCTATTTGCAAGGAGTTTATAGATGCTCATCATGGTAGAATATGGGCGGAAAATAACGCTGGCAACGGAGCTATTTTCAATTTCGTTATTCCCTTGGATCAAAGCAATTACATGTAAGACTATGACTGAAAAAGAACAGCAGTTAAAAGAATCTAAAGACTTGCACCCCCTTGTTACTATAGGTTTGCTGACAGCAGGAACACAAATAGGCTCAGCTGTAATTCAGCGGATGGGGCGACATCCTTTTCTGCTATTTGCAATGGGGGCTGCTGCTGGGGGGTATGTCTATAAAAATCGCAAAGAAATTATAGAAGAGGCTCAGCACCTGGCAAAGCAAAGTAAAAAAATACTGTCTATACAAACAGATTCTGAATGATTTGTTAGCATGAATAATGAGTTTATATACTAGCTATCATACTCGATCTTATATTTTTTTATGTCTGATATGCTTTTCTTTCTCTAAAGTTCAGGCCAGTCAAACAGTACTTGCCACAGCCCTTTTTCAAAATATTTTTTTTCCGCTTTCTATTGATGAATCGCTGCTCTGCACAACAGATAAAAGCGGTTACGCTTCCATTGACGAATTATCCAAAACGATTGAATACTACGAAAAAAACAACCCTGCAGAATTACGCAAACTGTCGGTCGCCGTATTAACCGATCATAACAGCCCTGAATATTTAGAAGACCTGCAAGACTATAGAGCAGACTGTAAAGATGCTTCTTCTGAAGCCTTGTGTGTTTTAGAGAAGTATTGGGGGGATAGAGAGGCTGCATTAACGGCACTTGCTCTTTTTTATGATACCAAGACAATCATAAAGCATGGCGAGAACTATCAGGCCAGGCGGTTTACCATTGATCATTTGCGAGTCTTCGAGAAAGCAATCCGCAAGATACCTCCCTTTATGCGGAAAAAAATTAGTAAAGCTAAGCCTATCAAAGACCTGGGCAAAGTAATTAAAGACTTTGACAGTGATGTTCAAGATCTTATTAAAAAAGCTTTTCCTGAAGATTTTGCAACCAGCATCTGGTCTGATGATACCCATCCGCTTACTTTTGTACCGGGTGCAGGCTTTAGAAGCCAGGTTGTTGCTCAGGTTTATAATGGCCAGAATCTGATTATTTTTACCGTTAAAGCCTTTGATAAAGGTAAAGATGGACGTTTATACCGCGATATAGGTTTGCGTTATCTGGTTGATTTTAGAATCCCCATTATTGTGCATGAAATAGCACATACCATTGATAATTTCCATTTCTGGAATGGTTCTGAAGAAATGTATTTTTTTTATCGCTATCGAAAAATGTCAAACGATAGCCAGACGCTTAAGCTGATCAATAATGCCAAGCTGGCTTTATGGCCTTCAAAATGGTTTGAAGCCTTTGAATATTTATGGGAGGTTAATGACGGCCGTTATGATGGTCAAACGCAGGAAAAGCTAGCCGAACTGGTTGCTCAATATATTTTAATTCCCGAGCGTCTAAGGCAAGCCTCTCCAGACGCTTATGCCTGGCTGCGAGATGATGTGTTCAAAAGTATTGAATACAGAGGCTATGATAGCTGTTCAATCCCTATTGTTAAGCCTTTGAGTTGGTGGGAACAGGCTATTGCCAAAGTTCTGGGGCAATAGCTTTACTTTCGGGCAGCTATTTTTTAGGTGTAGTCAAACAAGTCCATTTGTCGATAATTTAGCAATTGATTATCGAATGATGACAGAGCAACACCTAATAAACGTACTTTGCGCTGGCCAACGGCTGTATTTTTTAATAGGTTTTCCAAGATGGATGTCGTATCAATTGCCTTGGAGATGGAGATAGCCAATGTACGGCTACGGGTAATCTGTACAAAATCATCATATTTTATTTTTATTGTTAAAGTTTTTGCATTTAGGCCTTTGTCTTGGAGTTTTTTTAGTGCCTTTTCCAGTAGCTGCTGCAACTGCCTAATAATTTCAGCATGCTCTTTAATATCGGCCTGAAAGGTCGTTTCAACTCCGACTGACTTGCTCTTTCTATGGTTATTGACAGCCCGATGATCAATGGCTCTAGAAATATTATAAAAATACTGGCCTGCTTTTCCAAAATTCTGAATTAAAAAACTAAGCGACTGCTGTTTTAGATCCCAGCCTGTTTTTATGCCTAATGCATGCATTTTCTTTTCTGTTGCTTTGCCAATGCCATGGAATTTGCCCACAGCTAAAGTTTTGACAAACTGCTCACCCTGTTCAGGGGCAATCAGGTAAAGCCCATTAGGCTTGTCCATATCTGATGCAATTTTGGCCAGAAATTTATTATAGGAAATGCCTGCTGAAGCGACTAAGCCTGTTTTTTGCAGGATAGACTGCTTTATTGCTTTGGCAATTAAGGTGGCAGAGCCTCGGCAGGATAAGTTATGGCTGACATCTAAATATGCCTCGTCTAAAGACAGAGGTTCAAATAACTCGGTATATTCAGAAAATATCTGCCGAATAAGGCAAGAGGCTTCTTTATAAGCTTCAAAACGAGGCTTAATAAAAATAGCCTGGGGGCATAAACGGTAGGCTCTATCAGAAGACATCGCAGAATGGATGCCGAATTTTCTAGCTTCATAGCTACAGGTCGCCACTACGCCTCTGGTATCCGGCTTTCCCCCCACAATGATCGGTTTGTTTCGATATTCGGGGTGGTCGCGCTGTTCAACCGCCGCAAAAAAAGCATCCATATCAATATGAATGATTTTTCTGTGGGCCATAATCTTACTTTTTGGTCTCAGGCAGTTTCAGGTCCTCTGTTAAATTCCATTCAGAAAAGGGAAAAGGCAATTGGTCTGTATTGTAGGTTAAAAATAGTAAAATATGGTAGAGATAGACGGAGAGCTTTCGGCCAAAATCAAGAATATTCTGATTGGGCGTGCCTGACAATAAAGCAAAGGCGACTTGAAACAGAATCACAGTCCACAGCAGAATTCTTACTATGCCAACAATAACGCTAAAAACCAGCATATAGAAAATGCGTTTCCAAGTGCTAATTTTTTTTATATTTTCGTTTATGTCCTGTTTCATAATAATCTCTTGATACAGTGCTCTGTGTTACTGCTGTTAAGATAATCTGGCTGGCAGAAGCCAGGCATCAAGCCACAGCAGAACAGGGTCAAAAAAAATCGTAGCTAAATTGTTTCCTGTCTGCAATGCCAGAATGGCAATAACACAGGGCAGGGACGCGAGCAGATTTAACCTTTGTTCATTAAATCACGCAAATCAAGTGCCGAAGCATTTGCTCTGGCAATGTAGTTAGCCATGGTTAATGAGTAGTTGGCTGTAATGCCAAAACCATCACCGCTTAAAACCATTGGGCTTAAGATGGGCGACAGAGCCATATCTAAGGAGTTAATCATGTTATCCAATGTATTCATGGCTCTTTTATCTAAAATAATGTCTTCAAAATCAACTTTTATAGCCCGTAAAATATGCAATAAAGCCCAGCTTGCACCGCGCGCTTCATAAAAAATATCATCGATCAACAGCCAAGGTGTTTTTCCTACCCCTTTAGTCTTTTCTTCCGTAAACTGAGGTGCTTTCTGTCCGCTAGGGTCATAAAGAATGCCCGCTGCTCCAGCAAATTTGTCAGTGCTAGAGGTCAATTTTGTGGACAGTCCGCCCAGACGCTTAATAACAACCTCAAGGTAGGTCCATAGGTTATCTGAGCGGGAGTAAAACTGGGCTCTTCTTTGGCCCGGCTGAGGGTTTTGCAGGCGCTGCATGTATTTATGCAGGGATTTAACGCCTTTGTCGTACTCTGACTCTGATGAAGGCAAGGCCCATGAGTTGGGTTCGTAATAAAAATAAGGTTCTGCAACCCCTAAATCTTTGTCTTCGACAGATTGAGACTGATCTCTTGCAAAGTGGTTTCTTAGCGCGGTAGTGCCGTCACGCAGCATAACCAGGGCGCCATATTCCCAGCTGCGAATATTATCTAAAAATACTCCGGGCGGTGCAACATCATTTGAAATGTAGCCCCCAGGCTTTTCCATTAGCACCTCAGCCATATGTGCCAATGTATTGGTATAGACAAAACCTATAGGCATATGGTCAGAACCGCTTTTTTCCATGTATTTTAGGGCTTCTTCCCTTACGTCAAATTGTTCAGGTTCCTGTCCCCACCAGGCACCAAGAACAATCAATACGATGAGGGTTACACCTAGTAAAGTCCCAAAAAACCAAAGGATTCCTTTTGATTTAGCATCTTCTGTATCTGTACTCTCGGCCATTTCTTGTTATCCCAGTTACCGTAAATAAATTTCTTATGAAAAATAGCACTAATAATAGCAGATTTTAGGCTTGATCAATTTTCTTTTTTGCTCTAGGGTGAGCGTTGTCATAGACGTCTGCCAGGTGCTGAAAATCCAGGTGAGTATATATTTGAGTTGTACTGATGTTGCTGTGCCCTAAAAACTCCTGGACAGCCCGTATGTCATGACTAGATTCGAGCAGATGACTGGCAAAAGAATGTCTTAGCATGTGCGGATGTACATGTTCTGGCAGACCTATCTTCTTGCACCAGCGGTCTAGTCTGAGCTGAATGCTTCTTTGCCCCAGGCGCTTGCCTTTGTTTGATGTGAAAATGGCTGGTTCCGCTGTTAATGGGCGATAATTAAGCCATTTTTTCAAAGCTGCTACCGCTTTGCTTCCGATGGGCAGGTTTCGCTGTTTTCCGCCTTTGCCATGCAAAATGCGCAATTCATTTTCAGATAGGTCTATGTCTTCAACATTTAAAGCGGCCAGTTCGCTTAACCTGAGCCCTGAAGAATAAAAAACCTCAAACATGGCTATATCACGTATTTCCAAAAATGAATCGGGCTCACTATCTAACATACCGCTCATTTGGTCTACATCAAGAACTTTAGGCAGTTTTCTTTCCTGTTTAGGCGCTCGAATTTGCCGTGCAGGATTATTTTTGAACTGCTTCTTTTTTAACAGGTAATTATAAAAGCTGCGAATCGCGGAAAGTTCACGCTGAAGCGATTTGCTGCCAATGCCTTTTCTATGTCTATTGGCTATATGATTCCGTATATCTATAGGCTGAATATCTTGCCAGTTTTTCAATGCCTGGGCGGAGCAATGGCTAATCAGATGGAAAATATCTCGTTGATAGTTTTTTAGCGTATGCTCCGATACTCTTTTTTCAAACTCTAGGTATTGAAAATAATCAGTTAGCAGCTGTTTGGCGGCGGGTGTCATATAGGTAAAACCTGATAGTGTACACAGAAAGCATTTCTGTCAGTAAGTTACGGTAAATAAATCAAATTCAGGCGGGGGAACGGTAGTGCAATTGCGATATTTTAGGTTATGCTGGTGCATCACCCCAGCCAGCACTCTTTCTTAGGCAACTCGCAATAAATAACCCACCAATCTTGCTTATCTTTTTATCCGTCTTCAGCGTTGCAACTTCGGTCACATAGCTTGCTATGCTCCCTTCGTTGCGCCTTGAAGACGAATAAAAATCCTGCGCAATCTGGGTAGGTTATTTAATGCGCGTTACCTTAGACAATGGGGGTGATGCAGGGCCACTATACTTTGCTTTAATCTAAAAGAGCAATTAATCTTGTTCCTATAACCTCACTCATTTGAGTCAGAAATAAATTTCCCATGCTATAGTGAAATCGAGAATCTTCTTTGCTGCCAATGGCTATCAACCCTTCCAGTTCGGTAAAAACCATAGGGATAATGGCGCAGGACTTTATTTCTGCTGCGGCATCGCCAAATAGAAATTTAGCCTGTGCCAAGGTTGGCCGTCCACATTTTGGCTGATTAGCCGTTAATTCCTGCATAAAATGCTGCAAATTCTCATCATCTAAATTAACATACACGTTATCAGCATATGCTTCTGCTTTGTTTTTTATAATGCGTACAGAAGAGTAATCGGTTAAAAAACATTCCTTGAATACTTTATCAAGATTGATCACTACTTCATCAATCGTCTGAGCTTCCATCAGTGCCAATGTTAACTCATGCATTTGACTCAGCGTGCTGTCATTTTCTTTAGCTATTTCAATTAATGCTGTAAGCTGGTTTTCCAGCTCATGGTGCCTGCTTCTGAATATCTCTAACTGTTTAGATATTAAAGAAACAGCCTTGCCGCTAGGGTGGGGGATGCTTAAATGTTCCAGCAATGCCTCATGCTGATGAAAAAAATCTGGGTGAGCCTGCAAATATGCCTCAACTTGAGCCGGGCTGAGAGCGGGCTGATCTATTGCTTGTTCTTCGCTCATAGTTTTATTTGTCCTTCAAAAACGGATGTAGCAGGGCCTGTCATAAAAACAGCATGCCCCCGGCCCATCCAGTTTATTTCTAATTGTCCGCCGGGCAATTCTACAGCGATGGTCTCCCGGTCTAATAAATTTTGTTCTATGCCGATAACCACCGCCGCACAGGCGCCACTGCCACAGGCTAATGTTTCGGCTGCGCCCCGTTCATAAACACGCAATTTTATGTGCCGTCTATTAATGATTTGCATAAAGCCGATATTAGCTCTTTCCGGAAAAAAAGCATGGCTTTCCAGTGTTGCGCCTACTTCAGCAACAGGTGCTGTATTAACATTATCTACTGTAATCACCGCATGAGGGTTGCCCATGGATACTGCGCCAAAAACAGCTTCTGCCTGATTGTCAGAAAGGGTATAAGAGAATGCCTGCTGATCTGTGCTTAGTGGGATTTTAGCTGGCAGGTGTTCAGGAATACCCATATTAACGGTGACTAAACCATTGCTATCTATAGTCAATATCAATTGGCCCGAATTGGTGTCAACGGTTATTTCATCTTTTGCCGATAAGTTTTTGTCTCGTATAAAACGGGCAAAACAGCGGGCACCGTTACCGCATTGCGCAACTTCACTGCCATCAGCATTGAAAATGCGGTATTTAAAATCGGCATTATTGCTGACAGGCTTTTCTACTAGCAGCAATTGATCGCAGCCAATGCCAAAATGTCTGTCGGCAATAAACTTTATCTGTTTAGGGCTTAATGAAATTGCCTGGCTGATGGCATCAATAACAACAAAGTCGTTGCCTAGGCCGTGCATTTTTGTAAATTTGATCATGGCAGCAGTTTTTCTCCCTGCCAAAGCTGAGGAATAGGCTCTCTTTCTCTTATTAAGTGAACGTCAGAACCATCTACCATTACTTCAGCGGTACGAGGCCTGGAATTATAGTTAGAACTCATGGTAAAGCCATAGGCACCTGACGAGCGCACTGCCAGTAAATCGCCCGGTGAAATATTTAACACCCTGTCTTTGCCTAAAAAATCACCGGTTTCACAAACAGGACCGACAATATCCCACGTATTTTGATCGGCTCTATTGGCTTTATTGACTGGCACGATGTCTTGCCAGGCACTGTATAAAGCGGGGCGCACCAGATCATTCATGGCTGCATCAACAATAGCAAAGTTTTTATATTCTGTCGGTTTCAAATATTCCACTCTGGTGACTAAGACGCCTGCATTTCCTGCAATTGCTCTGCCTGGTTCCAATGCGATTTCATAATCATTGCTGCCCAAACGCTCTAAAATGGCAGATACATAATCGGCAGGGGATGGCGGATGCTCATCTTTGTAGCAGATGCCTAAACCGCCGCCTAAATCTAAATGATGCAGTTCAATGTTTTCCTGTTTTAAGGCATTAACGAGATCAAGTACCTTATCCAAAGCGTCTAAAAAAGGAGAGGTTTCTGTCAGCTGTGAGCCAATATGACAGTCAATTCCAATCACTTTTATATGATCCATTTTGGCAGCCCGGCGATATTCGGCTAAAGCCAGCTCAATATCAATGCCAAACTTATTTTCTTTTAAGCCTGTAGAAATATAGGGATGTGTTTTTGCGTCTACATTAGGGTTAACTCTAAAAGAAACGGGCGCAATAACACCTAGGCTGCCAGCTAACTGATTGATGCGGTCCAATTCACCGCTCACTTCTATATTAAAGCATCGTATGCCTGTTTTAAGAGCCTCTGTAATTTCATCTTCACGCTTCCCCACTCCGGAAAACACGATTTTATCAGGGTCGCCACCCGCCGTTAATACTCTTTGCAACTCACCTAATGAAACAATATCAAAGCCGGAACCTAGACGTGCCAAAACATTAAGAATAGCAATATTTGAATTTGCTTTAACGGCATAGCATATTAAATGCGGATGATCGCCGAAGGCTTGGTCAAAAGCATTCCAGTGCCGTTCAAGAGTTGCCCGCGAATAGATGTAGCAAGGTGAACCGTATTGGCTGACAATATCTTCAATCGATACATCTTCTGCGAACAGTCTGTTTTCTTTAAAGGTAAAATAATCCATTTTATGATTCTTCGTCAGGCACATAAATAGGTGCCTTTTCATCTGGGTGGTAAAGAGGACCCGTTTGTCCGCAGGCTTGCAATCCAAATATCATTAAAAATAGTAACTTTTTCATTCGGTTTATTAAATGGCTGAGTAAATAATTGAGAGGGGCCAAACAGTAAGTACCCAAGTGAAAAGTTAAATTAATTTTACTTGGGTACTTATGTTCAGACCAAAAGCTAAGGCGCCAGCAGCATTTTAGAAAAACAGGCTGGCTAATACAGGTAATTTTACCTGAAAAGGAGCTAATATAAAATTTTCATAGGTCTGATTGAACCTAAAAAAATCAGTTGAGCACGGATTTTGTGGGAAATCTGGGCAAAAAAGGCAAAGAATAGCTTGAAGATAATGGCCGTAGTCCTTATTGAGAGCTATTCTGCAGAATTTTTTGTCCAGATTTTTCACAAAACCGTGAAGCGAAATACACTCACCCATCTGGTGAATAGTGAAAAACTGGATTAAACAGTTTATTTAATAAGTTACAGCTAAACTAAGCGTTCAACTGATTTATTTAGGTTGAACAATAAAAATTCAAAAGCACCTGAAAAGCTAACCGCCAGCTTTAAACCGCAGAAACGAGACTAAGAGCTTAGTCAACGGTTTCTGTCATCACTCTGTTTCGGCCACTTTCCTTTGCTTTGTACTTTGCCGTATCGGCTCGCATAATGAAATCTTCTTTAGTATCATTCTGTTTTAATTTAGAAATTCCAATCGATACTGTAATTTTGCCGATAGATTCACTGCTGTTTTTCTTTTTTAAACGGCTGGATTCAAGAGATGCTCTAATATTTTCTGCTATTTCAGAGGCCTGCTTAAGCGAAGTATCTGGCATGATGATGGCGAGCTCTTCTCCGCCATAACGTACAACGTAATGCTGTGGTTCGGCATACTTTTTTAAAAGTTTAGCGGTAAACTTAAGTACACTGTCACCAATAAGGTGACCATAAGTATCGTTTACCTGTTTGAAATGATCTAGGTCGAGCATGGTTAAGCATGCTTCCGATGAAGCATTCTGGTCAACCAGCCTATCAAGCATTTTGTCAAAAGTCCCTCTATTAAATAAACCTGTTAGCGCATCCGTGGAGGCTAATTTTCGGGCTTTCACCAATTCAGTGCGCAACAGTTCCATTTCCTGATTGGCGGAATCCAGCTCTGTTTTCAGCGTCTTACTTACATCGGCCAGCCCTTTTGCTTCCGTGACAATTTCAGACATTACTTTTTTTAAGTCATCAGTGTTTTTTACTGAGGCAATAGAAACGGCCTGTTCTGCAAATACTTCACCTGCATCAGAAGCTTTTTGGCTGGTTGCTGCTACTGAGTCGCGAGTATTGTTGATTAAGGATTCCAAACTCTGGTTAACTTTGTCAAATGACTCGTATGAAACATCATAAATAAATTTGTTATACAGTTTAGTTGCAATCTCATTATCAATATTTTTTTGGTCTTTAATCAGCGAGTTGATGGCGGCAATTAATTTCTTATTGCTGCCGCTTACATATTCATAGCTAAGTGCATAGTTTATAGGCGTTGGCGTTATTTTATGAGTACTTATAAATTGTAAAATTTGACGCAGAAAATGAGAATTCTCTTCATCAGAGAATTCATAATTGACAATAAAAGACATGGATTTACGTGTGTTTGTTAATTAATGACTTAATCCTATCCTGTACCGGGAGGATCTAGTAAAAAGATGGTCAAATATTTTAGTTTTTAGATAAAATCAGTTGACAGACACATTAAAAGTAGATCAGGAAACAGATTAAGTCAATATTTCAATTAATGTAAGAAACAAACTACAGCGTCAGCAGTCTGTGGACGTTCCTTAGGAACGTCTACGAAATAACTTGAGCAACTAGCTAGTCTTTTGTCCATCTTCTGCGTTGCACAAACAGTTGCGTAGCTTGCTATGCGCCTGTTTGTACGCCTTGAATATGAACAAAAATCCTGAGCCAGGTGTTCAGCTTATTCCGAGCCCCATTCCTAAGCTATTCATCATTTACTGTATGCGATTAATAATTCCTTCCAGCTCTTCAAGGCTCGTATAATTAAAAACCAGCTTGCCTTTGCCATTTTTTTGGTGGCTGATAATAACTTTGGCTCCGGTTTTTTCCGTTAGCTGCTCCTGCAGTCTTAGAGTATCTGTATCCTGATGCTTAAGTGCAGCCGTTTTTATACTGCCCGCATCTTTAACTAGCTTCTCAGTTGCTCTGACTGTTAACTGCTGTTTTACTATTTTATTGGCAATCTCTATCTGCCTGTCTGCATCTAAAGTTAGCAGTGCCCTGGCATGGCCCATTTCTATAGAGCCTTTGGCTAATAGAATTTTTACTTCATTAGGCAGTTCTAGCAGCCGTAATAAGTTAGACACCATAGCTCGTGATTTTCCAACGGCATCTGCAGTCTGCTGATGTGTCATGTCAAACTCATCGACCAATCTTTTTAAGGCTTCGGCTTCTTCCAGAGCATTTAGATCCTCCCGCTGAATATTTTCAATTAATGCGATAGCCATGGCTGCACGGTCGTCAATCTCTTTTATAACAACTGGGATTTCCTGCAAGGAAGCTAGCTGAGCCGCACGCCATCGGCGTTCTCCAGCGATAATTTCATAGCGTTCATCCGCAATTGGGCGGACAACAATAGGCTGAATAATACCCTGGGCCTTGATAGACTCAGCCAATTCTTGTAAAGCATCAGGCTTCATATCCTTTCTTGGCTGATACTTTCCCCGTTGCAAAAACTCTATCGGTAAAGTTTGCAGATTTTGTGATTTTTCTTTTTCTGTGGGCGGGACATCTCCTAAAAGAGCATTTAGACCTCGGCCTAAGCCCCGTTTTTTTAATGCCATGCTATTTTTTTCCTTGTTCGTGTTCTTCTTTTCTAATCATTTCGCCTGCCATTGCAATATAGGCAACAGCTCCTCGCGATTTTTTATCGTACTGAATGATAGGCAGTCCGTGGCTGGGTGCCTCTGCCAAGCGTACGTTTCTAGGGATGCATGTTCTAAAGACTTTATCGTCAAAATATTCTTGCAATTGCTCTGAAACATCTTTGGTTAAACGGCTTCTGTTGTCAAACATTGTTCTTAAAATGCCTTCCAGGTGTAAGCCCTGATTTACAGTATCTCTCACATTTTTTAATGTCGCCATTAATGCAGAGAGACCTTCCAATGCGTAATATTCACATTGCATGGGAACTAGAACACTGTCGGCGGCGACCATTGCATTTAAGGTCAGCATATTTAGGGAAGGAGGACAGTCGATCAATATATAGTCATATTCATGCCTAACGGGTATCAAGGCATCTGCAAGTTTCCGCTCCCTATTTTTAGCATCCATTAAATGTACTTCAGCTGCCGTTAAATCAGCATTCCCAGGGATAATATCAAACCCAATCTCTTTATTATTTATAATGATTTCTGAGACGGGGACTTCTTCCAGCAGCAACTCACAGCTGGAATATTCAACTTCATCTTTATCAACACCGCACCCCATAGCGGCGTTGCCCTGAGGATCAAGGTCAATAAGCAATACCTGGCGATTGGCTGCAGCCAAAGAGGCCGCCAGGTTTACACTGGTCGTGGTTTTGCCAACCCCGCCTTTCTGATTGGTGACAGCAATGATTTTACCCATGATTAGCCACTCCTTCTATTCGGATTAAACATCTTTCTGTTTTAAGTTTGGGAATATTAAGCTGAATAATAGAGTACGGTACAGCGAGCGACTCAATTTCTTCAGTGTCCGGCGACTGGCCTTTCATTGCCAATAAAACGCCAGAGGGTGCTATTAAATGTTTAGTTAGGCGCATAATGTCCTGCAAATTGGCAAATGCCCGGGTGATAACAGTAGAAAATTGGGCGTCAGGCTGAAAACTTTCAACTCGGCTATGCAGTACAGTTACATTGCTTAATTTTAATTCTAAAATGGCCTGCTGCACAAATCGGGTTTTTTTTGAATTGGAATCTATTAATGCAAACTGCACATAAGGGGAAAAAATAGCTAAAGGAATTCCGGGCAGTCCTGCACCGGTGCCAATATCGGCGACTCTATCCCCGCGTACAAAAGGCAGAACGGTCAAGCTGTCCAATATATGCAAACGCGCCATCTCTTCCCGATTACGGACAGCCGTTAGGTTATAGGTTTTGTTCCATTTTTCAATCAGCTTAATAAATTTAAGCAATGCCTCTAATTGACTCTCATCATAGCTTATTTCAAGTATCTGAAGACCTTGCTGCAATATTTTACGACATGTTTCCATCAACTCATTTTCTTTTTTAAGTGAACCAATAGCAAGGAGATTGCTGCTGGCGTTATACCGGGTATGCGAGAGGCCTGGCCTAATGTTTCCGGTCTTTGCAGCTGTAATTTTTCGCAGACTTCATTAGAAAGCCCTGAAACTTTACTGTAATCTTCATTAATTGGCAGTTTTAGGTGGTTATAGCGTTTGGTGCGGTTTATTTCCGTTTGCTGCCTGTCAATATACCCTGCATATTTAGCTTGAATAGCAATTTGTTCAGCTACTTGCTCATCGATATTTTCTATATTGGCAAAAGCTAACAGGTTCTCTACATCAACCTCTGGGCGATGCAGCAGGGCAAGCATGCTGGCTTCTTTTTTTAGCTCTTTGCCCCATAGATTTTCAGCTTGAGTCGCCTGCGCTGTGCCCACTCTGACCCAGTGCTTACTTAATGTCTTTTGCAACTGAATTATCGATTCACGTTTTTTTTCAAATGCCTGCCAGCGGTCATCGCTTACCAAACCAAGTTCTCGTCCTTTTTCAGTCAATCGTAAATCAGCATTGTCTTCTCTCAACAATAGGCGATATTCAGCTCGGCTGGTAAACATGCGATAGGGTTCCTTTGTTCCTCGGGTAATCAAGTCGTCTATCATTACACCGATGTATGCTTCGTCTCGTTCTGGGCACCAGCTTTCAAGGCCTTTAATCATTCTGGCAGCATTTAAACCTGCGATCAAGCCTTGAGCGCCGGCTTCTTCATAGCCAGTTGTACCATTGATCTGTCCTGCAAAAAACAGGGCATTCATGTGCTTTGTTTCTAAAGATGATTTTAAATCAATCGGATTAAAGTAATCGTATTCAATGGCATAGCCTGGGCGAATAATAACGGCCTGTTCAAATCCGGGCATGGACTGTATAAATTGGCACTGAATATCAAAAGGAAGGCTAGTTGAAATGCCGTTGGGGTATATTTCGTGAGTATTTAAGCCTTCAGGTTCAACAAATACCTGATGAGAATCTCTGTCGGCAAAACGCACGACCTTATCTTCGATGGAAGGACAATAACGCGGTCCAACTCCATCAATTACTCCCGTATACATAGGAGAACGATCCATGCCTGAACGGATTATATCGTGGGTCTGACTATTGGTTCGAGTAATATGGCAGGGGATCTGGCGCGGATGCTTTTCCCTGGTTCCCATGAATGAAAATACAGGCAGCACTTCATCGCCAGGCTGGACTTCAAGTTTGCTAAAATCAATGCTTCTGCCATCAATCCGTGGCGGTGTTCCTGTTTTTAAGCGGTCTACCTGAAAAGGCAATTCGCGTAGACGGTCTGCCAGTGCGATAGAAGCAGATTCGCCCGCCCGTCCGCCACTGTAGTTTTCTAGCCCAATATGAATCAGGCCTCCTAAAAAAGTGCCTGTGGTTAATACGACGGCTTTTGCCGAAAAATCTAGTCCCATTTGAGTTTTAACGCCAACGATTCTATCGCCTTCCACAATAAAGTCAGAAACAGTCTGTTGAAACAGTGTGAGATTATGCTGATTTTCTAATGCGTGTCTTATTGCCTGTTTATAGAGACTGCGGTCTGCCTGGGCACGGGTTGCTCTTACAGCCGGGCCTTTACTGGCATTTAAAGTTCTAAACTGAATGCCTGCTTCGTCGGCAGCCTGAGCCATTGCCCCGCCCAGCGCATCAATTTCTTTAACTAAATGGCCTTTCCCTATGCCTCCAATGGCAGGGTTACAGCTCATTTGTCCTAGAGTGTCTATGTTTTGGGTAAGCAACAGCGTTTTTACACCGCAACGAGCCGAGGCCAATGCGGCTTCAGTCCCCGCATGGCCGCCGCCAATTACAATAACGTCAAATTTTTTCTGGAAATTCACAGCAAATATATGTTCAAATAAATGAGTATACTAATATTATACGTTGGATAATCCTAGAAAAATCAGTTGAACGCTAGGTTTATTTGTAAGTCATTGTATAATATATGTATCTAAATTATTTATCAGTCACCTATTCGGTGGGATAAAATCATTTCACAGTTTTGTGAAAAATCTGCACAATGGTTCTTGATGACAGACTATAGTTATTATCTGTAGGTGATTGTTATTAATTCAGAAAATACAGGAACATTTTTTGCTCCGCCCAGATTCTCCATATAGTCTGAGCTGAACTGACTTTTCTTGGATAATCCAATATTTAAGGTGTTTATATGAAAAAGAAAAAGATAAAGAAAGGGATTGGGCTGAGCGCAAGCCCGATTAAAAACCCAGTGGCAAAATTTGCTCATCAATTTAACAGAGCTCAAGTTTTTAAAGATAAAACAAAATATCAGCGTACAGCTAAACATAAAGGCAAGGAGTCTTTTCCAATGATGCTTTTGGCATTATTGGAAAAGGTTTCTTCCTTTTATTTAAAAATACTTATGTTAGCAAATAGTGCTCCAAAGCGTTTTCTCTTTTAGCTAAGGTAACGCGCATTAAATAACCTATCCAGATTGCGCAGGATTTTTATTCGTCTTCAAGGCGCAACGAAGGGAGCATAGCAAGCTATGTGACCGAAGTTGCAACGCTGAAGACGGATAAAAAGACAAGCAAGATTGGTGGGTTATTTATTGCGAGTTGCCTAATGACAGAACAAGAGAGCGAGCATAAATCTTAATTGCTAAGGCGCTCAATCATACTCTCAGCCTGTTCTGCAAATTTTTTCAGATCACCGCTTTTAATAGTTTCGACGGGAATGACGATTGCTGAATCAAGGTCTATAAAAATATGCACATATTTATCAACATAATCAACGCGAAGCATATCTTTCCATGGAGTTTTATGCTTGCCGCCAGGTGACTTTTCAGCTAGATAGTCTTGCTCTATTTTTAAGGTATGCAGCCCAAACATATCTGCTTTTTCTTTGTCGGTATAGCTTTCAATAAATTGCCTGCGCATATCCATTTTCATCGTATAGGGAGAAACAATTGCCCAGACAAAAGCTAATAGTGCGATATAGGCTGTTGTCATCATATCTGCATAATAGATATAATAAAACATGCCGATAAGCAGCATTGTTCCGGGAACAATCATGCGGTGCTTACGGATATTTTTCTGTAAGTCTAGATCATTTTTTAAACGCAATTCATTAAAATGAACCAGATCCTCTTCTCGAAATTCGTACTCTATTTCATACATATTTATTCTTTTAGTTATTTTTGCAATGATTTAAAAATTCAAAATCCAGGTTTCTCAGCTTTTTGCTTCAGTAACGATAGCATCAATACCCTTTTTCTTTAACCGTTCCTTTAAAACGGAAACTCTAGAAGGGCTAATATAAGGACCTATTTTTACTCTATTCCAGATAGCATTTCCAACTTTAGCTTTTTCTATTTTCGATTCTATTCCGATTAAAGCTAATTCAGCCTTTAGTTTATCAGCCTCTGCATAGTTTCGAAAAGCACCAGCCTGTAGCATATATTTACTTTTTTTTCCTTTTCCGATCCGCTCTTCACGTTTTCGGGCATTTATTTCATGGTCGTATACTTGCTCTTCTGATAATAAATTGTAAAAAGTAAATTTTGGCTCTCGAGAGTTTTTAGCAGATTCAGGTTCTTTTTTAACCGAAGATACCGGGATGCTTTTCGGCTGCTGCGGTTCCGTTTCGGAACCCGTTTTCTTTAAGAAAATCAAAAAAAATACAAATACAGCAACCAGCAATATAATTAATCCCCATTTCCACCAGGCAACCGATGACTGCTGGGGTGGGGGCTTTCTTGACGACGCTCTATGTTTATAATCTCTGGCCATTACATTGACTCAGGTGTATTAATATTTAATATCGATAAACCATTGGCAAGAACCTGTTTTGCGGCACAAATAAGATTTAGCCGAGCATTTCTTAATGCTTCATCTTCTACCAGAAACTGATGTGCATTGTAATAGGTATGAAAGCTGGTAGCCAAGTCACGCAGATAGTGAATCAATTGGTGCGGTTCATATTTTAATGCTGCTTTTTCTAAAATTTCCGGATATTTAGATAAATCTGTAATCAATGCCAATTCATGATCTTCAGTTAGCCTGTCCAGGTTTTCCATGCCCAGGTTCAAATCTCTTTCCCAGCCCTTTTCATCGAGCTGCCGTAAAACGCTGCAAACACGGGCATGAGCATATTGCACGTAAAATACAGGATTTTCATTGGTTTTAGAGGTGGCCAGTTTTAAATCAAAATCCATATGCTGTTCGGATTTGCGCATAACATAAAAGAAACGTGCCGCATCGGTGCCTACTTCGCTGCGTAATTGGCGCAAAGTAACAAATTCACCTGATCGCGTAGACATGGGAACCTTTTCCTTTCCGCGGTAGAGTATTGCAAATTGAACCAGCAATACGGTCAGTTTAGAGTCATCGGCACCTAGAGCTTGCATTGCAGCTCTTACCCGGGGAATATACCCATGATGATCAGCTCCCCAGATATTGATAACCTGATCAAAGCCACGATCAAGCTTATTCATATGATAGGCAATATCAGAGGCAAAGTAGGTTGTCTGGCCATTCTCCCTTACCACAACCCTGTCTTTTTCATCGCCTAAGCGACTGGATGCAAACCAGGTGGCCCCTTCCTTCTGGTATATGTAGCCCGCTTTATCCAAGCGTTCCATCGCTTCTTTTACAGAGCCATCTTCCATTAAAACGCGTTCTGAGAACCATTCCTGAAAAGTAACGCCGAATGCTTCCAGGTCGTCTTTGATATCATCAAGAATAACTGTTAGGCCTGCCTGAAATAAATCACGGTAAAGAGATTCCCCAAGCAAGGTTTTGGTCCTGTCAATCAGTGCATCAATATGTACTTCTTTGTCACCGCCCTGAGGTTCATCCGCAGGAATGTCTTCTAGCACCAGTTCTGCGGGTCTGCGATATTCATTTTCTGTGTTTTTATGTATATTAAAGGCAATATCCCGAATATACTCTCCACGGTAGCCATTACTTGGAAATGCAACAACTTCACCGCATTCCTCTAGGTAACGTAGCCAGACACTGGTTGCCAATATATCCATTTGACGTCCGGCATCATTTACATAATATTCTTTGGAAACATCAAAGCCGACAGCCTGAAGTAAATCCGCAACGGCTGAGCCATAGGCTGCGCCACGGCCATGACCAACATGGAGCGGCCCTGTTGGATTGGCAGAAACAAATTCAACCTGAACTTTTTTCCCTGCTCCCACATTGCTTAGACCATACTTTTTGCCAGCGACATGAATTTTTTTGATCACTTGAAACTGAGCATCAGCATTAATAAAAAAATTGATAAACCCAGGACCGGCAATTTCTACTTTAGAAATGGATGAATCCTTGGGAAGCAATAAAATGATCTTTTCTGCCAATTGGCGTGGGTTGGTTTTAGCCTGTTTTGCCAGCATCATTGCTAAATTGCTGGCAAAATCGCCATGGCGAGTATCTTTTGCACGCTCAATATTAATTTGAGGGGATGATTTCTGATCTAGAATGCCTTCGGATTTAAGACTTTCAACAGCATGTTGAAGCAGAGTTTCCAGCTTTTGTTTCATTATTTTAAGGTTATTGGAGAACTTCAAATCCTCTATTATCCATGAAATGGGATTGTTTCGCTAATGCTATACGGAATGAAGCCTGATTAAAATGAAGTGATTAGTGACCATGAAGCAGCGTGAAGGGCGGATCAAAAGGAACCGGCTTCTTCTTAAAGCTATTAATGTATTTTATGGTTAAACGTCAAAATTTTTTACTGCTAAACCATTTTTGAGAAAAGAACCCAGCGTAAATAGAGATTACCATAATTAGAGCCTCAAAATTTCCGGAGCCCAAACTTGCTACTGCAGGCCCGGGACAATAACCGCTAAGCCCCCAGCCAATACCAAATATTGCTGCGCCGGCTAAAAGGCTTTTGTCAATTTCTGTTCGATGTGATTTGTGAAAGGCTTTTTCCAATAATGGCTCAGGCCTTTTTAGAATAATTCTAAATGAGATGAAAGCAACTGCCAAGGCACCCATCATTACGAAAGCCAGACTTGGATCCCAGTGCCCAAATATATCTAAGAAATCAATTACTTTATTGGGGTTCACCATTTGAGAAAGAGAGAGTCCCAATCCAAAAATAATGCCGCTTAAAAGGGCAATAAAATATTTATTCATAATAAATGCCTAGCAATATAGACAGTAGCCATGCCTGTGCCCATAAATGTCAGCGTTGCAAAAATCGAGCGCCTAGACAAGCTTGCAATACCGCAGATACCATGGCCGCTGGTGCAGCCATTGCCCAGCCGTGTACCCACACCGACTAAAAAACCGCCGATAGCGATTAGCCATAAGGGATACCCTTGCCGAGGGAAAAAGAAATCCGGTGATATGGTCTGGAAAATAAAGGCTCCAATAATAAGGCCGCAAAGAAAAGTTAGCCGCCAGATGCGTTCATCTTTCGGTGCATTAAATAGGCCATTCATAATGCCACTGATTCCAGCCATTCGACCATTAAATAAAAGAAGAATTGTTGCGCTGAGGCCAATTAGAGCTCCGCCAAGCAAGGCAGAGAGCGGGGTAAAATTTTCCACAAGAAAATACCTAGAGTTTGTAATTATTTGTATTTTTTTATTAAAGGCTAATTAGACCGGGCGGTCTTTTTGATCCACTCTGAACTTACCTGAGCAATTTCGTCATAAACAGACTGTTCACTGCGTTCAATGCGTTTCAGCAGCTTAAATGAGTGATCGCCACCTTCAATAATATGTAATGTAGGTTTGGGTGATAATGTTTCAAGCAAAGGCCTGAATATATTTAGTTGACATAAAGAGTCACGAGTTCCTTGAAAAAAAAGCATAGGCTCATGAATGACCTTCAAGTGATTAAAGCGCGGTTTATCAGGTTTCCCTGGTGCGTGAAGCGGGTAGCCAAACAAAATAATCCCTGCATACAGATCTTCTTTAGAGGCCAAAATAGTCGCATACCGTCCCCCCATGCTTTTTCCGGAAAGGAATATCTGTTTACGTTTTACGCCCGTCTTTTCTATCACAGAGTTGATAACCTGTTGCCAGGTTTCTTCTAGAACATGGGGCGTATTCGGTGCTTTTAATCCCTGCTCCATATAGGGAAAGTTAAACTTAACGGTTAAAATATCATGTTTCGCAATACCTTCATGCAATTGAGAGATAAAAATAGAATTCATATCATATCCCGCGCCATGAGCAATAATCAGAACAGACTGATAATTTTCAGGAATCAGCCAGGTTGACGAAACCTCAGCTTTTTGGGTGACGGTGATTTTATGATGCTCTGTTTTCATGATGTTTTTTAAATCTCATTCCTTAAGCTTATAGTTTAACTTAAATTTACGAAATTCAACAAAATTACTTGACGAAAAAACTATATCTCCCTAGAATACGCCTTCTTTGCGGAGCGGTAGTTCAGTTGGTTAGAATACCGGCCTGTCACGCCGGGGGTCGCGGGTTCGAGTCCCGTCCGCTCCGCCAAAGACTGCTTTGCAAGTAAAATAGAGCTTTATTTTCTGGAAAAGTATATAAAACAAATTGTTATGGCTTGTTTTTCCTGGCCAGTAGACGCATTCATCCTCCTTCCCATTGTTGTAATCTTTAACTCGAACTTTCATTTTTTCATGATGTTCCAGTGCGGTTTATCTGAGCACTTGTTTTAAAGGCGTGTCATTATAAAGGCTCTGCTAGCTGCTAAATTTCTATGGCTTTAAAACCAATTGGCTGTTAAGTTCAAGGCAATAAGATCATCAAGGTTGACGCTAGAGAATAGCTCCTTTATTTATAGAGTGATATAAGTTAAATGCTCCGCCCATTACATTTTCATAGCAGGAATCTATGTATTTTAAGGGCTAGATTCCCGATAAGGCAACGCTAAAGTGATTGGTTTTGCACTTAACTTGGGTATGAGGGAGGCAGATAAGGCACTGTCGCCCAGTACTAAAGGGTGCGACGTATTATTTCCTGCCACAGCGCCTGGTAGGCATCATGAGAGCGCCCTCTTTTGATGTAGCCGCCAAGAGGCATGCGCTCCCAGCCCATGCGTTCTATATCGCTTGCATAGGGAATAACTGTTTCCAATATGTCTGGGTGACTTTCTGCCAGTGATTCAATAATTTCTCGGTGCATTTTTTTCCGCTTGTCTGCCATTGAGAAAAATGGAATCAATTGAATGTGCTTTAGCTTGCTATCTTTTATATATTTTTTTAACTGCTCTAGGGTGCGCAAGGACAGGGTAGTAGGAATAATGGGGGAGAGCAATATATCTGATGCTTCAAAAACAGACTCTGACAGCAAAGAAATATTGGGAGGGCAGTCTAGAAAGATGAAATCATATTCTTTAGCAAGGGGGGCCAGTAGTTTTTTTAGACGCTGTGTGGGTTTTTTTCGGGCATCAAGCACCAAATCCAAATTTCTAAAGGAGAAGTCTGCGGGCAATAGATCCAAGTTTTCAAAATCTGTCGCTTTAATCAGGCCATCCAAACCTCTGTCCCCTGCAATCAACTTTTTGCTGCCACCCTTTATTTTGGGTTTAACTCTAAAGTAATAGCTGCTTGCACCTTGTGGGTCTAAATCCCATACTAGTGTTTTATAACCATTTTCAGCGGCGATGTAGGCCAAATTAACGGCTGTTGAAGTTTTGCCTACGCCACCTTTGATATTGTATGTTGCTATTATTTTCATGCTGTCTATTCCTAAGCTTTATGTGCAAACAGTTTTTTAAAGACGGCTTTATTCTCAGCCTGTTTAAAAAGAGCAAACTGCTTTGCAAAATCTTTCCGAGCGGCGCACCTCATAGAGTCCAGATATTGCACCAATACCCCCATGGCCAGTAAAGTGTTGGATGGCGTTTTATTGTCCATCATTTCTTCGCTAAACTGTTTTATTTTTAATTCCTGCACTTCATAGTCTTGAAAATCACCCAATACAGTCTGAAAACCTTTTAAGGCCTTGAGTAAGGATTTTATTTCATCGGCAGGATAGAGGTTCTGGAAAAACTCCATTAAATAGCGTAATTTTTTGCAGGTTTTTCTTAAGTCATGCAGAGCTTCTGCCGGGGTGGATTCTGAAATCGCATTAGCCTCTTTAAGCAGGCGGATATAAACTTTCCATATCCTTTGGTCTGCCAATGCTTTAATACTCATCTTGGCATTGCTTTCTTTTGATTTTTTTGGCAAAGGCTGGTTTAAATAATGCTCCCAGGCCATTAACTGCTTTATATATTCAGGACTTTTAAGTTTTTTTGCCAGCTCTTTTTGAGCCGCCTGCTGCTTTTGTTTAAGAAAAGCCTGTAGAGGAGCGATGTCCTCTCTTAAAGAAAGGGGGAGTGCCTGCTGATAGTTTTTATAGCTAAGCAGGTAGACATCCATGTCTCGCGTTAGCCCGGTGATTTGTCCTAGCCATGCAAAAAAATCAGCATGCTGAGAAATTACTTCTGCAGGCAGAGTGTTTTTAATTTGACTAAAGCCTGAGCGAGTCCTTCTTACCGCAACTCTAAAATCATGTAAAAATTCAGAATCAGTGTCGGCAATAGTACCGGCTTCATTAACTTTCATTGCTTGCAATAAATGCCGGTAAATAACTATGCTTGCTTCATCGGCAGGCATTTCAGGTTTTAGTTTTATGGTTAATTTAGAGCTATAGTCTTTGGCTTTTCGCTTTTGCTGTTTAAGCGCTGAGTTTATCACTGTGCTATCGATGGGCTTCAGGCAAAAGATATTTTTCATTAGATAGCTAATGCTTTTCGTCGCTTTCTCATAGCCTTTTAGGGGGAGAAGATTTATGGTGTTCGTCAAAAATTCGTGCTCGTCAATCTGCAGGCGTAAGACTATTTTTCTATCTTTATTTAAAATATTAATGCAATAAGCTTCATATGGCAGCTGACAGATAGGCAGTAATGCGCGCATTTCCAGTTTTTGTTCCAGCAGTGTTTTTAAACGTCCTTTGGGAAAGTCTTTGCTAAAAGCTGGAATGTCCTGCATCTTTTCCTGTGCAATTAATTCGCCTGTTTTTCTGTTTATCAGGTTTAATTGCGAGGTGATTCGCGAATGATTAAATTCACAGACTATATCTGCACCATAGAGTCGCCAGTCAAAACTATCGTAAAATGATTTGATGGTGTACTGCTGGGACGTTATTTCAACCTCAATTTTTTTAGCTAATTTTTTTAAGAATTTTGTAGCAGTTAAATTCTCGGGTAGCTCAAAGTGCAAAGGAATTGCTGTCATGCTGCTCAATGTGATTAAGTTTTATGTAACTGAGTGAATGATACTCTAGGTAGAATATATAACAACTCAGGCGGTCTAAGCTGTTTTATGCTACCACGTCAAAGCGACATAAATATGACAGAAATATGACGATTGGGCTGGAGCAGGGGGAACTGGCTAAGGGAGTAGTGTTTGTAGTACTTTAATAGTGCCATAAACCTATGCTCTTCTTCAGAATAAAAGGTAATAAGAAGAGCATAAGTTAAATAAACTGCGATTAAGCCGCTTTTTTCAAGGCTTTTTTAGCAACTTTTTTAGCCGCTTTTTTATTGCTAACGCCTTTCTTTAGCACAGCTTTAGTGATTTTTTTAGCAATTGCTTTTGATTTTTTCTTTGCGATCACTTTTTTTGCTACGGCTTTTTTAGTGATTTTAGCGGTAACTTTTTTTACTGCACTTTTCTTGATTGACTTTGACATGATAGGTTCCTTTGACTGTAATAAAATAACTTATTAATGATAATAAGTTATAGGGATAATACACCTTTTATAACTAAAGGTCAGTTATAAAAGGACAACAAAATAACTTACTAATAGTAATAAGTTATGGTGATAATACATCTTTTATGACTAAAGGTCAATTATTAACGAATTGAGCTATAATATATAGCCTATCTTGATTATAGGGGGGGGAGAAGGGATGAGTTTTATAGAATTTAAAAAAATGCTGCTTGATGCAGAGATCAGTTTGCCAAAATTTAGCAAGCTGATCAAAGTCAGTGAAAAAAATATTCAGTCGTATAAAAAAAAAGGTGAGGTGCCTAATACCATCGCTACCATAGCAACCTGTTTTGCTGCGATGCATGAGTCCGGTCTGGATTATCGTACAGTTATTGGTGAATTAGGCCTAGAAGCAAAAACAAAAAAAGGAGCTGGTTTTGCAAAAAAAAACTCAGAGGAATAGAGAAATTGTCTTCTGAACTCAAGCCATTATTGCTATGTTAGCGTCCAGTCTTTATTAAAGATAAGGCTCGGGTTAAACCACCAGCTTAGCCAATTGTCAACAATTCAGTTGTGATGGATATAGCCAAAGTATTGTTGGTAGGTATGCTTTTTGGCTCGGTTCTGCCAGGCTGTCCTAAGCAGCGATATTGTTGTCCATTGCTTCCCTTTTATGATTGCTGTTTGTATGGGTTATTCATACCGCACTATTCTGTACGAACTTATGTCTCGAAATGTAAATTCATACCTGGAATATTCCTATGACAGCCTAATTTTGAGGAAGCACTATTAGGATTCGTTAAAAAATCTATTAATTTTGCTACCGGAATAGAAATATTTATCAAAAATATGATATATTTCAAAAAATAAATATCAGAAATGTGATATTCATCACTGTTTTGTGGTTTTTATCGGTTGGTGCGGGTTTTCTAGCTAAACCTACTAAAGCGAACCATTTTTCCAAAATTAATAGAGGAGGAGCAAAAATGCGAATACTAATAGCTCAAAGCAATTTAAACAACACAGCAAAAATAAAAAGCCTTCTTATTGCTGGGGGCTTTGATATAGATATTGCCATAGAAGGTGAAGAGGCGCTTACTTATGCAGCAAAAGGTAAGTATGCTGTCATAATTTTAGATATTTTTTTAGAAAAAAAGAATGGCTTTGATGTGTGTAAAGGTATTCGCGATAGCGATAGTAAAACGCCGATACTTATGCTCACCGATAAGCCAATGCCTGATGATGAGGTATATTCTTTAGAGTTCGGTGCAAATGATTTTTTGCGTATCCCTTTTTCGCCGCCGGTGTTGATGGCTAGAATTAAAGTACTGCTTCGAATCAATTTTCAAGAAAGAAGTGGCAACATAATGTTTGGTTCATTTTTTTTCGACCAAAAGAGTAAAAAATGTTTTTTTGATAAACAGGAAATTTCTTTTACCAGCCGAGAGGGTAAAATTTTTGAAATACTTATGCTGGCGGAGGGCAATGTGGTAACTAAGCAGGCACTAATTGACCAGGTCTGGGGATTGGACTTTAACGGCGATCCAAATATTGTTCATGTTTATATAGGCTATTTGCGACGTAAGCTTCATGCCAGCCATGATCAGGAAGTTTTGCAGACTGTTCGAGGAATAGGCTATCGCCTAGTAAGGGAAAAAACTATAGACCGAAGAGTAGCAGAGCATTTTAGTATTGCAGCCCCTTCTCATGAAACGGGGTGCTATAGCTAGACGGCCCTTTTGCTTATATAGTGGACTTTTGCAAAATTACTGCATTGCCGGGTAGTTGTTTATTGTTGGGCGATACGCAATCCTGCTAAAAAACGCTGGTGCATTAGACAGCGCAGAGGAGTGGGGCAATATCATCAAGTGATTTTTATAGAAGTATGGAAACTCTAATTGCCAAATGCAATATTGGCAGACATCTAGTCGCGAGTTATTTTCAGCAGTCTTGCCATTTCAAGTGCGATGCGGCTAACGACTGGGACAGCAACAGAGTTTCCAGCCTGCTTGTATCTGTGGGACATTGCCATTTTGGCAGGAAACTTAAATGTTTCAGTAAACCCCTGAAACCCTAAACACTCCTCAGGAGTAAGTTTTCTTATGCCAAAATCGTCTCTTATCAGCGGCACATTATGTCCGCCTGTCCCCATGTTGGCCGTAAGTGTCGGGCATACATTGCTCTTGTTTTCCCGCACATACACCCTTCGCCACTGATAAACACTTTTTTTAGAAACTATTGTGCTATTCAGCTCGTTAAAATACTGGTGAGTATCAGGATAATAATAGCGTTTATCCTGCTGAGATTGATGCAATATATTAAATATCGTTTTTTTGAGTTCAATCGGCTCAGGTATTTGGAATTGATGAGTCAGTATATCATCCAGCCTGACTTTGTCCTCAGCACTCCAGTTAGACTCGCCTTTAAACCCAACAATATAAATGCGTTCTCTGTTTTGCGGTATATTTCCATGATCAGTTGCATTTAAAACAAAGGGTATAAAAGAGTATCCAAGATCTTGGGTAATAGTTTCCTTAATCACTCTAATGGTATTGCCTTTATCATGTCCCACCAGGTTTTTTACATTTTCTAGCAAAAATGCCCTGGGCCGGCACAAATCAATAATTTCGGCCATTCTAAAGAACAGATTGCCCCGTCCTTTTTTATCATTGAACCCATGTCTGTATCCTGCAATTGAAAACGCCTGGCAAGGAAAGCCTCCAACCAGAATATCATGCTTAGGAATAGCATCTATCCAATTGGCATGGTTTCGCTCCTCATTGGCAATTTTCGTAATATCGCCAAACGGATACTCGCCATAATTTTCAAAATAGCTGTCCTGAGCATGCTTATCGAATTCGGAAGAAAAAACACATGAGCCGCCAGCTGATTCAAATCCCTGACGCATCCCGCCAATGCCGGCAAACAGATCAATAAAGGTGAATTCTGGGTTGTCAGCGGCGTTTAAATTAATGCAGTCCCTCAGTTCTTTTTTAAACTGTTTGGCTGAATTGTAGCATTTTGCCTTTTTAAGCCGAGACAAAATCTCATTTGCATCCGCTCCTTTGGAGCTAGCGAAAATATCATTATCATAGGCAATGGCATGTCCCCATTGATGCACTACGGCCTTTATTTCTGATCCTTCGGGAGCAAACTGCTTCGCATAAGGTGATAGAGCATGTTCCAGCTTTATTAACAATTCATTCATATTGTTTAAAAGGTTTTGAAGACGCGTCAGTAAGCGCTTTATATTATTTTGAGTTTGCCGGCAGTACTGTGCTTATGAAGTCGCTGTTCTGCGCAGATGCAGGATAAATTTTGATTTCCACATACCTAAGAATACGAAATTTACAGCTTGGACTATACTTTAATTTATTAATTATAGGCGCTGGGAAACAAAAATTCTGCCTAGTAACGGGTGAGTTTTTATTTCCAGCCTTTTGAACATGGGCAATCTAGCTTAAAAAGAATGCCAATGCAGTTTAATTATTATCGCAATGGTTTTTCTAACAAGCAAATTATATGATTTATGCACTCTGCAATGTATTCATAGGCATTGCAATAATAGTATTGATAAAAGACCGGCAACGTAAATGAATTCTACAGTGAAGTCGTCTTTTGATGTAACTTCTGACTATGCGCTGGAAGCAATACGTAAACATCGAGGGCCCGTATTAGTTGATCTGGATGAAACCCTGTACTTGAGAAACTCAACCGAGGACTTTATAGATACTGCCTGTCCGGCTCCCTTGGCTTTTGCTATGCTCAAACTGCTTGAACTGCTGCGGCCATGGCAATGGACCGGTGGACATATTACCCGTGATGCCTGGCGCGTGCGTCTTATTTGTTTGTTTTTTCCCTGGACAATGATTTTGTGGCGTAGACGAGTTGCTATACTGGCCTCTCGCTGGGCAAATAGACCTTTGCTGAAATCGCTTCAAGACAATTACGCATCTACTCATAAATCACCGATGATTGTAACCTTGGGTTTTATGCAAGTGGTCAGGCCGTTAATCTACAGGCTTGGTTTAACCGATGTGAAAATAATGGCTATGAGTCCATGGAGGCTGGATCAGCGACGCCGAGGAAAGCTGGATTCTGTTACTAAGGCGATTGGAAAAGTTGAAGTTGGCAGAAGCTTGCTAATCACGGACTCATTGGATGATCAGGATATTCTTGAGCAATGCAGAAACCCGCTGCGCGTTATTTGGGCTTCTGCACAGTTTGCAGAAGCCTTTGGCAATAGGCATATTCCCGGGCAGTATCTGGCAAAAATCAAAAGGCCAGGGCAGCAATATATTTACCGCGCCATCTTGCGGGAAGACTTTGTATTTTGGCTTCTTTGCAGTTTATCTATGGCCCCTAACCCAGCATCTCATATCGCAGGCCTTGCCTTTCTTCTGTTCTCCTTTTGGTCCATCTATGAATGGGGGTACGCAGATAATGATAAAATTGCCGCCAGTTATGAAAAAAAACCGCACTTGTCGAAGGAATATCACTCAAAACAGGTCAGGTTTTCCACACCGCAGGCCTGGCTCTGGAGCGGTGCTAGCGGAATTGCTGGACTTTTGATACTGAGCTGGCCGGCGATGCCTAAAATTACAGGTCTGCTTGCCTGGGCAGGTGTCCTGTTAGCCACTTATTTCTGTTTTATGCTTTACAACAGACTGGACAAGCTAACCCGTATTTGGTTCTATGCCATTTTACGATTGCTGAGGATAGCCGCCTTCGTGGCAATAGTCCCCGTATCAGCAGTCGGTGTCGCAGCAATTTGTGCATATACGATTTCTCGCTGGATACCTTATCTGCACTATAGAACTTCTGGACACGAATGGTCTGAGGAAAGAACGCATACATCTTTGCTGCTATTTTTCTGCATTAATTGTGCGATGCTGGGATATGTGCTGGGCTGGCACATATTAATCCAGCCCACAGCATTTGCTTTGCTAAGCTGGACTATATTTAAAGCTCGTCATGAACTGAAAGCAATTATCAGCACCGCCCATCGTATAGACAGCCATGAACCTAAATAAATCAGTTGAACGCTTAGTTTAACTGTAACTTGTTAAATAAACTGTATAATCCAGTTTTTAATTATTCACCAGATGGGTGAGTGTATTTCGCTTCACGGTTTTGTGAAAAATCTGAACAAAACTACTGCAGAATAGCTCTCGATAAGGACTGCGGCCATTATCTTCGAGCTATTCTTTGCCTTTTTTGCCCAGATTTCCCACAAATCCGTGCTCAACTGATTTATTTAGGATGAAAGCACCGGCGAAGAAATTATCCGGGAAACACGAGACTAGACAAATGGCTGTTTAATTGCCAAGCATCTAGCTTTTTATATGGGAGCTAAAATTTTAGGTCCCCCTAAAATCCCATACCTACCGTTACCTACTTCTGAATAATTCGTAATGACCTAATGCGATTGATGGCGGCTGCAATTTCATATAGTCTTGGCCGAGATGAAAGCCCGGGATAAGTGGCTTGTAAACAGGGGAGTCCTTCTTGATCTAGTTTTTTAGTTAGCCATTGCAGCCAATCATAGATTGTCTGCGGTTTATTGCTGTTGTCGCACATCTGTTGTTTAATCGTTAACAGGCAATAGCCAATGCTTCGCATTTGAGGAGCTTCTGCAATTTGTGGAAGTGCCTCCAAATTTATTAAATCCATGCCATATTCCAACTGCCTCGGAGCATTTCTCAAATCCTTTATTCGTATAGGTATGGTTTTTTTTAGACGCTGGTTAGTATAGGAAGGGTCGAAATTTTGGCTGGATAGAGGCCTATTACTAGAAAATATTAAGTGATCCTGATCTTCTTCAATAATTTCTCCTAAAGATTTTCTAGCTTTGCCGGTGATGTCTTTGCATTGATAATTATCCATTAACAGACAGGTATCGGCCTTTTGCAGAAAGCTTCCCAAACCGCCTACAACAAAAATCATAGATATTTTATGCTGTTTCCAGAGCGAGCGAATGCATGTGTATAGCGGTTTAATTGGCTCATTTTTTTTATCCAGTATTTTTTTTATTAGCTCATCCCTGTATAAAAAATTGGTCGCACAGCTATCTTCATCAAACAGCAGCAAATGAGACTGCAGTTCAATTGCCTCCACAATGCTTGCTGCCTGTGAAGTGCTGCCACTGGCATTATCTGTAGAAAAATTTTCTGTCTTCTTGCCGTTGGGCAGCTGACGGATAAAAGGACTGATATTCACCTGGCGAATGCTGCGGCCCTCTTCTGCCCGGGTGAAAACTGCATCATCCCGGGTGACAATGTATTCTCTGCCGTCTCCCGGAATATGGGCATAAACACCTGCTAAAATGGCTTGCAATAAGGTTGATTTGCCATGATAGCCGCCACCCGTAATGCAGGTGATGCCCTGTTTTATCCCCATACCCTTAATGGTTGAATTTTCATGTAAAGGGATTTCAACCAGCAATGTTTTGGGCGACTGAAATTTTTCGATTTTTTCGGCTAGATCAGGTTTATCATCAATGCCGCTTAGCCTGGGTAACAGAGCGCCATTGCTGATAAAAACACAGAGCCCATTTTTTTTCATGTAATGCTTTATTGCCTGTCTATTTTTTTGAACAGCTAAAAATTTATTCAATAAGTTTTGGCTGGCTTCGCTGTAGCCATGATAAAAAAAAGTAAAATCAACCAGTGGGCTCAGCTCCTGTTCAAACATGAGCCAGGTTTGCTTGGCATCAAACTGTCTGCCTCCAGAGCCATTGGCTGGAAGGCTGAAAATAAAGCGTAACTCAATGCTGTTTTTAGAAAAAAGCACACAGTCACGCTGTAGCATTTTCTGGCTTAGCTCAATGGTATGGAAAGAACCGCTTCCATCTTTTCCTCTATTTTGCTGAACAAATTTAACTATTCCCTGGTTAAACCGCCTAATTAAAAAATCTGCAAGCGCTAGCTGAGCAAAAGATGTCGCCAATGACTGTTCTGGCAGTCCGCTAGCTTTAATAGGTATGGAGAGATTGGCAATAGACGCTGGGTTTGCACCGGGACTGCCTTGTATGCGTAAAAACTGGAAAGTATAGTGTGGAAATTGAAAGCGGCCTCGCAACGACTGAATTTTGTGGTAGGGCGCATTTTCAAGTGATGCAATGAGCATTTTTAATTGAGTGCTTTTATGTCGCATTATTTTATTTATTTCATCAGGCATATTTAAAGTGTATCAATGGATTGCATTTCGGTAAACCAAAGGAGCAGAGATGCTGGCAGAGAAGAGTGCCACAGTAAAACTATTAAATTAATTTTACTTGGGTACTTAGGACAAACCTTGTGTGGCAAGGCGGTTTTAAATAAGCCTGTAACTGTCATCATACTGTCATAGAGCTTTGTTTTAATCGCGTTTAAATTAATATCTTCATTAGAGGTTCGTGTAGAAATGATTAAAAAAAGTTTAGCGTTAGCAATATCGGTTTTGCTGACACCTGTCGCACAGGCTAATTTTGATATCAGCCTGTTAAGCGCTTTCAACAGTAATAACGGGGCACGCACAGGCAGTGCTGAAATTTTAGCCTATTCAGCAGATCAGCAAACAGTTCTAAGTACACTGGCTGGTGCTGACGGTTATGGTGTTCAGGTACTAAATCTGAATTCAAATGGAGGACTTTCCGAACGGGGCATTGTCAGTTTCGGAACAGCTTTTGGATCGTTGGCTGATATTAACAGTGCATCCTCAACATCAATTGATCCATTAGGCCGTGGTTTTGGCGTGGTTTCATTAATTCCAACGCTTAACGGTTCGACACAGGGCAAATTAGGCTTTTTTGATTATCGTTCAGGATCAATCGGCGCAATTAATACCTTAGATGTGGGGTTTCATCCTGATAACGTAAAGTTTTCAGCAGATGGCTCGCGCCTTTATATTGCAAATGAAGGTGAACTGACAGTTGGAGGCAACAGTGATGCGCCAGGTTCGGTTAGCGTTATTGACCTTTCTGGCGTATCAAATATTACTGATATTGCCTCACTAAATAATTCAAATGTTAAAACTTTTGATTTTCAATCAGCAAACCTAGCCAGTGGCGTATCACTTAATGGGTTAAGAATTAATGACACAACCGCAACTGATTTATATCGGCATATTGAACCTGAATATATTTCAGAAATGGATAATAAGCTATATGTCAGTTTGCAGGAAAATAATGCCGTGGGTGTATTTGATCTGGCATCTGAAAAATGGGTTGATATTCATAACTTGGGCACCATCACTCAGACCATTGATGCCTCTGACAAAGACGGCGGTGCGTTGATTAATGATGTAGTTGCAGGCATGCCCATGCCAGATACTATTGCAACCTTTAGCAAAGCAGGAAATAAATATATTGTAACTGCCAATGAGGGTGACTTTAGGGGTGATGATGCAGACCGTGTTCGAGTAAAAGACATTGCAGACAGTGATATAGATAATGTGACAAAATCAGAATTGAACGCATTATATGATGGTGATTTTACTGCAGATGATGCTTTAGGGCGTTTGAGAGTGTCTAATATTGATGGGGACACGGATGGCGATGGAGATATTGATGTACTGACTATGCCAGGTACCCGCTCTTTTTCAGTGTGGAATGCGGAAACGGGAGCGTTAGTGAGTGATACAGGCTCACTAGAAGAATTGCTGTTATCGTTAGACCCTGACAAGCATAATATGAATGGCAAAATCAGCAAGTATGATAAACGTTCTGATGATAAGGGGCCTGAACCTGAAGCCCTTGTCCTGGCGGAATTAGATGGCAAGCAAATTGCTTTTGTAGGCATGGAGCGTCAGAACGGAATTTTAGCCTTTGAATTAACAGACCCTAGTTCACCTCAATTTATCGGTTATGTGAATAGCATTGCTGATGGCTTGGTTTCGCCTGAATCGTTGGTGTTGGTTGATGCTATTGATAGCCCAACTGGTCATGCTTTATTGCTTGCAGGGTATGAACGAAATGGCGGCGGCATAGGCGTTTATTCAGTTGGTACAAGCTCGGTTCCAGTTCCCTCTGCCATTGTTTTATTGATCACTGCATTTGGCGGTTTGGCAGGTGTAAGCCGTCGTCGACTTTAGAGTGTCCTGTTATGGGGTTTAACAGATGCAATTGCCGAGAAAAACTGGCGTAGTTTCAGCAATAGTTCAATGTATCCATAATGTTAGAAATACATTAAGCAGGTGGCCCTGCCTGCGAAAAACGATGCGGATATTTTTCCTCTCGGTATGTCACACAAATAACATAAAACCTTCACAGACTTGTCATATTGCAAAGTTATAGTTTGATCCGAAACAAAACAAAACAAAACAAAACTTAATGCGGATGAACAAAATGAAAACAAATAAATTAAGCAAAGTTATTACACTTCTCTCAGCGAGTCTTTTTACTGCGGGTGCAAATGCAACAACCAATTATCTTTCTGAAGGACACTTAAGTCTTGAAGTTGTCAGTTTTACCGATAAATATGGTGCCACTTTTGATCTTGATAGTCAGCCTGCATCCATTGTGAGCTGGGTATATGATAACTTTGATGACGAAGACTATTCGGTCTCTATGATAGGCGATGCCTATGCTGAAGGCGTAACAACTGCGGTTTCAGATTTGGGTTTTATTGAGCTTGATACTCAGGTAAGTGGATATGCAGGGTCTGCATATGCTTCTGCTGGCTCTGATGCAACCGCAGAAGCTCAATTTTCATTTGAAAATACCTCCTCAGATGACTATCGGATAAATATGGCGTTAAGCTATTCCGCTTCTGGTGAAGTGGATACAGATACCCCCGCTGATCAGCAAAACGGCGAAGCAGGAACCGTTATTGAGCTGTACGGTGACAATGCATTTAGCCAAGATATTTCGGCTTCAATGGTGGCCTCATTGATAGGTGGTCCTTTTTCCGGTTCCAGCAGTATGGATTTTAGCTTTTTAATCGAAGCAGGAGAGACTGAAAACATTTTTGCCAGCATCTATAGCTACGGAAACAGCGAATCTGTTTCTGCTGTTCCCCTCCCTCCTTCAGTTTTCTTAATGGCTCCAGCTGTTATGGGGTTGCTTCTCCGCAGTAAAAAAGTTTCTTCATAACGTTTAAATTTTAAGTGTAAAGGAAAAAAAATGAAATATAGAACAAAAATTGCCGTATGTGCAATGACCGCCACTGTCTCACTTTCTGCTGTAGCAGATAGTGCCATGCCAACTGAATCAGCCCTTAAATGGTATGAGCAGGGTGAACAGGCAACAGAAAAGGCAATGATGGATGCCAGAAAGGCAGCCAGCAACAGCCGGAAGCGCGCCAAAAACATCATCCTGTTCGTTGGGGATGGCATGGGAGTATCAACAGTAACTGCGGCCCGTATTTATGCGGGTCAGCTAGAAGGCAATACAGGCGAAGAAAATAGACTGTTTTTTGAAACATTCCCATACCAGGCAATGTCAAAAACCTACAACACCAATCAGCAGACACCTGATTCAGCAGGTACTATGACTGCAATGATGACGGGAATGAAAAGTAAAGCCGGCGTAATCAGTGTAGGGCAGGCAATGGCGCGTGGCAATTGCTCAAATATTGCAGGCAATACATTAACGACAGCACTAGAGCATGCTGAAAAAATCGGTATGTCGACAGGCATTGTAAGCACAGCGAGACTGACGCATGCAACACCTGCCGCCACCTATGCACATGTGCCAGAGCGCAACTATGAAGATGACCGTGATGCTTCAAAATTTGCTGATGTTTCAGGCTGTAAAGATATAGCATCACAGCTAATTGACCTTAAAGACCGTTATGGAGATGGGCTGGAAGTTGCTTTAGGCGGCGGACGTAAAAACTTTATAAAACGTGTTGCGGGTGCTGATCCTGAAAATGGCGGTAAAGGCGAGCGTGAAGATGGCCGTGATTTAACGGCGGAATGGCTATCTGGCTACCCAAATTCATCATATGTCTGGAATCAGGCAGGGTTTGATGCAGTTGATACCGCTTCAACCGATCATCTATTGGGCCTGTTCAATATGAGTCATATGGAGTATGAGGAAGATAGAGCAAGTGATGCAGGCGGCGAACCTTCTTTGTCTGAAATGACTGGGAAAGCAATTGAAATTCTTGAGAAGAACCCGAAAGGCTTTTTTATGATGGTTGAATCGGGCCGTATAGATCATGCACACCATGCTGGAAATGCTCAAAGAGCACTGCTTGATACGGTTGAATATGCCAATGCTGTAAAAAAAGCTTATGAAATGACGGATCCTAAGGATACCTTAATAATTGTTACTGCTGATCATAGTCATGTATTCACCATTGCAGGCTACCCGACACGGGGCAATCCAATTTTAGGTAAAGTTGTACATAATGATGCTTCTGGTAACCCTGAGTTATCACCTAAATTGGCAAAAGATGGACTTCCATTTACAACGCTGGGATATACCAATGGATTAGGCTTTGCTGATTTAGCAGTCGGTGGCGATACCCGTTATGGTGAGCCGAGTGCTGCAGGATCAAGAACTGATCTGACCAATATTGATACAGAAGGCCAGGGCTTTCATCAGGAAGCAATGGTTCCTCTAGGTTCAGAAACTCATGCTGCCGAAGATGTTGCCATCTACGCAAGCGGCCCAGGAGCAAGTTTATTCCAGGGAACTGTAGAACAAAATGTTATTTTCCACGTAATAAATAAAGCGGGTCGTTTGAGTAAACGCTCTAAACTGACTCCCGTTAAATAACAGCCAGCATAAAACGGGTTAATAAAACCCACAAAAGATATAGGGGGGAGGGGTTAATTTACTTAATTAACGTCTCTCCCTTTTTTATTTAGATGAAAAGGTTCGATATATATGAAATTTACCAAATTGAAATATTTTACTTTATTGCCTCTGCTGCTGGGAATGGCCTCTATTTCTAATGCCGAAACTAAAGATGTTTCATGTGTCTATGAAACCGTCGAAAAAGTTTCAGATAAAACTGGGCATCATCATGACGATGAGCTGCAACCTACTAAATGGTATTTTTGGCGTACAGATAAAGCGGTTGAAGTGTCAAATGCAGAGCAGAGTTTTGGTGAAAAATGGACATTAAGCAGCAAGGATACCGTTTATTATCAGGCGCTATATCATGATAAACATTTCTTGCTGGATTTTCAGCCGGCAGATCTAAAAATATTAGGTAAAAAAACAAACTGGGAGGTGAGGTCAAAATTATTTCCGCAACAGATTTTGAATAAATTGGAGAAGAAGCAGCGTGGAAAATTTAAAAATTACACGATGGTTCATTATCAGGGCAAAGTGGCGGGTATCGAGTATCAGGTAGATTGGCTGCCAGAGCTGAACCTTCCCGCTCGAGTAGAAAAAGTGTCCTTAGGCAAAAAAGTAGTGACTGAGCTGAAAGAAGTTTATCCGCTGGCTCAAACGCCTTACAGGCAGATAGCCCATGAAAAATATGATGATATGGATTATGCCGATATTGGAGATAATGAGAGTCACCCAGTAGTGGCGCAGTTGCAGAAAGATACGGGCATTGGCTATTTTCATCAGCATTAACCTAAAAAAATCAGTTGACCGCTAAACACAGCTGTAACTTGTTAGCAAGGTTTTCGGTTCTCACCAGATGAGGGAGACTATTTCGCTTCACGGGTTTGTGAAAAATTCGTGCACAGCTGATTTATTTAGGATTAAAAGTTAATTCATTGGAGAAAATTATGAGTTTTTTAAAACATATTACGTTTATTTCAGTAGCTGTTATCGCTATTTTTTCATCTTATACCGCGTCGGCTAAAAAAGCAGGGGAACACGCTCGGTTTGGCCATATTAATACCTCGGTACAGCTTGGCCCCAGACCCTTTTTTCTGGTCAACGATATGGAAAAGAGCAAGCTAAAAGAAGAGCTTCAGAGCTGCGGAAAAAGACGTTTTGTCAAAACGGATTTTTCAATCGGGCATAGAGGTGCCGCGTTGCAGTTTCCTGAGCATACCAAAGAATCCTACGAAGCGGCTGTCCGCATGGGGGCTGGTATTGTGGAATGTGATGTGACGTTTACCAAAGATAAGGAACTGGTCTGCCGTCATTCGCAATGCGATCTGCATGCAACAACGAATATACTGGAAATTCCTGAATTGGCGGCAAAATGCTCAACACCGCCCGACTATAATAGCGAAACTCCTTTTGCCAATGTGCAATGCTGTACCAGTGATATTACCGTAGCAGAATTTAAAACGCTGAAAGGCAAGATGGATGCATCTAATCCTCAGGCTAAAACGCTAGCTGACTATCTTCATGCAACGCCCGATTTTCGGACTGACCTCTATTCGGCCACTGGCACTGTGATGACGCATAAGGAAAGTATTGAGCTCTTTAAAAAGCTGAGGGTAAAAATGACACCCGAATTAAAATCAGCCAGCGTAGAAATGCCTTTCAATGGGTTTTCGCAGCAGGAATATGCGCAAAAAATGCTTGATGAATATAAGCAGGCAGGAGTCAAGGCAAAAAATGTTTATCCGCAATCATTTAACATAGACGATATTAAATACTGGATTGCAAATGAGCCAAAGTTTGGCAACCAAGCAGTGTATTTGGATGGCCGTTATGATGATGCAAGTTTTGACCATACAGACCCTGCAACCTGGTCGCCAAGCATGGATGAACTGGCTGATGCAGGCGTTAAAATTATAGCACCGCCCATGTGGATGCTGGTTGAAATTAATGATGGAAAAATTGTGCCTTCCGTTTATGCCATGCATGCAAAAGCGGCTGGGCTGGATATTATTACCTGGACATTGGAAAGATCGGGACTGTTGAAAAATGGCGGAGGCTGGTATTACCAGACAACCGGGGATATTATCGATAATGATGGTGATGTCATGGAGCTGCTTGATGTATTGGCTAAAGATGTCGGTGTTATCGGGGTCTTTTCGGACTGGGCGGCTACTGTGACCTATTATGCTAACTGCATGAATATTAGATAGAGAAATTATTTGGAATATAAGCCAATGTCGTTAAGTTAAGCATAAAACATTCGGAAGATGGACTTTAGTCCCAACAAATACGGGGCTAAAGCCCCATCTCCAAGCTTGGTTAGCTATAAACCTCTTGATTTAATGACATTGGAAAATTAGCTGTTTTTTCAAACATTCTAAGGTCGTAGGAAACACAAATCACGCTGTCTCCTGTGGACCTTTTTACCTTCGCTTTTAATTGCGCCCGAAGCAGAATAGAGCCGTTATAAAAATATGGCATTTAACAGGGTTTTTGGGCAAATGACCTGTTTTTTTACATTTAAGCGATAAAGCCGGTTTTACGTTTTCTCCTCTTTAGCCCTTTCTTTACTAGCCTTTCCCTTTTTTGGTATGTGTTTTGCTGTATGTCAGTGATTGATGTCATGCATTGCACACTAAAAAAGGTAAGGAATGAAAAAAATAACTTTGGCAGTATCCGTATTAATAACCCCTTTGCTTTCTAATGCTGTATTTGCTGATGATGACAACAGATCAGCATTAGAGTCGGTTTTAACATTAGACACTATGTCTGTTACTGCAAAAGTAGCTGAGGCAAAGCTAGGTGGCATTGATATCAAAACACTGCCCGTAGCCTCTACAGTTGTTAATCAGGAAGAAATTAATCGGTTAAAGTTTGTTGATCCTGATGAGCTATTAGATAGGATTCCAGGTGAAACATTAGTAAGAAATTTACGGATTCCAAATGGAGCAAAATCTTATACGATTCCAATGGTTGATGGTGCGGCCTTAACAAGCCCGCTGAGAGGATCAACACAAGCATTTGGCAATACCGTAAATGCTCAAGATATTGAGCGGATAGAAATTATAAAGGGGCCTGTTTCTGCGCTTTACCCCAACAATTCGTTTGGAGGCGTTATCAATGTAGTCACCAAAGGTTCAATATCAATGCCCGAACAAAATACACGTTTTTGGGCGGAAGCCGGGAACAATGACCGCTATCGAGGAGGAATAAGCTCAAAAGGAGAGCTTAAAGGTGTGGGGTATTTATTTGATTTAAACACTTGGAATATAGGGGCCTATCGTGATCAAGTAGAAATTAAAGATAACCTTGAAAATTTGTCTATTCATGAAGCGGGAGAAGAAAGGCATTCTGCTAGTGGAAAACTTATTTTTCACCCAGACGAAGTGTCGTCACTTATTTTGCACGGTACTTATTTAAAGCAGCATCTCACCGTGCCTGGAGATATATTTGAGAAAGATTTTGAAATTGATGATAAGGGAATAGGTAGAACGGGAACCTTTTCTGATAAAGAAACTTTTACAGGGTCAGGAGTATATAAACGGGATATTTCTAACTTCGGACATTTAGATGCTAATTTTACCATTCGTTTTCTTGATTCTTCAGGTATTTCGCGTTTTAGCGGATCTCATGATGATGAAACTACTGATATTAATGGAAAAATAAGCTACAAACATGATTTGGATTTTTGGAATTCGAATATTATTATCGGCACAGATATTTACCACGGAATAAATGATGACTTAAACCCTAGGAGAAAAAGTACCAGAAGGAGACGGACTTCTATATTTGGAGCATCGACAGATTATGCAACAACTGATATCTACGCTGGGTTTGCACAGGTTCAATTTTCACCGATTGAAAGCTTGCAAATTACAGCTGGGGTGAGGCATGAAAGTATTGACTTGGAATATAGAAACACCTCTCTTGAGCAATCTTTTAAATCTGACGGCAGTGTAAGCAAAGAAGCTGGGGTTGTTGATACTGGAAGCAAATCCTACTCGGCTACCTTGCCCAAAGTAGGTATTACTTATAATTTTTTGGATGAACATACGCTCTGGTTTAGCTATGGCGAAGGTTTTTTGGTTCCAACAACAAGTCAGCTATATACCGGCCGTGGAGCTAACCGTAACTTAAACCCAGAAGAAGCGGAGCACTTTGAAGTCGGACTTAGAGGTTCTTTAGAGCTATTCGGAGGAAACTTTACTTATGACACCTCATACTATCATCAGGATATTAATAACTATATTGTTTCAAGAGACCTAAATGGACAGGCTCGAAACGATAATGCGAGCAAAGTAACGGTTCAAGGAATAGAAACTATGTTGGGCTATCAACCTGCAGATTTTATAAGGTTTGAAATAACGCATACTTTTGCATCTAATATTTATAAAGACTACATAGATAGTAAAGGGCGAGATTTGAGTGGAGAGGAGATGTCACGCTCACCCGAACACCATATCAATGGAAGAGTTTCGATTATGCCAATGGAAGGTTTGGCTATCGAGCTGGAAGTTGATTCAATGACATCCTATTCAACTAGGGATCAAACATCCGCTGAATTGGATCGAAGAGGAAGGATTAACAATGATTTTGACCCAAAAGGACGTTTTACCAGGGATGAACGTATTAACTTGCGAGTTACTTATGATAAAGGGCCTTACGAACTGTGGTTTCATGCTTTAAATCTTGGCGACGTTAAGATAGACCGGGCGAGTTATAACACCACTGAAAAGGATAGAGCATTTAGAACAGTGGATGGAATACAAATATATGGGGGTATTGCTTACAATTTCTAAGCAATTGCCAATTAAATGAACTGAACAGGGTTGCCTAACCAGCAGCCCTTTTCCAGTTGTAAAGAAAGCAAATTAATAAAGGTTATAGTATGTCAGAAACAGCCGGACAAAATCCTACCATTGCAAAACGCGCAGCCAGCCGTAAGTTTTATCAATTAATCATCCGCTGGCATTTTTTCTGTGGCCTGCTTTTTATTCCCCTGATTATCGTGATTAGCATTAGCGGCTGTATTTATCTGTTTGAAGATGAATATGAAGACTTTATGTATCAGGATTTACTCTTCGTTACTCCAGGGAAAACTATTTTGCCTGCCTCGGCATTACTGGAAAAAGCAAGATTGGCCGTCCCTGACTTAAGAGCAGCAAGCTTTAAAAGCTACCCAGAAGCGGAGCGCAGTACTGAAGTTATTTTTAGGGAAAAGCATCAGCATAAGCCCGTTAAGACTAGTATGGAATGGGCGGGTGACGGGCCTGAAAAAGTTCGGATGGTAATGAACAGAGAAAGAACCAGCGTGTTTATTAACCCATACACAGGCGATATTCTAGGTACCATGAAAAGCAGTGATAGATTAATGGCCTTTATGAAAGATCTGCATGGTAACTTGCTGACAGGGAAAATAGGTACTAAATTTGTTGAATTAACCTCCTGCTGGGTGATGATGCTAATGACTACAGGACTGATAATGTGGTGGCCCAGAGGAAAAACGGGAGTAATGGGCACTTTAATCCCTCGTCTAAAGACCAATAAACGTCTGTTTTGGCGAGATTTACATGCTGTTCCCGCCTTTTATTTTTCCTTTTTTATTATTTTTCTGGTAATCAGCGGTTTACCCTGGACGGATGTATGGGGTGATGCTTTTCATACTATTCAGCGTAATTTAAAAATGTCTGCACCGGCTGGGTTCCATTCAAGGGAGTTGCATTCAAAATATTTTATGGGTGCTGAAAAAATCTCAATTGACCAGGTGATTGCTGAGGCTAAAAGCAGAGGCTATCAAGGTGAATTGAATGTAAAAATCCCAAGGGATATACGTGATACCTATGCTATTCAAAGAAACTCTGATGATCCTGCTGAGAGGCCGTCAATGCATTTTGACCAATATACGGGCAAAGTTTTGGCAAGCAGCGACTGGGATAAAGTACCTTTGCTGGCAAAATCAGTTAGCTATGGAATTAAGCTGCATCGTGGCGAATATTTCGGCGTCTGGAACCTGGTGCTGGTATTGATTACAACGCTGGTGCTTATCTTTATGGCCATTTCAGGGGTGGTTCTATGGCTGCAAAGACGGCCAAAAGGCAAGCTTGGTGCACCCAAATATCCTAAGGAATATAAGCAGCCCCGCTGGGTTATTGGTACTGCCATAGGTTTTTCATTGTTTATGCCATTACTCGGAGCATCATTAATTGTATTTATTATGGGCGATTGGGTTTATAGCAGATATACTGCTTTTAAGGTATAGTCGCAAGAGTTAAAGCTCTAGAGCTGTGTACCCAGGATGTTTAAGCCAGGTGAGCAAAGCTTTTGCTCATCAGCTATATTTTGAGCGCAATTGTTAACCCTTGTTTAGGTTTCCTGCGTTTATAGCTTTACCGGTGTTTATCTAATATAACTTATCCACACTTTTAATTATGAATATCAGAATTTTTATTTATAGACTGATCATGCTGCTCGGCACGCTTTCCATTATTGGCTGCCAGTCAGCAGATAAAAAGTTTTTTCCTTATCAATTTGATGCGGAAAAATATCAGCAGCTATCTAACACTAAAAAAGTTATTTTAGTGCCTACACAGCTTTTTAATCCGAAAAACACTTATGATAATGAAACATATAGCTCTTTGGATTTAGCCATAAAGACATATCTGCAGAAACAGGGTTTTGATGTTTTTACTTCGAATCAGGCTGAAGAATTATGGAATAGAAATAAACAGCAGATAGGCGGTTTTTTTGACTCGGAAACGGGGGAAGCTGTTCGCTCCCGTATAAAAGAAGCTATCCAAAAGACAATTGCCGATTTAAAAGAAATATCTGGCTTTTCAGTAGCAGTTGTTCCAAATGTCCAGTATCGTCCGATTAGGCTAAGTAAAAAATCACTAAATAAAGCAGTATGGAATGGTGTAAGCAGAACTGTTGATTCTAGCTATGGACGACGAAACAATAGATGGATGACGCATATAGCCATGTCTCTTGATATATCAGTTATTGCAGATGATTCCTCTGAACCTGTTTTTAGAGGCGTGGGAGGCATAGATTTTAAAACTAAAAATACTGTAACAGGAAGTGTCTATTCCAGAAATGCAAAGCATTTTGATGAAACGCCAAAAGAACATATTGCAGAAGCTATTGAGATTGCTTTTTATCCCTTTATCGACTCACCCAAAGTTGAAAAGACTATGCCCGATAGCTACTATAAAATGGTATATCGTAAAATAGGTTTTTTTATGGAATACCCTGAAAGTGCCAAAGAACAGCAATTGAAAGGCCGAGTTATCGTACAGTTTAAAATTTTGCCTTCTGGAGATGCTGAAGGCATTAAAGTAGTGGAACCGTCTCAATATGAAATTTTCAATACCCAAAGCGTTAGAAGCATTAAAGCAGCCTCGCCATTTCCTAACCCTCCAAAAGGTTACTTTAAAGATATTGTGACTGTAGAAATTCCACTCAATTTTAAGCCTGATCCCTAAGCCAGAAAATTCTTCGCCAAACTGCCGAAAGTAATTTAATCCCCGGTTAAGGACGGTTTTTTTTATTGAATGCGTTTAATAGGCGATAGGTATTTTAATTCGAAAATAATTAAGGGTAATATTATGAAAAAACAATTAACCGTATGTGCTATCGCACTTTTATCAGCCACTGTTTTCAGCTCTGCCACTACAGCTGCGCCTCAGCAAAAAGGACAAGGCAGACATTTAAGTAAATTTATCAATAAATTTGATATTAATGGTGATAATCAAGTTACTAAAGAAGAATTTGATGTTTCAATGGCTCAGCGCTTTGAAAAAATGGATGCCGATAATAATGGCGTTGTATCAAAGGAAGAGTTTGAGAGCAATGCCAAGAAAAGGAATAAAGCTAAAAGCTATAAAGCAAAAATGGATGCTGATAATGATGGCTTGGTGAGTAAGCAGGAATATTTGGATGCAAAACTGAAAAAAGCTGAAAAGAAGTTTGCCAGATTGGACAAAGACAATAATGGATTTTTATCTGAGGAAGAATTGCGCAAGGGGAAAAAATCACGGTTTAAAAAGTCCAGCCATTATTTCCCTAAAATTGATACCAATGGTGATGGCGTGATCACTATCAAGGAAAGCAAGGCTTCTTCGGAAAGAATGTTTAAAAAACTGGACAGCAATGGAGATCAGGTGATTACTCAGGATGAAATTCAGGCAATGAGTCAGATGCGCAGAAAGGACTAAACATATTTTGCCTTTTGTAGGGCGGATAAGCGTTAGCGTAATCCGCCTTTATTAACGATAGCCAGCTTACGCTAAGGCTTTGGTTAATAGTAAACCAAGAGAACAGGGACAAATGAATAAACGGCAGAATCAAAAAGACGATAAGGAACTGCTAAAACTAATTGCTCAAGCCGACAAAATAGCTTTTTCACAATTAATGGAAAGACACCTCGGCGCAATCATTCTCTTTGCTATGCGCTATTTTCCACAGAGAAGCGATGCAGAAGATATTGCTCAGGAAACCTTTATTCGCTTATGGTGCAAGGCGCCTGTCTGGCAAGATAAAGGTGCATCAGTCAAAGCATGGCTTTATAGGGTTGCCTACAACCAAAGCATAGATCAGCTGCGAAAACAGAGAGTTGAATATAATCCGGATTGTGATGAAAATATTGTTGATGAAAGTGCTTTTATTGAAAAATTGATGGATACGGAGGATCGTCTGGCAGTACAGAAAATAGCGTTAGCCGCTTTGCCCGAAAGGCAAAAAACGGCAATTGCACTTTGTGCAATTAAGGGCTTTAGCAATGGTGAGGCCGCGGCTATTATGGGGATAAGTTTAGATGCTCTGGAATCATTATTAGCGAGAGGCCGGCGAAAATTAAAAAAAATGTATAGTCAAATAGAACAGCAGCAGAATGATTTTGAAACAGGTGTTATCAATGATATCTCTTGATAGGGCAAAAGCAATTATTTTATGTTATGGCGGCTATCCGCAGGCATGGCCCGAACGGGAACGCCAGGCTGTATTGCAATTATTGCCAGACTCTAAAAGTTTATCCGATTTGCAAAAAGAAGCACTGGCTTTAGATAAATACATGCAATTTTCTGATCAGCTTGGAGAAGAAGCCACGGACTGGCAGCTGGACCAGCTATGTTCAGAAAAAATTATAGCCAGTTTGCCCCAGCAAAGGCAAAAGTTAAGCCCACTTTCTATGCACTTTATAAATGATGGGTACAGACAAATTCTAACGATCCCAGTATCAATCGCACTTGTTGCAAGTGCTGTTCTGGTGGTGATCGGATTATCAGGCACTATACGGCCAAATTCTATTAAAAATGAAATAGATCAGCTTTCTCTATCAGAATATATGGCGTTATACGTGGATGACTTTACTTTTTCAGAGCGGGAAGTCATTGATGATCAAATGTTAGATATGCTGGTGTTTTTAGAACCTCAGGTTTTGGATGATGACTACTAGAGGTTTGGCTGCGTTGGTTTGATAAGCAAAACAATGCCTCCATTGATGTGTATTCCCGATAAGAGACTTCGGGGATAACTGTTTTATTAAACATCCCCTCCCTTTTTTACCAGGTAATACGACCATGAATTTATTGCGGATTATTAACCGTAGAAGCATTTTTTTGATTTTATACTTTGCGTCCGTTGGACTCGCACAGGGTATGAATCAACCCTCTATTTTATGGATGGCTAATGCACCGTCAGAACCAGCTAAAGCCAGGTTGTTGCAGTCAATCGCTAGAAAACACCAAATAAACCTAAAACCGATGTTTATTATGGGGCAGGATAAAGAGAGCATTGCCAAGGAAATGCAAAAACACGATATGGTGATGTTTGACTATGTGTATATGGGGCAATTTGTACAAATGGTAAATCAATACCGTGGCGCGATTATGCAGCATAAAGGCAAAGTATTTCCTGGCTTGTGGTACAAACAGCGTCCACTGACTAAAGGTTTATCACCAAAACAGGCACAAACGGTTTTTGATTATTACGATAATGGCGGACAAGAAAATTTTAATCGTCTGTTTGACTATTTAAACCAGGCTATTTTTAAAGTCTCTGATAAAGCCGCTCTGCCACCCATTATTTTCCCTGAAAATGGAATTTATCACCCTGATTATCCACAAATGGTTTTTGCTACTTTGGAAGACTATTTAGCCTGGAAAAAGCCAGCCAAGGATATTCCTGTAATTGGCGTCGGGTTTCATCAGTTACGCATTGCCGATGATATGACTGAGCATTTAGATGACTTAATTCGCCGTATTGAAAAAGCAGGGGCATTACCTATTGCCTTTTATGATCCTAATGATGCTGAAAAAAATAATGCACTTTTATACCATTCCGGTCATCAAGGGCATAATCACAGCCATACAGATCAGGTTGAAGAAAAAGAGCTATTTATTGATGTAATGATTAATTTTGCAGGGATGTACACCTCAGTTGCAACTCAGAAAACATGGATGACTAAACTGGGCATTCCCGTTATGCAAGCTATGCTATATCGTTCGGGTGATTATGATGATTATTTAAAGGACGACCAAGGCATGTCCTTTGTATTCTCGCCTACCTTTATTGCCTTGCCAGAAATAGCGGGGCGCATTACCCCTAATATTGTGGCAGTAAAACGTAAAGTAGATGAAAAATATGTCGCGGTACCTGAGCAAATGGATTTAATGCTGGGACGCGCATTAAATTATGCAAAACTTAGAAAAATGGATAATAAGGATAAAAAAGTTACCTTTGTTACCTGGAATTCGCCAGATGGCGAAGAGAATTTCAGTGCCTCTTTTTTAAATATTCCCGAGAGTTTGGCTGATATTTTTATCGAAATGAAAAAAGCGGGCTACACCGTGCCGTACACAGACCCAGACACCTTGATTAAACAGATTAAAAAACTTATTAAACCGTATTACCGAGTAGATAATGACCAGGCATTACGCGACTTATTAAAAGAAGATTTAGCTGAAAAAATTCCTGTTGCTGATTACAAACAATGGTTAACGACCTTTCCACAATCACAACAAGACTGGATACAAGAGACTTGGGGGGACCCTGAGGATAATTATTTAACCATTAAGGATGATGGGCAATGGTATTTTATTATCCCTAGATTAAAATTAGGCAATATCATTGTTATGCCTCAGCCCAATAGAGGTTCGCGAAGAGATAGGGAAAAAGATATTTCTCACGATAAAAAAGTACCGCTGCATCATGCCTACCGCGCAGTTTATCATTATATTGTAGACGGTTTTAAAGCGGATGCTATCGTTCATGTCGGTACTCACGGTACGCAAGAATGGCTGGCAGGTAAAGAACGTGGCTTATGGGCTTATGATGATTCCTACTCGACTATTGGTAGTGTGCCCGTTGTTTATCCATATAGTGTAGCCAATACGGGAGAGGCATTAATCGCTAAACGCCGAGGACAAGCCGTGGTTATTTCTCATAATACACCGCCGTTTGCACCTGCTGGCTTGTATGGTGATTTGGTAGAAATCCATGAAAAAATGCATCAGATTGGTGAGCTGGACGAGGGGCGGGTTAAAGAAGAAACCAAGAAGTCGATGGTTGCTCAAGTGGTTGCTTTAGATTTTCATAAGGATATGAGTCTGACAGAAGAACAAATCTGGCAGGATTTCGACAGTTTTAATAAAAAATTGCATGATTATTTGCTGGAATTAGCAGCCACTGCGCAACCAATGGGCTTGCATCATTTTGGCAGTATTGCAGAAACAGATCATCTGCTGTTAACTGTTTTTCAAATGTTGGATAAGGATTATATTCAAGCTGCTGACGGGGTAGAGCCATCTCATGTTTTAGCCCAAGAGTATCAGCAAATTTATAAAACTAAGTCGTTTAATCACTTAAAAGACTTTCTGGTTAATAAAAAACCGCTAGATTCTTTTTCTGCCAAAGTGCAAGTTTATTTAAAACAGGCACAGGTTCATTATGATAATTTTTTGGCTGAAAAAGAAATTGAGCATTTATTGGACGGCTTAGCCGCTAAACATATTCCAACGGGTACTGGTAATGACCCTATTCGTAATCCTGAAGCTGTTCCGACAGGAAAAAATATTTATGGCTTTGATCCCACAAAAATACCGACGAAAGCGGCTTGGGAAGCGGGAAAAGTTTTAGCAACCGATTTGATTGAAAGCTACAAAGCCAAACATGGCATGTACCCCGATAAACTGGCTTTTTCCATGTGGTCTACTGAAACTTTAAAGCACTTTGGGGTACTGGAAGCTGAGGTTTTATACACCATTGGTGTTCGCCCTGTCTGGAATGAACGTGACCAAGTAAAAGACGTGGAAATCATACCGATGGATGAATTAAAAAGGCCACGGATTGATGTGGTGTTATCTGCTACAGGACTATATCGTGATAATTTACCAGGGGTAATGGACAGGCTGTCTCAAGCTATTGTTAAAGTAGCAAAATTAAAAGAACCACAAAATTTTGTCAATGAACATACGGAACAGTTGAAACAGGGAATGATAGCAAAAGGCTTGTCGGAAGAAGATGCCGATAAATATTCCAGAGTTCGTTTTTTTGCTAATGAAAGTGGTGTCTATGGCACTAATTTACCCGATGCCACACTGGCAAGTGATACTTGGGATAATGATGAGTCCATGGTTAAAACCTATTTATCAAGAATGGGGCATTTATTTGGAACAGAAGAAGGCACTCGCAATGTAAAACTGAAAAACTTTGACCTGTTTGCAGAAAACCTAAAAGGCACTAAAGCGGCGGTTTTATCCAGAAGCTCAAACTTGCATGGTATTTTATCCATAGATCATCCTTTTGAATATTTAGGCGGTATTGGGCAAGCCGTAAGGTATTTAGATGGTAAAACGCCTGAGCTGTATATCGCTAATTTACGTGATACCAAAAACTTTAAGAATGAAACTGCTGCAGAATTTATCGCCAAGGAATTACGCACCCGTTATTACCACCCTAATTGGGTAAAAGAAATGATGGATGAGGGCTATTCTGGCGCGTTGGAAATTTTAGACGTAGTAAATAATTTTTGGGGCTGGAATGTGATGTCACCTGAAGCAGTTAGAGCGGATCAGTGGCAGGAAATGTTTGAAATTTATGTAGAGGATAAATTAGAACTGGGGGTGGATGAATGGTTTAAAGAAGTACAGCCCGCCGCTATTGCCCAAATTTCTGAGCGTATGTTGGAAGCGGTTCGTAAGGATTATTGGGATGCTTCGGATGAAACGGTTAAAGCATTAGTTGAAAAATATATGGAAATTATTAAAGAACAGGATGTGTATACGCCGAATGAAAAGTTTAAAAAATTCCTGGAAACTAAAGCAGTGGGGTTTGGCATTGATGTTTCAGCTTTACAGCAGTTAAATGAGCGCCAGGCAAATCCCACCCAACAGCAAGCAGAGGCAACGGCTAATGCGGAAACTGTCCAAGTAGAAGGGGTAAAGCTTGAAAAGCAGCCTGACCAGCAAATGAATGAGGAGGATGATATGACTATTTATTGGATTTGTTTAGCATTATTGTTAATGTTTATTGTTGGCTTTGCTTTTGAGCTTACTCGGCAAAAAAACAACGATAAGGAAGTGAGGCTTTAGGGACGGTGAAAACATTCTGCTTTTGACCTCCCCCTTTGAAAAAGGTCACAATCGGCTCCTGCCTAATGTGACACTGCTACATCCATGTACAACGGGGGGTTGAAGGGGATTTTATAAAACAATAATGCATGGCTATTAAATCCTTATTGTTAAAATTAAATCTCCCCAGCCCCTTTTTGTAAAGAGGGGAGAGAAAAGCTAATATTTTCACAGTCTTTTAGGCTTCGTTCTAACACTGAGGGTAACCTGCATTTGAGGATGGTTCCCACGTTCTCGTGGTAGCTCATTCCGTGACGCAGAAGCATCACAAACTGCATTCCCACGCAGAGCATGGGAATGATGATCTTTATTACAAATTTATATAATCATGGAAAATTTAGCCTACCAAGTTTCACAAGTCCTATTGCAACCTGTATTAATAGGCATCTATCTTTCTTTTATTTATGGCATTGTGGAGACGGGCAGAATGGGTGCCTTATTATGGTTAAGGCATCAAAATACTCTACAAAAAAAGATCCAGCCTGGCTACCCAATACTAAACTACTTTCTTACTCAGAAGTCAGTCAGTCTAAATGAAGTAGAAGTTTACGCACTGAAAAAACTGGAAACGGTAAGAATCGTCACCCGCCTTACGCCCATGTTAGGCTTGATTGCAACATTGATTCCCATGGGCCCGGCTTTAGTTGCTTTAGAAGAAAATAACACTTATGCCATGGGTGAGCATTTGGGGGTTGCGTTTACAGCTGTAACGATTAGTTTAGCCGCAGCCTCTTTAACATTTTTCGTTGCTACTGTTAAAAAGCGCTGGTTTGCTGAAGAGCTGGTCGAAATAGAAAAACAATTGGGAGCAAACTGATGGGCTTAAAAATTTTAGATGAAGATGAAGAATTAAACCCTATGTTATCGGTGATTAATTTAATTGATGTGTTTTTAATGTTAATTGCAACATTGCTTATTATCATTGTTAAAAACCCGCTTAACCCGTTTAATGAAGAGACCGTCACCATTATAAAAAACCCAGGTGAAGCCAATATGGAAATGGTGATTAAAAAAGGCGAAAAAATAGAACGATATAAAGCATCAGATGCCATAGGGAAAGGTGAAGGCAGTAAAGCAGGTGTTGCCTATCGAATGAAAGACGGTTCTTTTGTTTACGTACCTGAGGAATAGGCCGCCTCACAATGGCGTTAAATTAATTTTACCTGGGTACTTAAAATATTCGGAGCAGGGACTTTAGTCCCTACAAATACGGGGCTAAAGCCCCGTCTCTAAGCTTAATAAGTCCTAACTTGATGACATGGGCTAATAAAACACTTGAGTTGCCAGTGTTGTTTCTTGACCGTTGCTTTCTGTCCAGACTGCAAAAAAACCTTTTTTGGTTTTAACGATACGAGGATGGCTTGCCCTCATATTAGTGGTGGATATTTGCTCTGAAGCTGACCAGTTTTTACCTCGGTTTTTAGATTCTGCTTTAAAAACCACCAAGCCATTTTCGGTCATCATATCCCAAATGGCGATTACCCAACCGTTATCATGGGCGGCAATATCGGCATGAATAGCTGACTCAGTACCCAGAGGCAGGGGTGTAGACCAGTTTTTACCTCCATCATCTGAATATAAGTAATGCACACCTAGATGGTCTGGGTGCCCGGTTCCAACAACGGAGTGCATCCGCTTATTGCCTGCTGCATTCTGGAAGTCCACACTGCCGCCTATATGAGGGCAGCCGTCAAATTGCCAGTTAAATGCCCCTACATGGCTTAGATAGTGCCATTGCTGCTGATTATTAATAACCCCTATTGACATATCGGAGGGCTGTTTGTCTCGGTATAGCACGTAGGCCTTGCCATCAGCATCAGTTTTGACTGTATTCCAGCAGCAAGAACAGCTCACACTATCTAATGTTTTATTGCTCTGCCAGCTTAGCCCGCCATCGGTAGATATTGAATATCGCAGTCCCTGGGTTGCCTTAATGCCTGGATTTTTAACGCGACTATCCAGCCAGACAGCATGCATGGCATGATTATCGGCAGCCATATCAATAAAGCCATGAGGCCCTTTTTTCCAGTCAGGCGGCGCCGCTGAATATTGCCAATGCAAGCCGCCGTCAGTAGAACGGGCTGCTTGCATTGCTCCAGCCTTAAAACGGCTTTTTGGATCATATTTTGTCCAGGTGATAACTATATTATCCCCTTGAGCTGCAATTTGTGCATCATTGCCACGCGTCATTTTTACCGCAATATTATCTTCATTTAAAACTTTAACTGCAGATGACCAGCTTTTACCGCCATCATTGCTATTTTGATACCAAAGCGTTTTTTTTCCTTGTAATAGCTTTCCAGTCAGGAGATGAAGACGATTATTGCTGTTAACAATATCTACACTGATAACGCCATCATTTGATTTTTTATGGCCGTGTTTTTTATGTTTAGAGGTAGGTGCTTTTGCATGCTGAGCGGCAGAAACTTCAGTTTTGGGATTAATTGAACAGGCAGTAAAATTAATCAATAAAAGTGGGATAAAAAATAATTGTTTTTTCATCACAAAAACCATTTTATTATTGTCATTAAATAGAAAAGCCCCCTTGCCAAACAAGGAGGCTTTTTAGGTAGGTTGAAACTAAAAACTTAGATATCTAATCCAATAGTTGCAAAAAATGTTCGCTGAGGGTACGGGTGAAATTCGTAATATTCCTCATCAAGAAGATTGTCAATACCCACAGAAAATTTAGCCGTCATATCATTGCCAACATCCATTTTATAATCAGATTTGATATTAACCAGTACATGCTCGCCCACACCTCCATAGGCTTTGGGGTTCGTGTCAGAATTATCCGCCTTATTGAACTCGTTGCTCCTGTACTGTAAGGAAACAATGTTATCCCAATTAGAAGTTGCATGGTAAGTTAATGTAGCATTGGCTCTCCATTTTGGTACTCTAGTCCATTCCTTGTCGACAAATTTTGGATTTTTTGGATTCTCTTTAATCTCTTTATTCAGCCATGTTCCATTCAAAGATAGTCCTATCGGTAAATCCATAATGTAATCTTGCTGGTAAACCATTTCAATCCCAATGGTCTCGGTTTTACCAATACCTTGAGTTTGCCTTTTTTCATTGCCATCATTTAATAAAATGGAGGTGCTTTGAATTTCATCTTCAATTTCATTGTAGAAAAATGAAACACTGGTGTAACCTTGGTCAAGCTCGTACCGAATGTTAAAGTCATGGAAGTAACCCGTTTCAGGGGCCAAGTTTGGATCAGAGATATTTTCGACATTAACACTTTTAGAGCTGTTAAACAATTCTTCAGCCACCGCAAAACGATAAGCTTTAGAAAATGAATATCGCAGGCTTAGTTCATTCGTAGGGGTAAAAGCTAAGGACGCTTTGGGTGAAATGCGAGATGCGTCTCTATCAGGGAGGTCGCTGTTATTTATATGTCCTCTGCTTGCGGACCAATAATCATAGCGAAAACCGGCCATAATATTCCAGTTCTCAATGAAGTCCCAGTCTGCTTGCATAAAAGCACTGTGAATTTCAGTTGAGCCACCATCTGCATCTAGCAATCTATTTGTGTGTGTGCCATTTTCATTGATTTCATGTTTATCTATGTCCAAGAATGAATGATTAAATTGATAGCCGGCCATAAAGCCTAGATCGTCTCTGCCGAATAGGTTTTGAGTGGCTAGCTTTATACTGTAGTCCGCCCACCAAACATCGATATCTTTAACATCTCCTTCCTTGTCCGTTGCATATCGCGGGTCATTGTGGCTAAAATTTGAGGTAATGGTTTGATCTTTAAAGGCATCAAAAAAACTGGCCGTTGTATCAATATCCCAATTATCAGTTAATTTACCTGACAAATTAAAACCATACATTAAGGTTTTTCTTTCATTATCGGAATCTTTCATCTTGCCGCTACTTCCGGCAGATACCCAGTCAGCATTTCCTGTGCTATCGGTTAAATAGGTTCTGCCTTTGCTCACTCTTTCTGTATCTTCAAAAGCAATGGTAAATAATCCTCTTAAATCAGGGTTAAAGTCATACCCTATTTTTAGTTCATATAAATCGGTAAGGTTTTCATTTAGCCCTCTATCACCGGTAATGTATCTTTTGTTGTTTTTAATGTCGTCCTGTCTGAAAGAGCCAGTGGTGTTATCAGGAGTTGACGATTTGGTAGAAAAAGATTGTGCTTGACCTTCGTTTTCCAGATGATTGTAAAAACCGTAAACTAACCAATTGCCAAAACGATTACCTGCGGAGAGAAATTCCTTATGTCCTGTGAGCACCTCTTCCTGCCCCATAAGATTGGAATCTTGGATAATGCCTGTTACCTCCATGCTCATTTCAAACTCTTCTGGTAATCTCGTTTTCAAATCAAATGTACCGCCAAAAGCAGATCTATGTTCTGCAGAATAAGGACCGTAGAAAACTGTTGAAGTCTCTATTGCATTTGGCGCAATAATATTCCATTTCGGAGCACCATTAAAACGGGTCTGCACTGGATTATGAATAGGAATGCCATCAACATATGCATTGAAGTGGTTTGTCTGGAAAGGATTAGATCCTCTAATACCCGTAACGCCATTTGTATCTGCATAAAACCTTCTTCTCACCTGTACGCTAGGAGCCATTTTAAGAGCGTCTTCGGCACTGATTAGGTTGGTTTTTGCTATATCTTCCTTAGAGACTCCAAAACTAGGCGTAGCAATCGTAGTATTGGGGAATAACTTATGCCCAGTGGTGATAACCATATCTTCACCCCGATGGATATCCCCTTCGGGTTCGGCATAAACTGACATGCTAGGAAGCAGGCAGAATAAAAAAAGTGTGGATTTTGAGTTCATAGTAGCCTTTGTTTTTATACTGTTATGCAACAAAATGTTGTAAAAAAACAAAAGCAATTTTTGTTCCAATAAATTATATTTTATAATTCAATAACTTACGTTCTTATGGCTCTGTATGTATCGTAAAAAATAGGTTATATGGCGCATTGAGTGTGCCATATAGCCTATTTTCTGTTGTAGAAATGGAGGCGAGTTATTTTTTTTGTACTTTGTGAATTTTATGTCACATATTTGTTAGTTCAATTGCTAACTATTTACATTCGGTACGGGCAAGTTAAACAGCAAAGTACAAAGGGTAAATGATCAAGTATTCTGAATAACAATATTAGGGAATTTACTGCTGTAATCCTTGCCCTTCAATGCCAGTTTTCCAGCCATCTTGCGGGCAATTGATTTGTAAATTTCACTAGACTTGCCTTCTGGGTCGGCCGCAACTGTAGGCCTGCCCGAATCGGCAAATTCACGGATATGAATATCTAAAGGCAGGGAACCCAGCAATTCAATATTGTTTTTCTTAGCCATCGCTTCACCGCCGCCTTGGCCAAAAATAGCTTCTTCATGACCGCAATTGCTGCAAATGTGTGTGCTCATATTTTCAATAATGCCAAGAACGGGGACATTGACCTTTTCAAACATGCCTAAGCCACGCTGTGCATCAATCAAAGCAATATCTTGCGGGGTGGTGACAATCACTGCGCCAGTCACAGGAATTTGCTGGGCAAGGGTCAATTGAATGTCACCTGTACCCGGAGGCAGGTCAACAATTAGATAGTCAATATTGTCCCAATTGGTATCTTTCAATAATTGCTGAAGAGCATTGGTTACCATTGGTCCCCGCCAAATCATTGGCTGATCAGGTTCTATCAGATAGCCTATTGAAATGGTCTGAATTCCAAATGAAATTTTGGGGTTCATCGTTTTGCCATCATCGCTGGCAGGATGGCCCGATAGACCCAGCATAGTAGGAATGCTTGGCCCATAAATATCGGCATCAAGAATGCCAACCCTTGCACCTTCGGCAGCTAAAGCCAAAGCCAAGTTTACCGAAGTGGTAGATTTGCCAACGCCGCCTTTGCCTGAGGCAACTGCAATAATATTTTTTACATTGGCAATGGGCTGCAAACTTTGCTGTACAGAATGGGAAATAATATTTGATGTAATATCTACAGTAATATTTTCTGTACCAGGAATGTTCTGCAGCTTTTCTATAACGGATTTTTTTAAAATAGTCTCATAGCTTTTGGCGGGATAGCCTAATTCAATAGCTATATTAATATTGCCACCTTCAATGGCAATGTTTTTCACTGACTTGGCTGACACCAAGTCAGCTTCAACGTTAGGGTCGATAAGTGTTTTAAGCAGCTCTTGCACATCTGCTTTTGTTATTTGTGTCATAGTAAGACTCCGATAAAAAATAATAACCCAGTATTTAACTAAGAATATAATATCATTAATTATAAATATAAAGAGTGTCTGTCAGTTTTTATCTACTAATATTAAAGATGAATGTTAGTTAGGCAATTGGAAATAAGCATCCCGCTCAAATTGCAAAGCATCATGATCATAAAATATGCAAGGTGGGAGGATGTGTTTCCAGGTGTCTTAGTATTTACTTAGGAGAAAATAGTATATGTCGCACGATTTTGATCAATTAACCCAGTATGCCAAATCATTTACGGGGCTGACGGCCGAATATGAAGAATTGCTGCAGGAGATAGGGCCGCAAATAATCCCCAGTTTGAAAACAGTTACTGAAAGTTTTTATTCGCAGCTAAGCTCAATTCCTGAAACAAAACCTTTTTTAGAGGGCAGAATTGATGCATTGAGAGCAATGCATACCCAGTGGCTAGAAGGGCTGTTTATTAATGATTTTGATACCAGCTATACAGAGAGCATGTATAAGGTGGGTGATGTTCATGTCAAAGTTAAACTGCCTGTTGAATTTATGTCAGGCGGCATGACTCTGATTAATAGCCAGTTAATTCCGGTGGTGATTAGCCTGTTTGGGGATAGCCCTGATAAGTGCTCAAAAGTCTTATCTGCAATTAATGCCGCCACTGGCTTTTCTTTATTGACAATGCAGCAATCTTATCAGGAATCCAGCCTGGCAGAAGAATTGGAAAAGTTTTTGAAAATATCAGGAATGAGTAAAGTTTTATTTTCCAACCTAGCTTCTGCCTATAAAGACTAATTCCCCGGGCAATACTAGAAAGATCAGTTGGGTTATGATTTCTAGCACAAGCTATTAATCTGCGCCCAGCTGCACGCTATCCACCTTTCGTTGTCCCTTAAGAAAGTTAGGAAACGAAAGCCTACTTTCGCAGGGATATGATAGAATGCCAGAAAGTTAAACATTTTTTCAATTATTTCTTGATGTTGCGCCATAAATGGAAGGTTTTTGCTTAGTCAAAGAGAGGCCTTTTTAATTACGCTGACTTGGCAGGCACTAAAACTAATTTCGTTTAGCTGACCAAAAATTCATTTAAAGGTATTTTATTTGTGGCCGCTCCTAATTTGAGCGGGTAGCTTAAATGCTTTTTAGAGTGCTTCAATTGTTTTAAAAAAATTCGTGTTTTTACTTTCAATGCAAAAGACAAAACGAATCCCTGTTTTCTACGGTAAGTTGCAAATGAGCATTCGTTCTTAACAAATATAACCAACGGCTTAAAATGTTGTTTTTAGTTTTCTCATGGATAAAATAAAAGCAGTCAATAGATTATATAGACAGGTTTGTACTGCTGTCATAATGTCATTTTATTATTTGGCGGCTATTGCAGATGAAATGGATGTCTTTTTTGAAATGTCACCTGAACAGTTGGCTAATATACCTGTGAGTATTGCTACTGGTACGGCAAAGCCGGTTTATCAATCTGCTGCAGTGACAACGGTGATAACTGCCGAGCAAATTAGAACCATGGGAGCAACGGAATTAAGTCAGGTTTTGGAAACAGTGCCGGGGCTGCATGTTCGTATTCAGGGCATTACGGGTGATGCGGTTTATTCGATGCGGGGCATTAGCAATGATGTTAATGCACAAGTGTTAGTAATGCTAAATGGAACTCGTTTTTCGGCGCCTTTTAAAGGGGGTAAATTATCGGGCATGGAATTGCCAGTCGAAGCAATTAGGCAAATTGAAGTAATCAGAGGCCCTGGCTCTGCTTTATACGGTGCAGACGCTTTTGCTGGGGTAATTAACATAATAACAAAAAAGGCAAAAGACATAGCAGGAACCGAAGTGGGCATCCGCGGAGGAAGATGGGACACACAAAGTATTTGGGGCATGCATGGCAGTGAATGGCAAGGCTGGGACATTGGCGCCACATTACAGTATACCCATAATAATAATGATGGCGATAGAGTAGTCAGTTCTGATGTGCAATCACAATTTGATGCAAAGCTTAACACCCATGTATCACTGGCCCCCAGTGAAATGCAAACACAGGCAGAGCGGTGGAATGCACATCTGAATATGCGGCGTAAGCATTGGGACATTGGCTTTTGGGCATTTAATACAGTTGATGGCGGTTTAAGAGCGGGTCCAGGAGGCGCTATAGATAATCAGGGGATGTTTGATAATGAAAACTATTTGGCTGACTTACGTTACTCGTCTGAAGATCTGGCAGAAAATTGGGAGTTTTCGGTGCATGCGAGTTATTTATATGCCAACCTGAATGTAGATGCGCATATTTCCCCAGAGGAGGCTGTATTGCCGATTAATAATGAGGGTAATATAGACTCTGACAAAGGGAATCTGGTTTTTTTCCCTGATGGGATGAGAATGCGTACCGGAATAGAAAGCCAAATAGTCTCATTTGACACCAGTTCCTCGTATAAAGGCTTTGAAAACCATTTGTTAAAAATAACCCTGGGCTATCGCTATGAACAGACACAGACTGAAGAGCAGCGTAATTTTGGTTATAGCGTTATCGACGGCTCAGAAAATGTGATTGATGGGAGTTTAACCGATGTCACTGCAACAGATTTTATTTCTTTGCCTGATTCTTATCGGTCAATCTGGTCTGTCGCTCTGCAGGACGAGTGGCAAATAAATGCTGACTGGTCTTTTACAGCAGGTATTCGGTATGATAATTATTCTGACTTTGGCAGCACATTTAATCCGCGTTTTGCACTGGTTTGGGATGTTTCTGAACAATTGAATGCCAAGCTGCTATATGGCCGTGCCTATAGAGCACCTAGCTTTGTAGAACAAAAGCAAAACAGCCAGTTATTTCGTGGAAACCCCAACATTCAGCCTGAAACCATAGATACAGTCGAGCTCGCATTTGATTATCGGCCCATAAGCAATTTAAGACTGGCGAGTAATGTCTATTACTATGTGATTGACAACCTAATAGGGGCGAAAACCTCTGAAATGAATGTGATAACTGTTGAAAATACAGCAGGGCAAACGGCATATGGTGCTGAATTTGAGTGGGATTGGAGGTTTCATGAGCAATGGCTTTTCAAAGGAAATTATGCCTGGCAATATGCCCGAAATAATGAATTGAACCGGCGTGTTCGTGATGTGCCGGAGCACCAGGTATATTTATCTATGGTATGGAATTTTTTGCCACAATGGCAGTTACAGACCCAATTAAACTGGATTGGACATAGGCTTAATGCCGTGGACAATGAAAATAGGCCGCTTAATGATTATCAGACAGTGGATATAACATTAAACAGCAAACGTTTTTTTGGGCATGTTGATTTTTCAGCATCAATTCGGAATGCTTTTGATACACATGGCAAAGAGCCTGGTGTTGCGTATTATAAAGAAAACCTTCCGATTGCCAGTCGCAGCTTTTATTTAGAAGCAACCCTCCATTTCTAAAATATATATCTTCATTTGATGGCCAGCCCTGTTTTAGGATAGAGTGAGTCCAAACATTGGTCGCCAGAGAGTTAAAAATGCTTCGAGTCTCCTATTCCGTTTTATGCTGGAGCGTTTTGTTTTCCGGTCTGGCATTGTCAGGAAACAAATCATATGAAGGCTGCCTGCCAGCATTAGGAGATAAAATAGTGAAAATCAAGCGTGTAGACATTTCCAGGTTTAAGAATATTTTTGAGCCTTCAGCGGCTCAGCAGCTTCCAGACGGCAGGTTGGTCATTATTGAAGATGAATCATCCACAGCTTTGAGTATTGTCGAGATTTGCTCCGATGGCAGTATTCTAGAGAATGTACAAAGGGATAAGTTTTTGCTTAAGGCTTTTAAAAGAGAGCTCAATGATTTGGAAGGGGCGACTCTGAGTTCAAATGGCTACATTTATGCTATAACCTCTCATTCCCGAACAGTAAAAGGCAAACGCAAGAAAAGCCGGGAACAAATAATACGATTCAAGCTTAACGGAAATAAGATGCTTGATAGCGGTTCATATACGAAATTTCTCAAGCACTTAAAAGAATCGGGTATTTTAAAAGGGGTTTTAGAGAACAAGAGAAAATTTGATGACGTTAATATAGAAGCATTCAGCTTTGACAAAGAACAAAATAGCCTGTTAATAGGGTTTAGGGCCCCATTAATTGATGGCAAATCCATGCTCGTCACTTTAGAAAATCCAGTTGGCATTTTTGAACGTAATGAACGGGCAAGGTTTGCCAATAAGGTTATTCTTCTGGATCTTAAAGGTGGCGGAATTCGGTCTCTGGATTATGACACTCATCTGAAAGGCTACCTAATAAGCAATGAAGTAAAAGGAGAGAATGGGAAGTTAAAATCACAGCTGTGGTTTTGGCGGGGGAGCCCTGGCCAGTTCCCTGAACGGATTGACCTTCCAGAGAGGGTTAATTTAAAGAATATAGAATCGCTCGCACCGGTAACCGTTAACGGAAAAAGGCGGCTTCTTCTGCTCAGCGATGATGGCAACTCTAAAAAGAAAGAGGGCGCGCATTATATGCTATTGGAATATGATGAGCTATCAGGCGAATAGATCACTTCTCCCGTGCACATTAAACAAAAAAATATATTGACCAGCCAGGCTGGTTTTTAATTTGTTGATTTTATAGGCTATCTTAAATGCTTTGCTGTCAGATTTAACTGCGCCATATTAATTCCGAGCCACCTTATTGCAAGAGTTTACGGCAGCATTTCAATCGGCACGGGATACACATAATCTGCAGGGTTGCTGTCTTCTGCCAAAGGAATCCAGCGATCCGTATCATCATTATATATTTGGTAATGATTTAGTTTTCGTTTTAGGTCTTTTAATAAAGCATCCTGTTGGTGGGGGCCAAAACTCATCCAGGTTTCTTCATCTAAATCTAATATATGGCTATGGTAGGGCAGGTCTTCCAGGTATTCTCCCATTAAGCCCAGTTCAGCCAGTTTGGCATTTTTTGCCTGATTGATCTGGTTAGGGTCGCGACCTAATGTGGCGGCTGCTGAGCGTAACTGGGTAAAAAAACTGTCAGGGCTAATAATGCCTTCTAATACCGCATCGGTGATGGATTTGACCACTTGATACATATCGCTTAACTGGTTTTTTGTTAGCAATACCCTGACTTCGGTAGATTTTTTCCTGGGGTTTTCAATAGCACTGTCGCTAATCCAGGCTTTAAAAATAGGGGGGACTTTTGCACCTGTTTCCCGCCCAAGGTAGGACAATTGCATAGCATATCCCATTAACGCCATATCTTGGCTGATTTTTTCAGCGGAGCTTATTTTATTATCCTGCTGACCAAATTTGGCATCGGCCGATTTTGCACTGCCTGCCACGGCTTTACCCTGATAAGCCTCGTTAACCAATTTTACGACTGATTCGGCTAAACTGTCGACTATGTTGCCAAATTCATCTACTGATCCCATATTGATGGGGTAATAAAGCGAGCGGTTCAATAAAGGCGTTGAGGAGAGCGTTTTATATTGAGCTTCCGCAGATTGGTGATTTTTTTTACCTTGCGGGGTTTTTAAATGCAAGCTGTAAATTGCGACGCCTCGGTATTTTGCTTCTTGGCTAACCTGTTCAGCGCCTAAGCCAGTAGATGATAGCTTATTATTGCCATCAATTGCGCCAGCATCAGTAATCAGCACAATATATCTGGCACCAAATTCAGTCCATTCAACATCATTTAAGGCCGCCATAATGCCAGCATAGGCATCTTCGTCAAATAGACGGCTGGAAACAGCTGCAGGCTTTAAGTTTTTTACTTTAGCTAAAAAGTCTTTGCCATCTGTCACTTTAACAGGGTCTACAAATTCTTTGGCAGTATATTCCAGCCCTGGGACGGCATCTACGCTGGAGCGATAGGCCACTAAGCCAAACTTGATTTTGTCCAGCATTTTAGCTTTTTCAATTTTGCTGTAAATGCGCTTAATGGCATCTCGGGTTCTGTCAATATAAGGCCCCATGGAGATGGTAGAATCAATCACAAAAACAACGGAAGCTTTAAATTGGTGTAAAAGCTGAGATGAGTCCCCTGACCCTGGCATTTTCAATTTTCCCCTGGCTGCCGGCTGTTTGCTAACAGAGGCTACCTGCAGCATATTAACGCCGCTAGTCCCTGAGTATACTTCTTCGGATTGCAGTATGGGTAAAAGATAGAAGTTTTCATTAATATCCGCTGGCTTTTCTGGCTCTATGGATAAAATTCTTGGGTCTTTCTTACCCGATGCTACAATTTTTCTGATAGGGGCAATTGTGTTGGCAGGTGAATCCGCAGATAAAATTGCTTCAAGGTCTTTACTGTCTTTAAAGAATAAAACCCGTTCACGGCCTGCAGGATGAGTAAATGCCAGAGTAAGCTGCTGTTTCCAGGGAGCGGTATTTTCTGCCTGCATCCAGCCGATGGTTTTACCACGAGAATCCGGGCCCACCTGCAGCCATTCTTGCTTAGCCTCAGTTTTTCTCTGATAAATATAATAGCGGGTAAATGTGGGCTTTGTTATGCCTGTTTTATCTGCAATTTTAGAAAAAACTTTTGCACCGGGCCGTGTTAGCACACGCTGATAGAGGGTCTTTTTGCCTTCCATTAATAAGGGTTTGCGTTCTTCTGCCTGACTCATGGCGGGTAATAGCAGAGAAAGCAGAATTAATATTTTAAGCATTATTTTTTCTCCAATTTATCTAGCAATGATTTTGCATCGGCACTACCTGCTTCAACCGCTTTTTGATACCAGTACAGTGCGGTATCTTTATCCGCTTTATCTACACATTTGGTTTGTTTAAATTCTGCCGGATCGTACATTTTTGCATATTCAAGAGCTATTGCAGAGTCATTGCTTTTATGAGCGGAATGCACCAAAAGTCTTAGCATGGCATCACAATGACCAGTATTGCCCCACTGCTTAGCCTGAGCCAGAATTTGCTCGGTATTAGGTTTGGTTTGGATAAATTTTTGCAATAGCTCTAAATCTGACAGATTGCTATCTGCTGTTAATGCAGGTGTGGCATTAACAGCGGAAGATGTTTCTATCGGCTTATCATCTTGCTTGCCAGAATTAAAATCAGGAATCAGTTTAAAATACCAGGCTAAAACACCGGCAATAATCAGTAATAATGCCAGTAAAGCTGCAATTATTTTACCTTTATGACGACTGAAAAAACTCTCTGTTTCAATCTCTGCAATCGGCACTGCAATTGGTTCTGGAGCTTCTTCTATAGCTTCGTCAATTTCCTGTGGTGTCGGTTCGGGCTCAGGGTCTTTAACTGGTTCAATAACCGCGTCGCCTAAAATTAAGCCACTCCCCTGTTCTAAAGATTCGGGGGAACTACCTGCTGCGCTGGAAGGTAATATATCCCCCACTTTTATAGTTCGTGTTTCTGATTCTTCTGCGCATTTGAGGGTGATGCGATAAGATTTATTTCGCACTGAAACAATGGGGTCAACAAAAGCGGGAGGGACATCTGCCTCAATGATGCCTTCTTCAACGGTTGTCATATTGGCCAATGCATGCCAGACAGGGATGTGCTCCCACTGACCCTCTAGTCCTAAATACTTTCCTTCGGTCTCAGAGTCGCTTCGTTCGATTGACATTTCTGACACCTGCGGGGCATGTTTCCAGCCTGATATTTTTAACAGTGCAAATCCTGGGCGCCGACGTTCCTGTGCTCTTGTTTCTGGGGAAAGCTGTATTTTTGCCATGTGCTTTTTATATTTTATGGGTCAGGGTAAAGTGAGATATGCATAATTCTTTCATTGCAGCTCCTTTTCTATATGTATTACGTCAATTTTAAACGCAAAAATAAGGTGGGTACGGAAGAGTCTTTTATTTGCCCTATCCAGAAATTATTTTCATCAGCCTACCCAAAGCTTCATTTTGCTCTGGCGTAATATCACGCCCAGCACTGTGCCCTGCATTTGCAATAATCAATTTTTCCAGAGCAACAAGCCAATCCATTATAAATATTTTAGTATAGGGGGTTGGCTGTTCAGAGACAGCAGGCAATTTCCCTGCAGGAATAGCAGTGGCGGGTGCAAAAACTTTTTTCCCTGCCTGTGCTTTGCTTTCTGCTCTTTCTGTAACAGTCAGCCAGGCCGTCCCTAATGTTGATAGGAATTCATTCATAATACTGCTGACAACCAGCACTTGGCGGTCTACCAATCGAGAGCGGGTTGCTGATGTTTGCAGCTCGGTTTTGTTAATGGCATCCGTTAACCGCTGTTCCAGTTTTAAGCGGTCCATAGCTGAAATCAGTTCGTCAATTAAGGCTTCAACTGATGTTTTGGTAAAACCCAGAAAATTCATCAAATCGGTACGGTCAGGAATTTCTCGCAGATGCTTAACCCACTCCTGCATGATACCGCGAATAAATCGGGTGGTACTTGTATGGGGAGAAAGATCGGGCTTTTGACTGCTCACAGCTTCAGTCGCGGTGCTGTCAGCTTCAAAATCCAGGTTAAGATCAAGGTCGAACATGGAGTTATCAATTTGCACTGCGGCGCTAACTTTTTGTTCTGCTTCTTCAGGTTTGCTGGCAGCTGTTTTTTCATTGTCCGTTTCTGTGCGCAAATAAATTGAACGGAAATGTTCGGTAACTGGCTGCATTTGAAATAGCAACTCGCCAATCAGCGGTGCCCTGGCTTTTAAACCATCAATAATTTCTTTGGCAATGATGCGTTTTTTATCTATTTCTCCGGCGCCTTCTGCCTGAAAATAGTTGCCAAAACGCTTGTTAACCAAATCATCAACGGTTGCTCTAATCTGTTCGCTGATTCGATCTAGCTTTATTGCGGTATCAGCTACAGACTCTACCTGTGCAGAGAGCAGTCCAACACCTCCCCGGTTAAGGTTCATCATGCTGTCCCAAGACCTAGCTGGGTCGTTAAAATGTTTTTCTACGGTTTCATCGGCACAGAATGTCTCACGCATCAATTGCAATTGCTGTTGATATTCTGGCTTTACGGCCTGTTCCGAGCCATCTTCTAAATCTAGAAAACTAACGGGTTCACGGGGCTTTCTAACCAGAAACATATTATCAAAAGGCGTGCCTGGCGCCCATTCGCTGACCCAGTTATATTGCCCAAACCTTTCCAATAAGACCATTTTCATCATGCCGCCTGTCCCCCAGGCAATTTTAAGCATATCATCAGTATGGCTTAATGATTGGCTGATGCGCTTGTCAAACATGGTAATAGCCCAGACCAGACCTGATTTTTTTGTGCCTCTAATTTCAGCGGTTTCGCCTTGTGTTTTTTCTATCCAGTTAGTTAATACGGGACCAACGGCGGTTACATCAGACTGATTATCAGACGGAGTACATACAATCAGTACATTCATTTCCTGAAAATCTGTGTAGCGTTCAAATAAATAAGCTACCTTGCCACGCAGAATCAGTTCGGCAACCGGATCTGTCTGATTATCTTTTACTGCTTCTTTTACCTCGGCCAGGCTGTCTACATTTAAACGCCCCCGGTAACCTGGAAAGTCAAGCAAGTCAACCGTTTCCAGCATTGTACATTCTGGCTGTTCGGTTAACGGAAAAATCATTTCCAGGGTCAATGCAGCCAGTATGGATCGAGGAATAGTAACAGAATCCAGTGTCTGTCCATCTTCTATCGGTTTTAGCTCAATGCGGTCATTATTGTCATGTCCTAGTCGGCTAAGAATATCCACATTCATAATGCTATCCATTTGGGAAAATCCGTCTCCCTGTTCTTTATTTTTTACCAGAACATCTAAAGGCGCGTATAGGTTCTTGGGAAAAGATAATGTTTCCAGCGCATTACGCAGCAATAAATAGGTGGCTGTCAGCTCATCAATTTCGCCCCATAAAATTGAAAATAGCCGGCCACGGTCATTGGCTGATAGATAGGGTGCCAAATCAATGGCGACAGGCCAGTAGCTGCCCATCAATGGTTCCATTGACTTTTGGAAGCGGCTTTCAAAATAATCCATTAAATCAACTATATCATCTTCAGTCACCCCGCCTGTGGGCTGCTGTTTTCGGTTGCCACTCAAGTCGGCAAGCAGCTGATTGATATATTCAGCATCGGTATTAAATATTACTTTTTCCCGATTAAAATCATTAAAGAAGCTGTTGCCTAATATTTTGACCAGATCAATCTCTGAAAAAATAGCCAGCTGAATAGGAAACCCTGTAGGAGTGGCCTCTGATTTTCGAGTAAAGCGCGTAACCAGTCCAGTGGCTTCTTTCCCTCCTCCTGGCGGGTTAACATGCTGCATAAAATCCAGACGCCGGCCATCATAAACAGTTTCCAGGCGACCATTTTTTCCTGCAGCCATGGTCGAGATCAAATACGATTTGCCTGCCTGAGATAATCCAAAAAAACCGACTGAAACGGGACTTTGCGAGGCTTGGCCTAAGCGAGAGCTAAAATTCCTGACGCGACGCAGCTTCTGTATCAGTGCATCGGCTTCGCGGTCTACTCTGGATGAACTGACACGCACATCTTTAACCCAGTCTATGCCCAGCCCGGCACCTTGTTTGATAGCGTCGCAATGAGAGGCTAGCTGTTCTGATTGTTTGTCCATTTCTTCACTCATCGGTATACACTGCCACTGTCAAGCCAATAATTAGTTTCGCTAATGCCTACCCTGGGCAAGGTATTCAATTGCAATTTAACGGCATTGGGTCGCAGTGAGATAGATTCAGACCCTATGCTGGCAATACTGAATTTTTCATTACTGTCCTGACTTCGCCCACTGCTGCGCTGTTGCTGCAATCTAATTTTGCATACTTCTCCTGCCCCATAAATTTTTTCTCTGGCATTTTCATCATTAAAGGTAAGTGTATATAAAGGAGATGCTCCCCACCTTTCGACATTAAACTGGCGAAAACCCAGCTGCATGAGTCCACGCATTTCAAAACTGGTATCAGGAAGCTCATAATCAGGATTGTTTAGATCAATATCTGAATAATAAACATTGGACGATTTGATAATGCTATTTTCATCCATCTGGCCTATATATTTGACTGTCGAATACGGCTTAAAGGCATTGGCACGGAAAAAGAAGTTAGGCAGCCTTCCTTGTCCTAGCTGACATAGCATGGCGCCCACTGCCGCAGTTGTTTTGGGATCATCGACCTTGCCCCGTTTATGAAAAGGATACCAAGACCCTGTTCGATAGCCTTGCAAAGGAATAATTCTGCTGGGAGGCAGGGGCAAGAACATGCGAAACAGGGTTTGAATGCCCGGCAATTTTGAGGGGCGTCCGGTCAATAGTAAGACATCGCAGTTATAGAGGTAAACAATTTCAGATAATGATTTAATGGTTTTGCAGATGGCTAACCGGTCAGTCATAAACAGTTCATGGACTTTCCGCAGATTAAATAAAATGGGAACATCTAAAATATTATAGGTTTGTTCATAATTAGCCATCTCTCGACGAACACCTTCCGCAAAATAATCAAAAATTTCCTCTGTCGGCAGTCCTGTTTCTTGCAATAATTCTCGAAACGTATAGGTGTTTTGCTCCGTCATGCTGATTGGGTCGCTGTTTTCAAACTCAGCTAAAATTTTCAGCGCGATAGGGTACAGTATCTGCAAGGTAAACTGCTGTCGATGCATGGCATCGCTGACACTGATGGACTCGGTACCAAGCAGCCGTGATAGCAGGATTTCCGGTTCATTCAGACCGATAGCCTTTAATGATTCTGCAATGGCCGGAATAACCAGCAGCTGAATGGTTTCCAGCACAATTTCGTCACCGGCAATTTTAAAGCCATCACGAAAACGCTGTTCGGGCACAATATATGCGCCACTGCCTGCCGCGCTGCCTCCGCCAGCATCTAGCGAATAATCAGTAATAACCAGATCTGTGGTGCCTCCGCCAATATCAATGGTTGCGATAGTTAGTTTATTGCTTTCCTGCTGATCCGGGTTTCTGCGCATGGTGGCAAAAAACTCTTCTGGGCGACCGCCAAAATTATTGACAATTTCTGTATATAAATAGACTGCCTGACCACAAGTCGCTTCATCCCATTGCAACTTTATTTCAGGAAATGGCGGCCAGGCCAGCTTTGCACCTTCACCGTCTATTGGTTCATCCTCGGGGTGCCAGCCTAACGCCTTCCAGACCAAGCCAACTGCCTCTTTAACCCGTTTATTATAAATCTCCCTTTCCGGTATTGGCATTGAGGGCGGGATAGTAATAATAATGCTTCTTAAATGGCGCGGTCTGCTGGCATGGCTTTGCTTCAGCCGCTGAGAAGGGCTATTCATCTGCGATAATGCCTGTGTTAATACTTCTGCCAGCATAAACATCATTAGCGAACTGCGAGAATAATTGGTGTGAAAAACAGGATCATCATCAGGCAGGTTGTAAAGTGCTTCGCCTGTAGAATTAATTAATTGATTGAAAGGTGCCGCACTGGCATAAGGCTCGCGTTCACTGCGATCAAAGGAGCTGCTGAAACGCCAGCGATGTACAAAAGGGTTTTCATCCCAAAGATAGCGTTTAGGGCTGGATAAACCGCTGGGGCCTTCTGTACCGCGTCTACAGCTTGCCAGTCGGCTGGCTTCTTTTCCTACGCGTGCAAAGGTTGGCCAGACGAAGGCATCGTTGCGTCCGCTTTCTACAGAACAGTTATCTTTGCCGAAATTTGCCTGAGCAAATTCCAGGCGGCTTTCAAAAGGTTCTGTATAGATATGCTGAGGCTCACTTAAATCTCTTAATTCCAGCTCATAGCGTTTTTTCATGCCATCGCTTTCTTGCGGGTGTTCTTCAATCAAAATGCCGCAAGTCCGTGAATTGCCAACATCAAGCACCATATCTACCTGTATCGGGGGTTCTTTATTATCTGATGAATTTAAAGTGATCTTTATTTCAGGAGCATGGGCATATTCACCGATAATGGAGAGCCAGTTTAAATAGTGCGCGTGATGGCTTAATTCTGTGATTTCCTTGTCTACATCTTCGGCGTAAACCCCCAATTTTTCTTCGGCATTATCTATGAACACTTCCTCCAGCCATTTATTGACCCAGATTGATTCGGTAAACCAGTGCATTTGATGAGATTGCCATGCCAAGGCAAAGGTTGCCCCAGCATTAACATTGGATAAGGTAGGCGCTAAATAGTCGGTTCCATCTCGGTCAGGATAAACTGAAGTATCTATTGCGATAGTAATTCTATGGCTGCTATTTTCAGGGCTTTCTCCAGGTTCAAGCTCAACTATGCGTGCCCGTGCCCAGTTGACGGGACCTTCTGAAAATTCTGCCGATGAGGATTTTTTAAAAAAAGGAATGGGCAGCCATAATTTATCAAGCAGTTTTAAAGACTGATCAACAGGCATGCTCACTGCCGGTTTGACGGGGATTCCCGGCTTATCCGGCTGTATATACTCTTCCAAACGTGAATCGTACTTTAGACGGGCTAGAGACCGATTGCCTTCTTGAGTAGCAAATTCACCCGGGTCTTCCTTGCGCGGTTCTATCTGCAGGCCAAAGTCCAGAAACTGAACGCCACTGGCCATAATCAATGAAACTTGCTGTTCAAATTTAGTGAGCTCTGGAATCATTATCTTCCTTACATTTTTAAGTTTTATCTAACAACCAGCATAATCATTATATGATCCTGCCCTCAATGTCATTAAGTTAAAAGGTTTATAGAGCTAATTAAGCTTGGAGGCGGGGCTTTAGCCCCGTATTTGTAGGGACTAAAGTCCCTCCTCCGAATGTTTTATGCTTAACTTAACGACATTGGGGTTGCTCCCTACTGTTCTCTGCAAAAAACGGCGGCTATTTCTCAGCCTGTGCAGACTTAGACTTGGTTACATCCATATTAAAACGGGCACCATTCTTATAAGAGCCTTTGCAAACAGTCTGATTGGCAGAGTTGATTTTACACTGTACTTTAGCCGGCTGAAAAGACCTGCCGTCAGGACATTTGATTTTTCCTGTATCAGAAAAGCCAAGTTCAGCACCTTTCATGCTAGCCTGAACTTTGCCTGTACAGACGGTGCCGTCATTTTTTCTGATTCTGACGTCGCCTTTGCCATCTTTAAAATTATATTCCAGATTAACAGGCCGCCCCTGTGCATCCATTAAGCCAGAATTTGCCTGCCAGCTGCCATTTAAAAAATCTAACGATTTATTCTCTGCCGGGTTTTTGGGTATTTCCAAGGGCTGCTGGGAGGGGGGCTTAGGTGTAGGGCTGTTTTCTGGCGCCGGCGGTACTGTTTCTTCTTTTGGTTCAGGGGGTAGCTCAGGCTGTTTATCCAATGCAGTCTCATCTGGTTCCAATGCCTGTTCTGGAGTTTCCTCTGCGGGTACTTCCGGTAAATTGCTTTCAGGCAATTCTATTGAACCGGCTGGTAACTGACCGTCAATATGTCCAGTATCTCGGTGGGTTCCTGCCGAAATATCAAGAGAAGGATCAATATCCAATGACGGGTCAATACCAAGGGATACATCTGGGATAGAAATGCCGCCTAAATTAACAGAGGGCGGCAAAACATTACAGCTCCTCAGCAAAAGGAATAATAGCAGCAATAAGGGAAGCAATAACAGCCACCACCATAAAGACCTGCGCTTTACTGGAAGGGGTTCAACAGCGGTGTCATGTACCGGGACTGAAGTAATTTCAGCAGGCTTAGGCAGTTCAGGGATTCTTAACAGAGTTAAAGGGTCGTTGCTGGGCACAGAGTCCGTATTGATAAAACCCCAGAAGGTAAGGACGGGTTTGCCATTTACTAGATAGACATGCTGATCATCCGGAAATTGAAGAACATGTTTCAATAGCCGTTTAAATACAGTCTGGTCTTTGTCTTCGGATCTATCCGGCCTATTTTCTGCAGCCAATAATGTCTGCTGGATATCAGCCAGTTGCCGTTTGGCAGAAATCTGCTCATCCCGTGTAGCTGAAGACCAGGGAACGACAGCTCCCGGTTCAGGCGCATACCAATCTAGAATGTCGCCATCTTCATTAACTTGAGGAATAGCAAAAGCGTTAATGTTTTCAGCACCAATATTGCGCCTAATAGCCACCCTAATCTGTGTAGCCCATTTATAAACGGGATTGCCTTCCTCGCCTAAAGGAGTGTAATTTTTCAAACTGTCTGATCTAAGTAGCGAACCTGTTCCAATAGCCATTGTCATTCACATTTTCAAGAGGGTCTTGCCCAGCAAAGTTTTGAACATACTACCATATGACAAATTTATGAAAACATCTGTTTTTTTAACTACACTTAAGGGAATTGGTTCCTAAAAGAAGCCAAAATTCAATAATTGCAGACTTTAATTTCTAACATAGTATTCAGGATAAGATTATGATCACTGCACCAGCCACTGCTTTGATGAATCAGCTAAGCTGTTCCAAAAAAATGCTGTTGATTTCAATTGCATTTATCACGCCTTTGGTGATAACCACATTCTTTCTAGTAAATGAGCAGATGATTACCATTGATTTTGCTGAAAAAGAACTGACTGGAGTAGAATATATTATACCTGTACAGCGACTTGTTCAGCATCTTCCTAAACATAGAGGGATGACCAATGCCTTTTTATCAGGCAATGAAAATTTCAAAGCTAAAATCCTAGCAGAAAGAAAGCAGCTGGCTGAAGATATTCGTTTAATAGATGAGGCTGATCAGCGTCTTGGTGCTCAGTTAGGCACCACAGAACAGTGGAATAATATTAAAAACACTTGGTCTCGGCTGGAAGCAGAAGCATTCACTGGGTCAGCTAATGAGATTTTTTCTCGGCATACTTTATTGATTGCCGAGGTGCTGGATCTGCTTAAGCGGGCTAGTGACAATTCTAATCTCACGTTAGATCCGGTACTGGATAGCTATTATATTGGCTATGCCATTGTGAATTTAGTGCCCCAGGTGGTTGAGAATTTAGGCCAGGCAAGGGGATTGTCTTCTGGGATAGCCGTAAGGAAAGCCATTTCCCGTAAGGAAAGCACTAAGCTGGCCTCGTTAATATCAACAGCTCAGCACAATATTAATGATCTTAAACGGGGCATGCAGGTGCTGAAGCAAGAAAATTCAAATTTATCTAATATAATTGGCTCACAAGTTCAGCAGACAATTGTCAATTCAGAAAATTATTTGAAATTCCTTAATTCGAGCATTCTTGATTCCGATCATATTGCTGTTCAGTCAAGTACTGTTTTTTCTAGGGGTACTGAAACTATTGAGGCTAATTTTAAGGTTTTAGATATGCTTGCTCCTGAATTAGAAGCTTTATTGGAGCGCCGAATAGAAGAGCTGTATGGGAAAATGATTCTTTTACTGTCTTTAATTGCTATCTTTACTTTGCTGGCGATTTATTTGTTTTCTGGGTTCTTTCAGTCTTTCCAAACCGCTATAGTCAAATTACAGGAAATGGCTAAGGCACTTGCATCGGGCCACCTTGCCGCTCGAGTTCATCTGGAAAGTAAAGACGAGTTTGGCAATTTGGCAGATTCTTTTAATTCAATGGCTAATCAGTTTTCTGAGGTTATTCGACAGCTTGAAGCTTCAATTGAGATTCTGGCTTCTTCTACAGAGGAGTTGTCTATGACTAGCCAGGAAACCAGCCGAGGCGTACAGCATCAGCAGGAACAGATAGAACAGATTGCAACGGCAATGACTGAAATGTCGGCAACAGTGCATGAAGTGGCCAGACATGCCAGTGAAACGGCGACGGCAACTCAGTCGGCGCATAATACTGTCACAAAAGGTCTGCAGCTGTCGGGTAATACCAAACAGGTCATTCATGTTTTATCTGATGAAATAGACAGTGCTATGTCAGTGGTTCAGGAATTGGCAGAAGACAGCGACAAAATTGGTGACATACTGGGCGTAATTCAAAGTATTGCAGAACAAACCAATTTACTGGCACTAAATGCCGCAATTGAGGCGGCTAGAGCGGGAGAAAATGGCCGTGGTTTTGCTGTAGTCGCAGACGAAGTTCGTACACTGGCTAGCCGCACGCAAGAGTCTACTGAAGAAATTCATAAAATGATCGAACGCCTGCAGACAGGAACATCAAAAGCAGTCAACGTCATGATAGAAGGAAAAAAACAGTCAGAAAGTACGGTGACAGAGACTGACAAAGGAAATGAGCAGCTCCAGGAAATTGCGACCTCCATCGTTAGTATAGAAGATATGGCGACTCATATAGCGAGTGCATCTGAAGAGCAGGCCGCCGTTTCTGAAGAAATAAGCAGAAATATTAACAATATTAGCGGTGTGACTGAACAGTCAGCTCAGAGCTCGCTGCAAATAAGTCAGAATAGTGATGAATTGGCGAAATTAGCTTCGGATATACAGGGGCTAGTCAGCCGTTTTAAAGTGTAAGGCCGTAGCGTTAGTGATAAAATCAAAAATGTTTTTCTTCCGGAAGAAAGAATAAAAAAAGCGACCAGTGGTTGCTGGTTTTTCTAAGTTAAATGAAGCTATACAAATTATAAAGAGAAAAAATGAGAAATAAACCAAATCAATATAAATTCATAGCAAGTTCAGTTGCAATGGTTCTTTTGCTGCCAGCTTGTTCTAATAGCATTTCTACAAAACCTGGAACGGCTATTTCAACACAGAGTGCGTTCTTTGAACATTTTGATACCAATAAAGATCAGAAGGTAACCGCTGATGAGTTTATTCTTGCCAGATCTGGGCGGTTTAAAAAGGATGATAAAGATGGTAATGGTGTATTGAGCCGCAGAGAATATATCCAGGCCTCTCTTTTACGCAGTCGAGCCAGAAAGAAAGAGCAGAAACTTGAATATTTTGCTTCAATAGATACTGATAACGATGGCACAGTGAGTAAAAAGGAATTTATTGCAAGCAGCGAGGAGCGGGCAAAAAAATATTTTGCCAATTTAGACAAGGATAACAGCGGCAGTATAAATAACGAAGAATTCGCTTTTTTTCGTTATATAGGCGAACAGAATTCAATGCGTAGGCAAACCGATCCTTTTCTACAGTTTATGGAGATGGATCTAAATAGAGATACTCAATTAACGCAGGAAGAACGAAATACTGCCCGGATGAAATGGTTTGACAGTATGGATAAAAATGGAGATAAGGTGGTGACACCAGCAGAAGTGATGCAGGCTAAAGAACAGCGGGCAAAGAAAAAAGTCAGTCAGGGAAAATAGTTTTTTGCCAAAAATTATTTTTCCCCTAGTCTACCCTGTAATTGTCCCAACACCTAAAATGATTAATAAACAGGCGCTTGCACGTTCCAGGGTTGACCGCCAAACTTGCATTATGTCCCTAATCCGTTGGCCAAAATAAGCCATCCCAATACCGAATACCAGGGCTGGAACGAGTACCGCACCAATACCAAAACAAAACCCCAGCATAAACCCAGAAAAAGTACTGGCAGTGGCTGCGGCGGTAAGCATAACGGTGACAAGCGGTGCGCAAGGGGTTGCAGCCATACCTACGCCCATAAAAAATAAGCCGCTTGGTAAAAAGGGGTTGTCTTGAAGTTTGTGTTTATTCAGATGTGAGCCGCAAGCTGATTTATTTCGGTAGGAACGCCAAAAAATTAGCAACCCTACGGAGACTGTAGCCCCCCCTAATAGCCAAGCAATCAGTGGCGTATGGATCATTTTTTCTATTGAAGCTCCTGCATAGCCAGATAAAGCACCTAATGCACTGTAGCTGCTCATTCGTCCCATAGAAAAAGGCAAGATTATTTTCCATGAATCTTTAATCCCACCTTCTTTTGACAAAAAAACTGGGCCTAAATAGGGCAAACAGGTAATCGTACAAGGGCCTATACCGAAAACCAGCCCTATTATAAAAACGGTGGGCAGACTCAGTAGATATTCACTCATTCGCAGCCACTACTACAGCTACTGCTTCCACAACTGCTGGTCTGTTTTTCTTGGGCAATGGGGATAATAGGAGCCTTGCCTAATAAAATCTCCTTTAGGCTCCTTTTGTCTTTAGGTGCTGCTGATAACGCCTCTTCCACAGTCTCAGTATCTTCCTCTTTTTCAAATTGATAGGATTCTTGGCCGATAATGGCTGCTCCATAAGCAGTAGTTACCTGTGGAAATTCAGGAATAACAAGCCGTTTCCCCAGCTCATCTTCCAATGAAGCGACTAAGCCTTCATTAAGTGCAGGCCCACCATCAAAATAAAGCAGTTCTTCCAGCCCAACACGCTTTACTAACCGAATCGTCCGTTTAGCGATTGAAAAATGAATGCCTTTGACAATTTCTTCGCGCCCATGTCCTTTGCCTAACAATCCTATGATTTCAGATTCTGCAAACACTGCACAAGTCGCATTAACAGCTGCTGGTGTACTTTTGGCATTATGATGAAATTCACCTAAATCGGTTACTTCAATTTCCAGATTTCGTGCCGCCATATCTAAAAACCGGCCTGTACCAGCAGCACAGCGATCATTCATGGCAAAATTAGAGACATTGCCATCTTCATCCAAACTAATAGCTTTGGAATCCTGACCGCCTATATTAATAATGGTTCTGATGGTGCCAAACGGTTTTCCTACCTGTTTAGCACCTATGGCATTGGCGGTGATTTCACTAATAGTTTCATCAGCATCTTCAAATAGTTTCCGTCCATACCCTGTGGTGGTTAAATAGATGATGTCTTTTCTCTTTAAACCAATTTCATCAAGTAACGACAGAAAGGCAGTTTGTGCATTTTTATAAACCAAAGCTCCCGTTTTTGCCACTTTACTGCCGATAATCTGTCTGTCTTCATCGGTTACAGCCACTTTGACAGCGGTTGAGCCTATATCAATACCTGCAAAATATTCCATTATTTCCTCCTGCTTCTTGCTTTTAATGATTCAACAAAAGCTTCGATTCTTGTTGATAATTGACCGCCTTGGCTGGGACTGTAATCCGTTTCTATATATAGCATCGGAATACCTTCTTTTTCCATAGCCTTTGCCACACTGCGCTGTTCCATTTCATAAACGCCGCAGCCTGCAAAGGCTTGATAAATTACACCATCTGCTTTTGATGAACGAACCAGTTCTATCAAGCGGCGGATTCTATCGTCATTCATGGTAAAAATGGGGCAGGTACAGGATTTTAAATAGCGATCTGCTACGGCATCCACCATATCGTACATAAACCATTCATCCACTGATACCATGTCATTTAATAGTCTATTAGAAGAACAGGTTTCATCTGCAACAATGACTGCATCCGACTGTTCTATCATTAAGGGAACTTTTAAGTTAGGGAATACGGGAGGAGAGCCTGTAAAAACGATACGGGGTGAGCGTTTTCCTGCCGTGTTATGTTTATCAATTACACGTTGATCAATTTCATCCGCTAGCTTTTCAGTTGCCAATGTCCAGCGATCTATGTCGTCAAAAAAGAATGCATTGGTAACGATAAACATATCTTTACCCAAAAAGGGAAGGGGCACTAATTTACGCGCTTCGTTTAATCGATGATAAGCATTTTGTGCTCGACCTATTTTAGAGATGGTTTTCTTTAAGCCTTTTTTAGTGACTTTATTACCCGTGATTTTTCCGACTTCTTTAGTAAATTGTCTTACCGAGCGTCGCCAATATTCCCTGCCGATTTCTGACTCTTTTACAGGTGGCAGTTCCATATCATAAACGTTGTACCCCATTTCTTTCATAATGCCTGCAGATTTTTTCTTCTGGTCGCAGGTGGTTGGGTTTACAATGGTTTTAATGCCGTCGCTATAAGGATTAGTTTTACTTTTTAACATTCCCAGCGATGCTTTGACTAATGAACAGGATTTAGCGGGCATAAACTCTGCACCAACTTCTTCATCTGTATAAAAACCATTGCACATCCGTACAGGGACACCACCTGCCGCATAAATAATTTCATCAGGTACTTGTACACACATGGTTCCGATCATTTCTTTACCGGGATGGGGTTTTATGCCATTGCAATAAACATCTCTGAATAAGTCATAAAAATACTGCATGGCTTTAGGGTTTTCAGAAAAATCTTTTTCGATAACATCCAGTACCTGCATTGCCTCCATCCCTTGATGGCGTACATGGCGCTGCTGACTATCTTCAATTTCTCTGAATTCTATTTTTGTTTCAGTTGTCATTTTTTTCAATCCCCATTCGTTTATTAAAGCCGCCGCGTGTTGCTTCAAATACTGTTTTGCCTAAAATATCCACTTTAAGTGCCCCTTCTTCTGGGCAGGCCGCTACACACTTTAAGCATAAAATACAGTCATCCCGCAGTATATCTACACTGTCTATGTCATCTGCTATGGGTTTGATCTGCATATCACAGACTCGGTAGCAGTCTCCGCAAACTGTACATTTTGAGCCGTCTTTTTTTAGCTTTAAAATGGACAGTTTTGAAAAGATGAAATGGAAGGCGCTCATCGGACAAAAAAAACAGAAAAAGCGTTTTTTTATAAATGAGCCGACTAGAAAAAGGCCTGTAATAAACATGCCTAATGCGGTAAGCCACATTTTTGTATCATTGGAAAAATCAATGGCCCATTGTCTAAAGTCACCATTAAAAGCGGGAATAATCATTCTGGCTGGGCAGATTTTACAAAATGGTACACCCCAGTCATGAGATAGAAACTGTCCGCCTATTGCCAGCGGGATAAAAATTAACGCCAGCAGTAAAAAATATTTAATATATTTAAGCTTATTAAAATGATCGTCACTGTAATTGCTGTAGGGAATGCCTAACCTTTTACGCAGACCTGTTATCCAGTCCTGAATGGTGCCAAGGGGGCAGACATAGCCGCACCATGCTTTGTTGAGCACCATAAACCACAGGATGAATAGGCCAAACCCAGTTAACACCGTTAATCCGGCTGGGCTAAATAATCGAGACCAGGGCTGCGCCAATTGATGCTGCAAAGGCAGCAGGTAACAGGTGCCTGCTGTGCCGTCACGATTATATCCACAGGAAAAAGTCGGTAAGCTGTTTCCTAAATCTATGGCTAAATGCCCGCCGTAAACCAGAAAAATAAAGGCCGCCAGCTGGAACCAGAAACGAAAAGGCCGTAAATCTATTCGATCAATTCGAGATTTAATGCTCATCAAACTGTTCCTCTTTAAATGGCTTAACACGTCTTCTGCGATAGGTATAGCCACCCACTCCCATCACCAGCATTCCGGCACTGGCAAAATATAGGGCCTGTTCGGGTGACTTTCTGGCAAGCTGCTGCGGATAATATCGCCCTGTTGTTGAAACTCTATAGACTGTTTGGCTAAAGGGAGCATCATTCAGAGAGCCAGTTTCATCAGTCAGATATTCTGCTGTCACCAGATAGCTGTCTCTGATGCGAATTCGCCCGCCATGTCCGCGTTCTACTTTCTTACCCTGTTTTTCAGCTTTCTTGGCATCAAAAAAGTTATCCTGAATAATCTGAAAGCTGGCGAAGCCCAGATCATCACTTTGAGTCGTTTTAACCCAGCCTTTTTTTGTTTCCAGTTTTACATTGGCACCTTTTACAGGGTTACCCCGATGAAAAATCTGAAATTTTACTTCTGTACCAGAACGAATCCGGGTGTGAAAATCTTCTTTAGGCACCCTAAGCCTAACAATGTCCAATGGCGCATCGCTCCACTTCTGAGGCTTGACTAGGTTTCTGTCGTATTTATGTCCATTTCTGCAGTTATGCTTGAGAATTTCAGCTTTAGCTGTCATCACCGCAAGCGTGTCATTACTGACTAACCGTTCTGTAAAATAGGCATTGTAAAAACCCTCATCAGGCATGGGAAAACGGATAGACTGCTGTTTAGCCTTTTCAATTTGTGGGGCATTGATGTTTTTTTGCACATCCATCAGTACAAATTCGCCTTTTGTAGTAGAGCCTAAGTAGTCTGATTGATGCAGGCTATCGCCCTGTCGCAGCCATAACTGCTTAACATCTACCCCATCAACAACATGAACAAAGCCCCCATGGCGCATTTGCATGTTTTTAATCATTGACCGCTCAGGGGGCTGGTCGGAAAACCATAGCTGCGGGATGCTGGCAAACAGTTTTCCAGTAGTGAATAAACACAGCAGTGTAAAAGTTAAATAATGTTTCATTTTTTACTCCGGCTTATCAGGTGATATAAGAGGTTGACCCAATAATTATTAAAAGCATAAATTAAGCCAACAGGAATTTAGAGCTAATTTGATAACAAAAAGACAGCTGTCGTCTTTATAAATTAAACGCACTAAGGAATAGAAGCCGTCGTTGCGTGTTCGCAAGTAAATGTTTGTAAAGGTGAAGTTCTTGTAGTGACTCGTTTTATAAAATCATTGACGAAATGACCCGCCATCAGGGGACATTCTGCATAAAGATTGTGTGGAGTTGTTTTTATCTTTTAAAAATAGGGCAAATCCCCTATTTATGTGAGTGATATAACTTATAAAGGAAGACATGTGCTTTCAGCAAATGAGCTGGCTATTGCTGTGTAATTCAGTATTTCAATAGCAGGAAAATAATATTAAGTTCTAATTTTATAAACTTTAATTGCTAGAATGGAGGGTTATTCAGCAAACGAACTCATTATGAAAAAGCACTCAGCACTTCCAAAAAATGGAATCGAAGGTTTAAAAGAAAATTGGCGCAGTGATTTGCAAGCAGGTTTTTTTGTCTTTTTGCTAGCCTTGCCTCTCTGTTTAGGTATAGCTTTAGGTTCCGGTTTCCCTCCCTCGGCCGGTATTATTACAGCAGTTGTCGGTGGGCTATTGGTTTCTCGGCTAAATGGTTCCTACGTCGTTATTAATGGTCCCGCAGGAGGCTTGATAGTCGTCATGCTGGCCGCAGTAGAATCTCTTAGTGACGGTGGCGATATGTATTCAGGGTATCGCTATACACTGGCGGCCATTATGATTGCAGGATTGTTTCAGGTGATTATGGGGCGCTATAAATTGGGGAGTTTGAGTGCTTTTTTCCCTGTGCCCATAGTACATGGAATGTTGGCTGCAATGGGAATTAGCATTATGGCTAAACAGGTTCACGTTATGCTGGGGGTAACACCCGAACCAGGCGGTCTTTTTTCTATGATAGGGCAAATTCCGAGCAGCCTGTTAAATGCAACCTCTGAAATTGCTGTTATAGGCTTAATTTCTTTTGCCATTTTGATTGTTTGGCCCTATTTAAAGCAAACTAAAGTAGGTAAAATTCCTGCCCCCATTATTGTTTTAATAGTTGGGATGGGCCTGGCGCAATTTTTCGGCATCCAATATGATCATATGCATTTTGGACAGGCAGAGGGACACGCACATTTAATTGCTCCGCCTTTTTTAGTTGATATTCCTGATGATTTTTCTGAATACTTTTGCCTGCCGGATTTTTCAAAAGTTTTAACCTTCGAATTCTGGCTGGCAACTATGACTATCTGTATGGTTGCCAGCCTGGAAAGTTTATTGAGTGCTACAGCTGCAGAAAAAATAGACCCCTATAAAAGGCCGACTGATTTGAATCAAGATTTAGCTGCTGTTGGCTTAGGCAATGTTATTTCTGGTTTTCTTGGCGGTTTGCCCATGATTGCCGAATTTGTCCGCAGTTCAGCTAATGTAGAAGGCGGGGCGAAAACAGGCTGGGCTAATTTCTTTCACGGACTGATACTGCTGTTCTTTGTTGCTCTTTTTCCGCATGTTATTCACAGCATCCCTCATGCCGCTTTAGCTGCGTTGCTGGTTTTTGTCGGCTACCGCCGTGCGACACCGAAAATATTTGCACAGATTTTAGCGATAGGGAAGGATCAGCTCTTTCTGTTTGTAGTGACTATTTTGGCAGTTTTAGCGACTAATTTATTGGTAGGTGTCTTTTTCGGCGTGTTTATAAAACTATTACTTCATTTGTCACGAGGTGTGTGGCTAAACAACCTATTTAAAATCCACTTTACCATTGAAGAAAAGGGTGAGCATGTTACCGTAAAAATTATTGGATCAGCTCTGTTTTCTAATTTTTTACCACTTAAATGGGCTGTTGATAGCATCGAACCAGGAAAGATAATTATCTTTGATTTCTCCGAAGGCTATTTAATCGATCACTCAATATTGATTTATATAGATGAATTTAGTGCGCATTATGCACGAACTGGCGGTTCGTGCAGGAAAGTGGGGCATGCCCTGGAAACGTATTCTGATCATGATTTGGCTGTCCGGCTAATGACAGTAGATGATAGAAAGTAATATGCAGGTAAGCAGGTGTGGGCAGAGGCCGGGTAGGCATCAGTCATCTGCTCTGTTTATCTGCAGGTTTAATGGCTCTGCAGTACTTTGTACTTTGCTTTATGTTCCACTGGTTTTTAACTTTGCCAAGCGTTAACTTTGTATGATTTGCCATTTCTGGGTAGTACCCACATCTGATATAAAGATACAAACCAGGTGATAGCAGCGCATAAGCTGTAGCCTATCCCTGAAATAATGGTAAGCCAAGCAAATTCAGGGACGATTTTTGTTAGCCACCAGGAAAAAACATCAATGGCAAGAAAAAAGAAGGGCGCGCTGACTATAAATATTCTCAGTCCTTGCTTTATGCCGACAGATAGACTGAATATCATGCCATTAAAGAAAAATATAAAAGAAATGGCAAAAATGTGGATATGGGAAATCCGGGTTAATGAGCTGGCAGTCGCTCCCTTTTCTGACTTTGCAACACGTTTAACTTCTTCAAATTGGGTGAAATCAGGTAAGCCGGGAATGGTGCTATGACATGAAATGCAGTTGCTGTAAAAAACTTCTTTAAGCTGCTGGTTCCACTGTTCTTCTGGCGCGCCATTTCTAACCCATTTTATGATTTTTAACTTGTCAGCTGCGGATGCTTTGTCACTCATGGATCCATTAAGTTTTATTTCAATTTTGCTGTGCTTAGGGTCGCCATGATAGCTGTATACAATATCGTCTACAGATAAGCCAATCTTCCCGTCGGCCATGCCATGAGTCATTAATATCTGTGCACTTGCAAGCAGTGCGCCCAGTCCAATGACCAGTAAATAGCTGGTAAATAAGCTTTTCACGGTTAGGTTAAGACTGGGCAGGTTTATCCAGTCCGAGCTGAAAGTTGAGTTATTTGTTTCTGAGGTCATTTTAAAAAGAGGGGTAGTGGCTCAATGGAATTCATAGCGTTATTTTTGCTTCTGTCTGTAATCGATAATTTCAAAAATCTTTACCACCTGTTTGACGCCTGTTTCTCTGCGGGCAATTTCGGTTGCAACAAGTCCTTCATTTTTATGGACTAGGCCAAGGAGATAGACCACGCCATTTTCGGTGATGACTTTTACTCGCGTAGCATCAAAACCAGGTAAGTTTTTAACATTGCTTAAGGATGACTTTACTTTTGCGGTGATCAGAGTGTCATGTGCGCGGGTGGAGAAAGATGACAGAGGAGCTACTTTTATTTCGTTGTGTATCAGCTTTACCCCAGAAATGGTTTGAATAATGGAAATTATTTTTTGGCGTAATTTTTCTGTAGGTGCTTCCCCTGTTACCAGTACAGTACCATTATAGGCTGTTACATTGAAATGGCATTTACTGCGGATATCATCGTGAGCGTTTAGCTCTATCCCCGCATTGATTTCTATCCGTTCGTCAATTAACAGTGCCTTGCTGGTCCTGCGGTCATGCAAAACGGAGAGTCCCGTAACTTCAGCTCCGCCAGTCATTAAGGCTGAGCATGCTGAAAGCATTATAGGGATGAGAATAAAGACAAGGGTATTTTTCATTTTTTTATCCGCCGAAAAGCTGCTGATCTATTAAGTCGCAAAGACAGTGAGTGATAAGTAAATGAACTTCCTGAATTCTTGCCGTTGATTCGGATGGTACCCGAATTTCAATATCTGTTTCATTTAGCAGGGATGCTAAGGCACCGCCATCTTTGCCTGATAACGCAATAACGCTTACATTTTTATCGTGAGCTGCTTTTACAACGCTGAGAATATTTCTTGAATTGCCGCTGCTGGTGTAAACAAGCAGAATGTCTCCAGGCTGTCCCAGTGCGCGTAGCTGTTTGGTAAAAACTTCATCAAAATGGTAGTCATTGGCTATAGAGGTAATGGTCAATATGTCGCTAGTCAATGCGATGGCCGGGAGAGCAGGGCGTTCACGTTCAAAGCGATTGAGCATTTCGGAAGAAAAGTGCTGAGCATCTCCGGCTGAGCCGCCATTGCCACAGGCAAGTATTTTTTTGTCATCAACAAGCGATTCAACAATTTTCTGTGAAGCGAATTCTATCAATTCACATAAGCTAGACATGGACTCTTGTTTTGTCTGTATGCTGTCTGAGAAATGGCTGATAATTCTATCTTGTAGGCTCATATAGGAAAGTGTATCTGAATTGAAGGTAAAGTTTTTAAAGACTTATTAATATGATGTTTAAAGTGCAATTTCTATCAAGCTGATCAAGTGTAGCCGGGCTGTATGCCGTATCAGGCTGACTAGGATGCTGCTCTCAATGCTCGATAGGCAGTTTTGCACTATCTCTATATTATACTGGTTTGTTTTTTGAAGATAGTTCTATTAGTCGGCTGGACTTAAAGGCCTAAAAGGAGGCATTTGATTGTGGCCTCCGGCGTAATTGTACTGATTTATAGCGGTATTGCCCAACATACAAGAGCTTTAGAAAGGGCCGCATCAATATTTAGACTTGCGTTAACTATTTCTGCGCTCTTCCCCTGAGTACATTTCACTGTCCTTGGTAAAGTCAGACTCCCTTTTCAAAATAGGCAATATAAACTGGCTCTTTATTTTTAAACCCAGCCAGGTAATTAATGCAATGAATACCAAATCTAGACTGAAATTTAAAGAATATGCTGAGGTGATATTTAATGCCGCTGTGATAAAAAGCAGTATTCCTATTAGATAGAAACGAAAACCTAAAACTATGCCCGTTAAAAACATGGTGTGAGCAAGGATGATATGTATGAAAATACTGGCTTCTGAGGGTTTTATGCGGTCAAAGTCCCATAGAAAAAAAACTAGAATTACGGCAATAAATGCACTGCCCCAATAGAATAGCTCGTATCTTATAAGGTGGGCAGTTTTTCGTCCTGTACGCAGGCATTTTGCCTTCTCGCTTAAAATGGATGCGATGAAAAAGAAAGGGGTTATTGCTAACCAATAAATAAAAGCAATAAACAGGGAGGCTTCCATTATTATCTCTCCTACAAAGCTGGCCGCTATTAATGAGATAAAAATATATTCATCAATGTTTGGAGTGAGCAAAAAATGCTTAAGTCCTTGGTTTTCCAGTTGGTTGTCATCAGCCATTTTGAATCCTTAATCTCTAATTGTTAATACATTAGTTTCAGTATAGACAGGGATTTTAGATCGACTTGTTTTATTGCAGTTTAAAGACAGAAGATGCTGTACAATTGCCCGCTAGAGTTGGCCGAGCAGTCGCTGTTTTATTGCAAGATAAGACGGAGGAAAGTCCGGGCTCCAATGGGCAGGGTGCCAGGTAACGCCTGGAAGGCGTGAGCCTATGGAAAGTGCCGCAGAAAATATACCGCCTGGCTTCTTGCAAAAGAAGTTCGGTAAGGGTGAAATGGTGCGGTAAGAGCGCACCGCGCTTGCTGGCAACAGCAGTGGCAGGGTAAACCCCACCTGGAGCAAGATCAAATAGAGGAGCAGACGTGTGGCCCGCGCGGCTCCTGGGTAGATTGCTTGAGCCGTCAGGTGACTGGCGGCCTAGATGAATGGCTGTTCTCGACAGAACCCGGCTTACAGGCCAACTCTTTTTCTTTTTAATGCTTTAAATATATAGTTTTAGGATGAAACTCCTTCATAAAGTCTTCAAATAAATTCAATTCTTATTCCCCAAGGTTGATATTCAAAACTTGCAATTTGCTAGCTATACCCTCCCATTTCTATTAATGTTTTGTTTGTACTGAAAAATGCTATATTTTTTAATTGCTTAGCGGTGTTTTTTGTCCCGTATTTCTATGGCGTCAGTTATTTTGACGGTTATAGGTGCGGTGGAAAATAGAATAAATTACTCATTAATCTTGTTTCAGAATATTTTTTTTCTTTATATTTGTTACTAGATAAAAGATTAACAGTACCCCCTAAGCTTTTGATAAAAGCTGGTCTTTTAAGCCTTTATTTTGGCGATAAAGCATATCAGAGAAAAATAAGTTTAAAAGCCATAGTACAAAAAGGAATATTTTAATGTGAATCAATCTTGACGAAGAATAAATAGATACCTATAGTTGTAATTAAGTGGAGAGAAGTGGTGTAAAATGGATTTTTTTATTTATTTGGGGGCGATTTGTGTTTCGTGGTGTAAGCAATATCAATTTGGATGCTAAAGGGCGTCTTGCAATTCCTACTCGGTATCGAGCGGAGTTACAGGAAGGCTGTGAGCGTCAAATGATAATGACTATTGCCATGGATGGTCGCGGAGTAAGCGAAGCAGGCTGTCTTTGGCTGTATCCGCTGCCTGAATGGGAAAAACTAGAGCTTACCATTAGTAAGTTGCCCTCTTTAAATAAATTGGCAGTAAAACTGCGCCGTTTTCTAATTGGAAATGCAACTGAGTGTGAAATGGATGCGCAGGGGCGGCTGTTAGTTTCTGAAAAGCTAAGAACATTTGCTGGGATGGAAAAGCATGTTGTTTTAGTGGGACAGCTAAATAAGTTTGAAATTTGGAACGAGGCTGCCTGGAATAAAAAAGAAAGTGAATTGATGAATGATGATGATATTTCTGCAGCTGACTTAGAAGAAATCAAAGATATATCATTTTAATGGAACACTTATCCGTTTTATTTGAAGAGTCTTTGCAGGGTTTAAATATAAAGCCCGATGGATTTTACATAGACTGTACTTTTGGGCGAGGTGGGCATAGTAAAGGAATAATGGATCAATTGAGTGAGTCTGGACGGCTGCTTGCGTTTGATCGAGATTTAGCTGCCATCAACTCGGTTTATGCCGATGAAATGCAAAAGGATTCACGGTTTACAATGCATCATGGCTGTTTTTCTGATTTGGAGGCTGTTGTGAATCAGATTGGCTGGCAAGGACAGGTGGATGGCGTATTGATGGATCTTGGCGTTTCTTCGCCACAGCTGGATGATTCGTTAAGGGGGTTTAGCTTTATGAAAGAAGGGCCTTTGGATATGCGAATGGATGATAGTACAGGCTTATCGGCAGCAGAATGGCTGCAGAACGTTGAAGAAAAGGATTTGGTCAAGGTGCTATTTGAATATGGCGAAGAGCGTTTTGCCAGGCGTATTGCAAAGGCCGTGATTGAAAGACGAGATAGCTCGCCTCTGCAGACGACGTTGGATCTGGCAAAGTTGATTGAAACAGCGGTACCTAAGCGTGAGAAGCATAAGCATCCAGCAACGCGAAGCTTTCAGGCAATAAGGATTGAAATTAATAGTGAGCTGGAAGAAATTAAAACGGGTTTACAGCAGGCAATCAATGTTCTAGCCCCCGCAGGACGGTTGGTTGTTATTTCATTTCATTCATTGGAAGACAGGATTGTAAAACGGTTTATTAGGAATGAATCTGGACGTAAAGTTAACCCGGGACGCCTACCTATTAGGGAAATGGATATTGAACAAGGCGTTTTGAAGCGGCTGGGTAAGGCAGTTAAGGCCGGGAAGGCAGAGCTGCAAAATAACCCAAGGGCACGAAGTGCAGTAATGCGAGTGGCAGAAAGAGTTTAGAGCGTTGTCTTTTTCTCACATTTCTATCATCGCGGGTTTACTTACTGTATTGCTGGTTTCTGCATTAGCGGTTATTGGCAGTAAGTATCAGTCCCGTTCGCTCTTTGTAGCGATTCAGGCTCAGGAAGCCAGTTTGGATGAATATGAAATTGAGTGGGGGCAGTTGCAATTGGAATTAACAACTTTAACTGAAGAAAGTAGAGTTGAGCGGGTGGCTAAAAGGCAGTTGAAATTGAGAATGCCAGACCGTGGAAAAATTATTTATATTAAGCCTTAGCCATGATTAGGGAGGGATATGGGCAAACAGGAAAGGTTAAGCCTAGGAAATTTGTAATTAGGCGAAGGTTTTTGCTAGGGGTTATGCTGTTTGGGATGATGGCATTGGCAGGAAGAGCTGTGTTTTTGCAGATTATAGACACCCAGTTTTTACAGCGGCAGGGCGATATGCGACATGTTGGTGTGGTGTCTGTATCTGCTTATAGAGGCAAGATTTTAGACAGGAATAATGAGCCATTGGCGATTAGTACGCCAGTGGAATCAGTTTGGGTAAATCCTCAGCATTTTAACAAAACGGAGCAGAGTAGATTTAAGCAGGCCGCAAAATTGCTTAAAGTGCCCAATAAAAAACTGAGATTTTTGTTAAGGGCAAAGACTGATACGCGGTTCAGTTATTTAAAAAGAAGAATTAACCCTGCATTAGCAGAAAAAATTAAGGCAATGCAGTTAAGCGGTGTTTATTTTGAAAGGGAATTTAAGCGCTATTATCCCGCTGGTGCCGTGTCTGCACATGTAGTGGGTTTCACTGATATTGATGATGTTGGTCAAGAAGGCATAGAACGGGGATACGAGCAGAGTTTAAAAGGAATTTCAGGTAAAAAGCGGGTGATTAGAGACGGTCATCGCAGGGTAATTAAAGATATCGAAAACATTCAGATACCTGTTTCAGGGCAGGATCTGGTTTTAAGTGTTGACCAAAAAATCCAATATTTAGCATTTAAGGCGTTAAAGGCAGGGTTTATTGAACATAAAGCACTTTCAGCATCGCTAGTGGTATTAGATGCAAAAAATGGGGAGGTACTGGCTGCTGTGAACCAGCCGGCGTTTAACCCCAACACTCGAAAAGGAATGAAAGCCAATTCGATTCGTAACAGAGCAATGTTAGATGTTTTTGAGCCAGGTTCAACAGTAAAGCCCTTTGTTATTGCGGCAGCTTTGGACGGAGGGTATGCGGATGAGGATATTCAGATTGAGACTCATGGCTTTTATAGAGTGGGGCGAAATTTGGTAAAAGATACCCGTAATTACGGAACTTTGGATTTGATGCATATTTTGAAGAAATCCAGCAATGTTGGGATTAGTAAGGTTGCTTTAATGATGCCCAGGGAATATTTTTGGAATAGCTATAACCAGTTAGGTTTTGGTGTTGCCGCTAACGTTGGCTTTCCTGGAGAAGCCAGCGGTACATTGCTGGACTTTCAGCGATGGCATGATTTTGAACATGCAACCTTATCTTATGGGTATGGGGTTTCAACTTCAGTACTGCAGCTGGCAAGAGCATACACCGCTTTGGCTGATGATGGGGTGCTGCATTCGGTAAGCCTGTTAAAGCGAGATGAAGATGATGATGCAAAGCGTGTGTTTTCTGCTGATGTGGCAATAAAGGTCAGAGGAATGCTTGAACATGTTATTGAAAGGGATGGAACGGCTTACAAGGCCAGAGTGGACGGCTATAGAGTTGCAGGGAAGACGGGAACAGTAAAAAAAGCAACAGCGGGCGGCTATGCTGATGATCGGTATTTGGCTGTGTTTGTGGGGTTGGCGCCTGCGAGCAATCCGCGGTTTGTGATTGCTGTGATGGTGGATGAGCCAAGTGCCGGTGAATACTATGGCGGCACAGTGGCTGCACCTATTTTTGCAAAAGTGATGGCAGGGGCTTTAAGAGTGTATGGCGTTGCTCCTGATAAAGAAGAAACAATGCCTGTATTGCTGACTGGAGCAGAATGATTTTATCTGAATTGCTAGATGGGCCGGTTAATAAGCTATGGGAAGATAATGCTGTTGAAATTAGGGGGATTGCCCTGGACAGTCGAAAAGTAAAAAAAGATTTTGTTTTTTTTGCGGTTGACGGAGCAGTTGAACATGGGATGGTTTATGCCAGGCAGGCAATAGAAAATGGAGCTTTTGCCGTTATTTATGACCCTAGGGGATGTGAAAACATTACCCTTGAACAGTTTGAAAGCTATGCATTGGAGGTAAAGGAGTTAGCGTTAAAGCTGGGCAGTATTGCAGATAGGTTTTATCACTCGCCTTCCAAAAGGTTGGATGTGATCGGGGTAACGGGTACTAACGGCAAAACAACATGCAGTCAGTTTTTGCAGCAGTTAATGCCAGACTGTGGGGTGATAGGTACTTTAGGCTGGGGGGAAGGGAAAGCTTTAACTAAAACGCTTAATACCACGCCTGGTGCTTTAGATGTACATCAGATTTTGGCAAGGTTTGCAGAAGACAAAAAGAAAGCAGTGGCAATGGAAGTTTCATCTCATGGATTAGAGCAGGGACGTGTTAATGCAGTTAATTTTAAAGGTGCACTATTTACTAATTTAAGTAGGGATCATTTGGATTATCACGGCTCGATGGAGGCTTATCTAAAAGCTAAGTTGGCGCTGTTTAAAAGGCCTGAACTGGAATTTGCTGTGGCCAATACGGATGATGATAGCAGTGAGCTGTTTTTAAATGCCACTCAGCGACATGTTAAACGCTGGGCTTTTAGTGCAAAGGGACGGGAAAGCCTAATGGCTGAAAATGTAACAGCAGATAAGGTTGAATACAGTTTAAATGGTATTAAGTTTTATGTTTGCTGGGGCCGCAAAAGGGTTTTGATACAGACAAAAATTGTTGGCGATTTTAATTTAGAAAATATATTGGCTGTTATTACGGTGTTATTGGCTGAAGGGTACTCATTAGATGAGGCGGGCAGAAAAGCAAATGGACTGGCGCCGGTTGTCGGAAGAATGGAAGGCTTTGGCGGAAAGGGCAAGCCTTTTGTATTTGTAGATTATGCTCATACGCCAGATGCATTAGAGAAAGTGCTGCAGGGGTTAAGGAAATATTGTTCGCAAACCTTATGGCTGGTTTTTGGCTGCGGTGGAAACAGAGATAAAGGCAAGCGTGCTCAAATGGGTGCTGTTGCTGAAAAAATGGCAGACCAAGTGGTGATTACTGATGATAATCCGCGTTTAGAAAAGCCAGAACTGATTATTAATGACATTGTTGATGGCTTTACTGGAGAAGATAGATTTGAAATCATTCAAAACCGAGAAATGGCAATACAAAGCGTGATAAACAAAGCAGACAAGAATGATTGCATTGTGATTGCAGGCAAAGGGCATGAGTGTTATCAGGATATAAAGGGCATTAAACATGAGTTTAGCGATCAGCAAGTTGTTCAGCAGGCATTATTGGAATGGGCTAAATAGTAAATGAAAATGCTATTGAGTGAAATTGCGACAGCAGTTGATGGCTATTTAAATGGAGCAGACTTGGCTGTTTCAGCTGTCAGTATAGATAGCAGAACATTGGCCAAAGCTGATTTATATATCGCGATAAAGGGCAAAGTGTTTGATGGGCATGCTTTTATTGATCAAGCTGAAGCGGTAGGGGCAAGTGCAGTTTTAGTGGCAGAGCAAAGTGATAGTGAGCTGCCGCAAATAATTGTAAAGGATACTCATTTGGCACTGGCTGAGTTGGCAGGAGCCTGGAAACGTAAGATAAGGGTAAAAACTGTAGGGATAACAGGCAGCAACGGCAAAACTACTGTAAAGGAAATGATAGCAGCCATTTTGAGTATTAATGCTAATGTGCTGTTTACAAAAGGCAATTTGAATAATGATATTGGCGTGCCGCTGACATTGCTGAAATTGCAGGACCAGCATCAGTATGCAGTGATAGAAATGGGAGCCAATCATTGTGGCGAGATTACTTACAGCAGTCGTTATGCTCAGCCTGATATTGCAGTGATTACTAATGTCGGGGCGGCACATATCGAAGGTTTTGGCAGTATTGAAGGTATTGCCAAAGCGAAAGGTGAAATTGTTAAAAGTTTAGGCAGTGATGGCATTGCCGTTTTAAATAGGGATGATCAATTTTATAACTTTTGGAGGACATTAGCTAAAGAAAAAAAAGTGGTTAGTTTCGGTCTGGAGAAAAGTGCTGATATTACGGCAAAAGATATTGTGTTTAAAGCAAAGACTGAAGGGTTTTTTACCCAGTTTATATTATTGGCAGATGGCGAAGAAATTATGATAGAGCTGTCTTTGGCTGGGCAGCATAATGTGATTAATGCCTTGGCTGCGGCCGCTTGCTGCATAAGTTTAGGGATACCGCTGCAGCAGATAAAGCGGGGGCTGGAAATAATCCGGCCTGTGACCGGGCGCTTACAGCCATTAAAAGGCAAAAAGGGGGAATTGATTATAGACGATACCTATAACGCAAACCCGAGCTCTGTAAAAGCGGCAGTAGAAGTTCTGATGCAGTGTGAAGGAAAGCCCTGGTTTGTGATGGGGGCGTTAGCAGAAATGGGGACAGACAGTGTAATAAGGCATAAAGAGTTAGGTGAATTAATTAAGTCAATGAAAGTAGTGCGCCTGCTGACTATAGGCTCCGATGCAGAATCTACCTCCAGTGCTTTTGGCAGAGGAGCCACTTTTTTTAAGTCGCAGCAGCAGTTGATATCATATTTACAGCAAGAAATGAAGGGAAATGAAACTGTATTGGTTAAAGGGTCGCGTTCGCAAAAAATGGAAAATATTGTGGCAGCATTAGTTACAGATTTTAGGACATAAAGAGGAAGAATGTTACTTTATTTAACAGATTATTTGATGAACTTTGATGGCGGTTTTCGAGTATTTCAATACTTGACATTGAGGGCAATTTTAGGCGCATTAACAGCATTAATTATTTCGTTTATTGTCGGTCCGACGATGATTAAAAGGCTGACTAGAAAAAAAATTGGACAGTCGATTAGAGATGACGGCCCGGAATCGCATTTAGAAAAAGCGGGGACGCCAACAATGGGCGGTGCTCTGATCCTGGTGGCTATTGCAATAAGCACATTGCTCTGGGCTGATTTGGACAATAGATATGTCTGGGTAGTTCTGCTGGTGACATTAGGTCATGGAATTATCGGTTTTGTTGATGACTATAGAAAGGTTATGCAAGGAAACAGTGATGGCCTTTCGGCAAAAGCAAAGATATTTTGGCAATCAGTATTTGCACTGGGCGCAGGCGCCTTTCTATATATGACTAAAGAAGTGCCTGCAGAAACACAGTTTATTGTGCCTTTTTTTAAAGATGTAATGATTGAGATGGGGTGGTTCTATATCGTTGTTACCTATTTCGTCGTTGTGGGTACCAGCAATGCTGTTAACTTAACGGACGGCCTTGATGGGTTAGCCATTATGCCGACAGTTATGGTGGCCGCTGCATTGGGGATTTTTGCCTATTTGTCGGGGAATATAAAGTTTGCAGAATATTTGGCAATTCCCTATTTACCTGAATCAGGGGAGCTGATTGTATTTTGTGCGGCTCTAGTGGGAGCCGGCTTAGGTTTTTTATGGTTTAACGCCTATCCGGCCATGGTATTTATGGGCGATGTGGGGGCGCTGGCACTAGGCGCGGCTTTAGGGATTGTAGCCATATTGGTTAGACAGGAAATCGTCCTGATGATTATGGGCGGCGTGTTTGTGGTTGAGACTATCTCAGTCATTATTCAGGTGGTTTCATTTAAGATGAGAGGCAAGCGAGTCTTTTTAATGGCTCCTATTCATCATCACTATGAATTAAAAGGCTGGCCGGAGCCAAGGATTATTGTACGTTTTTGGATAATAACCTTTGTACTGGTTTTGATAGGGTTGGCAACGTTGAAATTAAGATAGTGATGGATAGCGATACTGTTTCAAGAGCATTAGATATACAGCTGTCTTTGAACAAAGAGTCAAAGATCTTAGTGGTAGGGTTGGGTGAAACTGGGTTTTCTGTTGCTAAATTCTTACATCGGCTATCACTTCCTTTTGCAGTGATCGATAGCAGAGATAAACCGCCACTTAATGATGCACTGTTAGCGGATTATCCTGATACCCCGGTTTTTACCGGCGGTTTTGATAAAGCGGCTTTTGATGTGGCGACTCACCTAATAGTGAGCCCAGGGGTCAGCTTACAGGAGGCGTCGATTAACAGAGCTTTGCTAAAAGGTGCAAAATTGGTTAGCGATATTGACTTGTTTGCTTGCAGTACTGATAAACCCATAGCGGCCATTACAGGTTCAAATGGTAAAAGCACTGTGACAACTATGCTGGGATCAATGGGCGTAGCTTCGGGTATTAAAACCGCCATAGGTGGCAACTTGGGAACGCCAGCGTTAGATTTGCTGGATGAGACTGTAGAGCTGTATGTGATAGAGCTTTCCAGTTTTCAATTAGAGAGAGCTTCTGTTCTAAATGCGCAAGTAGCTACCGTTTTAAATGTATCAGCAGATCATTTGGATAGACATGATGGCATTGATGGCTATGCGAAAGAAAAGCAGAAAGTGTTTCTCGGCGACGGGGTAATGGTGCTAAATGAAGATGATTCGATAGTCAGGGAAATGGAGCGGCAAGGCAGAAAGACAATATTCTTTTCCACACATAAGAATAAAGGTTTTCATCTGCGGCAGTATCAAGGCGAAAGCTGGCTGATGAATGAGGATCAGCCATTAATGCGCCGGCAGGAATTGCCTTTAGAGGGTTTGCATAACGTTGCAAATGCACTGGCAGCAATGGCAATGGGGGGGGAGATAGAATTAAATGTTACTGCCATGTGCAATGCTTTGCGAAAATTTAAAGGCTTGAGCCATAGAATGCAGAGGGTGGCAGAATTTAGAGGAGTTACCTGGGTTAATGATTCTAAGGCAACTAATATCGGTGCCTGTGTAGCCGCGCTTGAAGGCTATCAGCATAAAGTGGTGTTGATAGCAGGCGGTGATGCAAAAGGTGCTGATATGACAGAGTTGGTTCCGGCAGTAAAAGAAAGTGCAAAGTGTGTAGTTTTAATGGGCAAGGATGCGGATGTGATAGACAGTGCCATTAACGGCTGCGTTCCAACATATAAAGTGGAAACTGTTCAGCAGGCTGTTGCAATAGCGGTGGGTTTGGCAAAGGAAGGGGACAGTGTTTTATTGAGCCCTGCCTGTGCAAGCATTGATCAGTATAAAAGCTATCAGGATAGAGGGGATAAATTTACTGCGGCAGTATTGGCCTTAGTTGCATGAGTGGACGGACGAAAAGTAGCTTTCATATGGATTATTTTCTGCTATTTATATGTACCGGTCTGTTGCTGTTAGGTTTTGTTATTTTGACATCTTCCTCGTTGCATTTAGGCGAAAAAATGGTAAATGACATTTTATATTATCCGACTAGACAGTTAATGCATATTGTTATTGGTCTTTGTGTTGCGGTAGTCGTTGCATTTATTCCCCTGAGGCTATGGGAGAAGGTAGGACCTTGGCTATTTATTGCCGGATTGGCTTTGCTAGTTTTTGTTTTGATACCGGGGTTGGGTGTCAAAGTTAAGGGAAGCACGCGATGGATGGCATTAGGCGGATTAAGAATTCAGGTTTCAGAAATAATTAAATTTATATCTGTGGTCTATATGGCGGGATATGTGACAAGGCATCAGGAGCACGTACAGCAGTCTACCTATGGTTTGGTAAAACCTTTGCTGCTATTTTCCATTGCCTGCTTTTTGCTATTGCTCGAACCCGATTTTGGGTCCTCTGTGGTTATCTTGGTGATAGCAATGGGCGTAATGTATTTAAGCGGTGCACGGTTATGGCAATTTTTAATATTGATAGCTATCGTCGTGGTGCTGGGCATGTTGCTGGTGTATTTCTCACCTTATCGCTGGGCTAGAGTAACAGGTTTTATTGATCCCTGGGCGGATGCTCAAAACACGGGCTTTCAATTGACGCAGGCGTTAATTTCATTTGGGCGGGGTGAGATATTTGGAGTCGGATTAGGAAGCGGTATACAAAAGCTATTTTATTTGCCAGAAGCACATACCGATTTTTTATTTTCGGTGGTAGCAGAAGAGTTAGGTTTAGTTGGCGTGCTAGCTACGATTGTACTATTTAGTTTACTGCTTTGGCATGCATTCAATCTTGCTGTAAAGGCGGAACAGGCAGGTGAAGAGTTTGCCGCTTTTGTCGCCTATGGGCTGGGAATATGGTTTGGTTTTCAGGCATTTGTCAATATGGGCGTTAATATGGGAATCTTGCCGACTAAAGGGCTGACGCTGCCATTAATGAGCTATGGCGGTGGCAGCATGATTATTATGTGTGCTGCGATGGCATTATTATTTCGCGTATACAGTGAAATTGAAGATAAGAGACAGAATAAAGGACAGAGATAATGGGACGGCGAATTGTGATTATGGCAGGCGGAACAGGGGGGCATGTATTCCCCGCGCTTGCTGTTGCCCAATTTTTAAAGTCAAAGGAGTGGGATGTTAGCTGGATAGGCACGCGGCGGGGAATGGAAAGCCGAGTGATTCCCGCGAATGGCATAGAAATAGATTGGCTGTCAGTCGAAGGAATTAGAGGTAAAGGGATAAGAGCAATGATGGCCAGTATCAGTCAGTTGCTGAAAGCATTCTGGCAGGCATTTAAGATTTTTCGGAAACGTAAGCCTAATGTGATTTTAGGTATGGGCGGATATGTTGCAGGACCTGGCGGAATGGTAGCCAGTTTAATGGGCATTCCTTTAGTTATTCATGAACAAAACCGTGTGCCTGGAACAACTAACAGGCTGTTGGTGAAAAAGGCGGACAGGGTGTTGGAAGCTTTTCCTGATAGTTTTCCCCCAACGGCTAAAGCAATGTTTACTGGCAATCCACTTAGATCATATTTTTTGGATTTTCCTGAAAAAGAACTTTGGTCCAAAGAGTCTGAGAGGCCATTACGTATTTTAGTCATTGGTGGCAGTCAGGGTGCAAAATTTTTAAATGATGTTGTCCCTGCTACAGCCAAACATCTGGAAAAGGTTGAAATAAAGCATCAGACCGGAGCTGCATCGCTGGAATTGGTAGCGAAAAAATATGCTGAATTAGAGATTGAAGCGGAGGCTGTTGAGTTTATAGAAGACATTGCTTCAGCCTATCAATGGACAGATTTAGTTATTTGCCGTGCAGGTGCGATGACGGTGAGTGAAATAGCGGCAGTTGGTATTCCAGCTATTTTTATTCCTTTGCCACATGCGATTGATGACCACCAAACGGCAAATGCACGGTATTTAGCTGACGCTGATGCCGCTGTTTTATTAGTTCAAAATGAATTTAATGAGGTTTCGTTAATCAACGCTATTGAAAAGGTTAAAGTGTCGTTAAGTGTGATGACTGCAGCTGTAAAGAATAAAGCAAAATTAGATGCAACTGAGGTTGTAGCCAATATTTGCATTGAGGAAGCGAATAAATGAATATGCCAGATATACAGAGACCTACTCAATTGTTAGGGGTCATAAAGAAGATTCATTTTGTCGGTGTCGGCGGTACAGGAATGAGTGGCATTGCTGAAGTGCTATCAAATTTGGGCTATGACGTTTCAGGGTCAGATATTAAAGAAAGTGCTGTTACTAAAAGACTGCAGCAGCAAGGCGTCACCGTACATATTGGGCATACTAAAGACAATGTAAAAAATGTAGATGTAGTGGTTACCTCTACAGCCGTTGACAAAAAAAATAAGGAAGTTAAAGCCGCCTATGCCAATAAAATTCCTGTGATTCCTCGAGCTGAAATGCTGGCAGAATTAATGCGCTTTAGGTTTGGAATTGCGGTAGCAGGCACTCATGGCAAAACCACAACCACAAGCTTAACTGCCAGCATACTTGCAGAAGGCGGCTTAGATCCAACTTTTGTAATTGGGGGACGGTTAAATAGTGCAGGTACTAACGCCAAGCTAGGTTTAGGTCAATACTTAGTGGCAGAAGCGGATGAAAGTGATGCTTCGTTTTTGCATCTGCAACCGATGATGGCTGTGGTAACTAATATTGATCAGGATCATATGGAGACCTATGGAGGAAGCTATCAGCGATTGAAAGAAACTTTTTTAGAGTTTTTACATCATTTGCCCTTTTATGGTTTGGCTGTTATGTGTCTTGATGATCCAGGCGTACAGGAAATATTGAATGAAATAGCCAAGCCGGTAAAAACCTACGGTGTACATGAAGATGCTGATGTCCGAGCTACAGATATAAAGCAGAAGGGTATGCAAACCTCTTTTACCGTTGAGCGTTGGGGTGATCATAAACCTTTGCACGTTACCTTAAATATGCCTGGCTGGCACAATATGCTGAATGCATTGGCATCAATTGCGATTGCAACGCGACTGGACGTGGACGATCAGGCAATTATAAAAAGCCTGGAGACATTTAAAGGGATTGGCCGGCGCTTTCAGTTGAACGGCGATATTGTGCTGGGAGATGGGCGTATTTCACTGGTTGACGATTATGGGCATCATCCAAGAGAAGTGGCTGCAACATTGGAGGCTATGCGTCAGGCATGGCCAGATAGAAGGAAGGTGGTTGTGTTTCAGCCGCATAGGTACACTAGAACTAGGGATTTATTTGAAGATTTTGTAGAGGTATTATCGACTGTAGACTTTCTAATCTTGCTTGATATTTATACAGCAGGCGAAGATGAAATTGTGGGTGCGAATGGTCAGGCCTTATCAAGTGCCATTCGAATGCGAGGGCAGGTAAACCCCGTATTTGTTAAAGACCGTAATGAACTGGCCGCTATTCTGGCCGGCATTGTACAGAAAGATGATGTGGTATTAACCATGGGTGCAGGCAGTGTAGGACAAATTGCCGCTGAACTGCCTGAGCAACTTGCTAATGCTATAAAGAAATGAAAGGGACTTTGCTAAAAAATGAACCATTGGCTAAATATACCAGCTGGCGGGTTGGAGGCCCGGCAGAACAGATGTATTTGCCCATAGATAGAAATGACTTAATTGAATTCCTTAAAGCATTGCCTAAACAGCAGAATGTTTACTGGCTTGGGCTGGGCAGCAATTTGCTAGTACGCGACGGTGGCATTAAAGGCACAGTGATTAATACCCGGGGACGATTAAAGAGGATGCAATTGCTAGAGTCAGGAAAAGTTTATGTGGAGGCTGGTGTCCCTAGTGCCCATGTTGCAAAATTTTGTATGGGACTTGGATTGGCTGGCGCAGAGTTTTTAGCTGGAATCCCTGGAACCATGGGAGGTGCATTAAAAATGAACGCAGGTGCATTTGGCGGGGAGACCTGGAATATTGTTGATAGCGTTGAAATGATTAATGCAGATGGGTTGGTTAGAAAACAAGGGGCTGAGGCATTTGAAGTGGCTTATCGGTCAGTGAAAGGTTTGGAAGGTGAATGGTTTTTATCTGCCGAATTAAATTTGCGAAAAGGCAAAGCTGAGTTAAGCCAGCAAAAAGTTAAAGAATTATTGGAGAAACGTGGACTGACTCAGCCTACAAACAAGCCAACCTGCGGGTCTGTGTTTAAGAATCCGCCAGGTGATTTTGCCGCCAGATTAATAGAAGCCTGCGGCTTAAAAGGCTATGCAATTGGAGGTGCCTGTGTATCAGAAAAGCATGCAAATTTTATTGAGAACACAGGGAGCGCGACGGCGACCAATATTGAAGAATTAATTGCCTATATTCAGTCACAGGTGCAGCAACAGATGGGAGTGACATTGTGTACAGAGGTTTGTAGGGTGGGGGAATCCTTGTGAAGGAAATGACCATTCAGCAGCCAGAAAAGTTTGGAAAAGTGGCTGTTTTAATGGGTGGAGTCTCAGCCGAAAGAGATATTTCAATTAAAAGTGGAATGGCTGTTACTGATGCATTGGAAAGACAGGGCGTCGATGTTATTGCAGTTGATATTAAAGAAAATTTAATAGAAATGCTGTCAGGAGAAAAAATTGACAGGGTTTTTAATATTATTCATGGACGTGGCGGAGAAGATGGTGTTTTGCAAGGTGTTTTAGATGCAATGAAAATGCCCTATACAGGTTCCGGAGTGATGGCTTCGGCACTGACCATGGATAAATTGCGAACCAAACTTTGCTGGCAAGGCGCTGGGCTGGCCACTCCAAAGTGGTTTGTTTTAAATAGTGTGCAGGAAATAGACTCTTGCATTGGAAGCTTAGGTTTTCCAGTTATTGTAAAGCCTGCTCAGGAAGGTTCCAGCATAGGAATGAGCAAAGCAAACAATAGGGACGAACTGTTAAAAGCCATGTCAGTTGCCGAAGGCTATCTGTGCGACGTGCTTGTGGAAGCATGGGTTGAAGGGGATGAATATACCGTTGCAGTGATTGATGGAGAGGCATTGCCTGTTATCCGTCTGGAAACGGCTAATGTATTTTATGATTTTGAAGCTAAATACCAATCAAATCGTACTCAATACCATTGTCCTTGCGGATTGTCAGAAAAGCAGGAAAGTGATTTGCAGTCAATGGCAGTAGAAGCTTGCGGAGTGGTTGGTGTTAAAGGCTGGGGACGTGTTGATGCATTTATTGACCGGCAGGGCCAAATACAGCTGATAGAAGTAAACACAGTGCCGGGCATGACTGACCACAGTCTTGTCCCCATGGCCGCAAAAGCAGGCGGGTGTAATTTTGATGAGTTGGTTTGGCGAATTTTAGAAACAGGCATGAATGAATAAAACGGCTATTTATTTTCTATTTGGATTTGTTTTAGTGCTAATGGCTGGATGGAAAGGGTGGCAAGAGTTTAAGGTGCAGGGAGCCGGTTGGCTACCGGTCAAATATGTAAGGGTTGTTGGGGCATTTCAATATATAGCTACCGGCAAGATAAAAGAAGTGATGCGCAACCGGGTTAATAATGGATTTTACAATGCGGATATTCAGCAGATTCAGGAATCAGTCAAGGCGTTGCCTTGGGTAGAGTCAGCAACTGTTGAAAGAATCTGGCCTGATACCATCAATGTAATGATTGATGAACAGAGGCCAGTAGTAAGGTGGGGCGATAATGAACTGTTAAATAAAAAGGGAAAGCGTTTTAAACCAGACAAAATTAATGATTTTAGTGAATTGATTTTATTGGCTGGGCCTGATGGGTACGAAAAGAAAATGCTAGGGGTGGTCAATGAGCTGTCTGATGCGTTTACTGAGCAGAGAATGAAATTAGCAGAGTTCCAGATTAATGAAAGAAGAGCGTGGACTATTAAGTTACAAAATAAAATAGTGCTAAATGCAGGAAGAAATCAGCCTTTAGAAAAAATACAGCGGTTTTTAAATACGATTTCTTTAATAACAGAGGAGCAAATGGCAAAAATTGCAGTGGTTGATTTGAGATATTCAAATGGATACGCCCTAACGTGGAAACAAGGCGATGATGCAATAGACTGGAAGAAAATAGCTGAAATGAATAAATCATAAGTGTGTTGAGTATGGCAAAGAAAACAGAACGAAATATTATTGTAGGACTTGATATCGGCACTTCTAAAGTGGCTGCTATTGTGGCTGAACATACTGGAAACGATGAGATAGAAATCATCGGAATAGGAACGGCTCCATCAAAAGGCTTAAAAAAAGGTGTGGTTGTCAATTTAGAATCAACGGTACATTCAATTCAGCGTGCAGTGGAAGAAGCTGAACTGATGGCGGGCTGTCAGGTTCAGTCCGTTTTTGCAGGAATTGCCGGAAGTCATATTAAGAGTTTGAACTCTCATGGCATTGTGGCAATTAAGGATAAAGAGGTTATGCAATATGATATTGATAGGGTGATTGACTCAGCCAGAGCTGTTGCAATACCCGCAGATCAAAAGATATTGCATATATTGCCTCAGGAATTCGTAATTGATCAGCAAGAAGGTATAAAAGAGCCGATAGGTATGTCAGGCATAAGGCTTGAAGCCAAGGTTCATATGGTGACTGGCAGTGTGAGTGCTGCTCAGAATATCATTAAATGTATCAGACGATGTGGGCTAGAAGTGGATGACATTGTTTTAGAACAGTTGGCATCATGTACATCTGTATTAACAGAGGATGAAAAGGAATTGGGTGTTTGCCTGATTGATATTGGCGGAGGAACCACTGATATTGCAATTTTTTCAGAAGGTGCAATTAAGCATACGGCCGTTATTCCTATAGCCGGAGATCAGGTGACTAACGATATAGCCGTTGCTTTAAGAACTCCGACGAAAAGTGCAGAAGAGATTAAGCGTGAATATGCCTGTGCATTAACGCAAATAGCAGATGCAGAGCAGATGATTGATGTACCAAGTATCGGTGATAGAGAGCCAAGAAAAATATCAGCGCAAAACCTGGCAGAAATTGTTGAACCAAGGTATGAAGAGTTAATGCTGTTAGTTCAGGCAGAATTAAGACGAAGCGGTTATGAGGATTTAATCGCAGCGGGTATGGTAATGACAGGCGGGAGTTCTAAAGTTCGTGGTCTTGTTGATTTGGCTGAAGAGATTTTTCATATGCCGGTACGGATTGGTGTGCCACAGCATGTTTCAGGACTGACAGATGTTGTGCAAAATCCAATTTATTCTACTGGAGTAGGATTGTTGCTATATGGAAGAGATCATCATGGAAGAACTGAAAGTTTGAGTAGTAGTGAAAGTATTTGGGCCAAAATGAAGAGTTGGTTTCAAGGTAATTTTTAAATTGTGTGGATGAGGAAAGAAAATGAAATATGAATTAATGGATATGCATAGTGATGGTGCGGTTATTAAGGTTATCGGTGTTGGCGGTGGCGGCGGCAATGCAGTTGATCATATGATAGACAGCCTTATTGAAGGTGTTCAATTTGTTTGTGCAAATACAGATGCACAGGCATTGCGCAGGTTAAATGTTGAAACTAAGGTTCAATTAGGCATTGAACTTACAAAAGGCTTGGGCGCAGGAACAAAACCGGAAGTGGGTAAGCTGGCTGCTGAAGAAAATAGAGAACATATTAAAGAAGTCATTGATGGTGCAGATATGGTTTTTTTAACTGCTGGAATGGGCGGTGGAACCGGAACGGGAGCTATCTCGGTGCTTGCGGAAGTTGCTAAAGACCTAGGAGTGCTCACTGTTGCTGTCGTTACTAAACCGTTCGATTTTGAAGGTAAAAAGAAAAAGCTAGTGGCGGAGGAAGGAATTCGTGAACTGGAAAAATATGTTGATTCGCTCATTATTATTCCAAATCAAAAGCTATTGCCTGTACTGGGTGGTAATCTGTCTGTAACCAATGCTTTTAATGCCGCTAACGATGTTTTATTAGATGCGGTGCAAGGCATTACAGAGCTTATTACCCACCCCGGTCTGATCAATGTTGATTTTGCAGATGTGAAAACGGTAATGGCTAACATGGGGGCTGCCATTATGGGTTCTGGTGCCGCTTCAGGTGAAAATCGTGCCAGAGAAGCTGCCGAGCAGGCAATTGCCTGTCCATTATTGGAAGATATTAACCTGCAGGGTGCGAAAGGTATTTTGGTTAATGTAACTGCTGCAGATATGGAGCTAACAGAGTTTGATGAAATTGGCAGCATAATGCAGGCCTTTGCATCGGAAGAAGCTGATATGAAGATCGGCATGGCAACAAATCCTGAAATGGGTGATGAAATCAAGGTTACCGTTGTAGCAACAGGTATGGGCAGCAATAAAGCTGCAGCAGTAAACTCCCCTGTTAAATTGGTACAAAAGGCGGCTGCAGGTGATATTAATTATGATGTTTTAGACAAACCTACCGTTATCAGACAAAGCAAGCAGGAACCGAGAGAAACGCGTTTTGGTGCACAGCCTAAAACTGATGTGGATTTGGATTACCTTGATGTTCCGGCTTTTTTGAGACGCCAGGCAGATTAAGGCTGTTGGCTGAAAGTGTGATAAAATTGCGAATTAGTTTTTATTGATAGCAATATATGATTAAGCAAAGAACATTAAAGAATACCATCAGAGCAACTGGCGTAGGTTTGCATAGCGGGGATAAGGTCTATTTAACCTTGCATCCTGCAGAACCAAATACAGGCATCCGTTTTCGAAGGGTTGACCTGGAAAATCCGGTTACAATTAATGCAACGCCAGAAAATGTCGGTGAAACTATGCTTTCAACCACATTGGTCAAAGATGGGATTAAAGTCGCTACTGTTGAGCATCTGCTTTCTGCTCTTGCCGGTCTGGGGATCGATAATGCCATTGTCGATGTAAGCGCGGCGGAAGTTCCCATTATGGACGGGAGTGCCGGCCCCTTTGTGTTTTTATTGCAGTCTGCCGGCGTATTTGAACAGGACAGGCCTAAACAGTATATTCGAATAAAAAAGGCTATTCGAGTCGAAGATGATGATAAATGGGCCGCTTTCGAACCCTTTGACGGTTTCAAGGTAACCTTTACTATCGATTTTGATCATCCGGCGTTTCCTGATCATTTAAAAACATCTGTAATGGATTTTTCATCGACTACTTTTGTAAAAGAAGTGAGTCGGGCAAGAACTTTTGGTTTTATGAAAGATATCGAATTTTTAAGGGAAAATAACCTGGCGTTGGGGGGAAGTTTAGATAATGCCATTGTTGTAGATAATAACAAGGTAATCAATGAAGATGGGCTGCGGTATGCCGATGAGTTTGTAAAACATAAAATATTGGATGCAATAGGCGATTTGTATCTGTTAGGCCATAGCCTGATCGGTGAGTTTAAGGGGTTTAAGTCAGGACATGCTTTAAATAACAAATTATTGCTGGCTTTGCTGGAAAATAAAGATGCATGGGAAAAGGTTTCATTTGAAAATGAAGAAGATGCACCCATCGCTTTTATGCGTTCAATTCCCTCGTCAGGTGAAGACTCATAAGCAACGTTAAATTGAGGAAGTTGAGCCAAGAAAAATTAGTAGAACGCTATATTTTTTAATAAGTTAATGTAGGCTGGATATGTCTAGTATATTTATCCGTTCCCCCGTTTGGCGATATGAAATCGCTTAACAGCTTGAAAATATGGGCTAAAACTCTGCGGGATAGTCCTCAATAAAGGCTGTGGCCATTTTTTCCAGACTTCCCACAAAATTCGTACTCAGCTGATTTATTTAGGTTGAAAGCAACTTCCTTTTCTACTTGTATGGCTTAGATTTTTTTTGAAAAGTTTGACCTAGCCGTAGTAGGGCGTCTTTTAGGTTCCCCTCATTCAGGTGTTCCGCCTGTTCTAAAATATAATCAATATTCTCATCAGAAGGAATATTTTTTGTTTTCTTTTGTTCTGGTTTCTGCTCAATGGACGAAGGAGTGATTTTTATCTGAAGGGTTTCAATAACCCCTTCATGTGAGCTTAATAGACCCTGAAGTATTGTCTGGTGATAAAATCTAAGCTGAGAAGACCAAATGGCCGAATCGGTATAAAGGGAAACTTTTTTATTAGATAAAACGCAGTATAAAGCGTGAGCGGATAAGTGATCAGGCAAAGTGGCTTTAATTTTTTTTAGCAGTGTAGCCTGAGTTTCTATCTTATACTTATAAAGTGTAAAGATTTTGCCGTTATAGCCTAGAGCTGATTTAAACGTATTAGTCTTAAAGGCCATAAAAATGGAAAATCAGTATCAATTGCAGGATTTAAACGCAAAACATTCAGATGTAACATTTTTGTACTGATCTTCATCTATTATAGCTACACTGTGCCAAAGTTCGCTATTTGAAATGTTCTTAATAAGTAGATCTGCTCTGCGAACACAGAGGTTTATATGGTTAAATGTTTTTTGAGTTAATGTTTTCTCTGTATCGGAACTGTTTTGTTTTACAGCAAAAATAGCATTGCCAGTAAAGATGACGGTATCACCTGAACTCGTTTTTTCTAAAAATGAAGGAGATATGGGTAGGTTGCTAATAATATGTAACATAATGCTTTCTCTTCTTACTTGGGTTTTAGTCTACATTAGGTAGATGTTGTAACTGTATAAAAAATAAGTGTTATATTTTATAATAATACATTTTTTATATTTAGCAAGTTTTTTTGTAAAATATTCGAAAAAGTAGGCGGGTGATGAGACAAAGCTTGCGCAACAGGATTTATTTAGGATTATGAGAACAATGCTTTTAAATTTAAGATTCTGCCTTTTGCTCACGGCCTAAAAGGTTTTGAACGGCAATGCGAGGGTCGAGCTTTTGGTATAGGACTTTATAGGTCTGTTCAATGATTGGCATTTCTATGCCGTGTTTTATTGAAAGTAAGTAAGTTTCTTTGGCAGCAGAAATACCTTCAACTTCCTGACCTATCTCTTTAAGGGCCGTCTCTTTATTTTTTCCTTCACCTAAAGCAAGTCCAAGGCGACGGTTGCGAGATTGATTGTCTGTACAAGTCAAAATTAGATCGCCAAGGCCAGCCATTCCCATAAAGGTATCTGCATGGCCGCCTAATTTAATGCCAAGGCGCATGATTTCTTGTAGTCCCCGGGTTATTAACGCGGATCGGGTATTGGCACCAAAACCTAGTCCATCAGCAATTCCAGCCGCAATAGCCAGTACATTTTTAACTGCTCCTCCAACTTGGACCCCGACAATATCACTGCTGGTATAAATTCTGAAATAATTGTTATGGAGAATGTCTGATATTTTAGATGAAAAGCGAAGATTATCCGATGCAATTGTAATTGCCGTGGGCAGGCCGGTCGCCACTTCTTTTGCAAAAGTAGGGCCTGATAAGACAGCGGTATGAATTTCATCAGAAAAGGTCTGTTTTACAACCTGGTTTAACAAAACGCCATCATCTGGGTTAAAGCCTTTAGTTGCCCATGCGATCTCAGTTTTGTTGCTGGTAAAATGCTTTATTTTTTCCAGTGTATCTCTAAAGGCATGGCTGGGAACAGAAATAAGGATAAGAGGGCTGGATTTAACGGCATCCTCTAAATTAGCCGTAATGCTAAGGTTTTCCGGAAATAGGAAGCCCGGTAAATAGCGTGAATTCTCTCTATTATTAGATAGAGAGGCCATGTGCTCCGCATTATGTCCCCATAAAAGGGTATGACAGCCATTTCTGGCTGCCTGAATAGCAAGTGCTGTTCCCCATGAGCCAGCGCCTAACACGCTGATTGCTGGTTGCATTAATTTACGGTGTTTGAACTGGGTGCTTGCTGTGCCTGTTGCAAATGCTGAGAATATAATGCATCAAAATTGACTGGAGCGAGGAGCAGTTGAGGAAAGCCGCCTTTTGCCACAATATCAGAGACCACTTCTCTGGCATAGGGGAATAAAATGTTAGGGCAAAAACTTCCAACCATCGGCCCCATTTCTTCATCGGAAAAACCGTCAAGGGAAAAAATTCCAGATTGTGTAACTTCTACTAAATATGCTGTTGTGTCTTTGCATTTTACAGTGACGGTTACAGACAGTGTAACTTCAAATAATGCATTTTCTAAAGGCTCAACATTAGTTCCAAGATTGAAATCAACGGTTGGCTCCCATTTTTCAGTAAATATTTGCGGTGAATTTGGGGTTTCAAAGGAAACGTCTTTGGTATATATTTTTTGAATTGAGAATTTCTTTTCTTCAGTTGCGTATTGTTCTGCCATGATTTTTTATTTTCTATTTAGAGTTAAGATTGAGTTTGTGTGGGCACAGTCTAAGGCATATGCAATATTATAGCTATGATACGCAAAAGACATTTGGGCTTTATTGAGTGCTAGTGATTTTTATTGGAAAATTGCTATCTTCCCAAGACTGCATGCCTCCAATCATATTGAAAACATGTTCAAAATTAGCTTTGGTCAAGGTTTTGCAGGCAGGTACAGAGCGAGAGCCGCTTTGGCAGACAACAATAATAGGCTGTTTTTTATATTTTTCCAAAGAATCCAGTTTTTCAGAAAACTTGCCTAGAGGAATATTGATAGAGTTTTCAATATGACCTTTAATATATTCGTGAGGTTCTCGGACATCGACTACCACAGTATTCGCGTCATTCATTTTAGCTACGGCAAGAAGTGGCGAGAGGCCTTCATATTTGTTGAATGTACTTTCAACTAGGTCTTGAATTAACAGATAAGTCACAACAACAAGTGCTAAACAGAGCAAGTAATGATTGGAGATGAATTCTATGTATTGCTGGTCCATTGTAAATAAAGTAGGTTTGTAATTAATCGGGTTTTAATGGTTTTATTTAATAGTATAAGTCATAGAGGACTTAATTAGCAGGATGAGCAAAAAACATCCCGCATCATTCTGATAAGCTGCAACATTCGTTCGTCATCAATGTAGTAATAAACACGGTTTGCCTCTTTTTTGTAGCCAAGTATATCCTTCTCTCTTAAAATGGCTAAATGTTGTGAAATGTTGCTTTGGCTAGTGCCGACTTGCTCAACTATATCCTGTACGCTAATTGATTCTGTACCTAAAACACAGAGAATCTTTAAGCGTAAAGGATGTGACATTGCCTTTAGGCAACGGGCTGCACGGTTAATGTCTGCATCATTGTAAAGAATTGTTTCCTTACTATTTTCCATTTGTAAAACCTTTGTATTGTTGCTTGTTATGATAAATATTTAACTGACAATAACTAATAAGCGTTATTTGTGCGCATAAAACGCCCGCGTGTATTACTATATACGGACTATTTTAGTCTATTTAGTTCAGTGAACAAAAAAAACTTACAGATAATAGTTGGTCAAATTGATAAATATCATTGTATTTTATACAGATATTTGAATCTTTGTAAATAATAATACGTTAATGTAGGTAGAATAGTATAGGTAAATCGACTTGTCGGTGAGCTTAACATTTTGTTTAAGACCGTTTTTTTTATAATTATCAATCTATTATTTTTCTATTTAATAGATGCAATGGAGAGTAATAAGTCATGTTGAATCGTCCAAAACCATTAGTTTTATTAATTCTAGATGGGTTCGGCTATAGAGAAGACCAAAGCAACAATGCGATAGCGATGGCAAATACGCCTTGCTGGGATAAGCTGCAGAAAGAATGCCCGACTACCCTGCTTGACTGTGCAGGTGATTCGGTGGGACTGCCTGATCAGCAAATGGGGAATTCTGAGGTTGGACATTTGCATATAGGCAGTGGCCGTTTAATGCGACAAGAGTTGTCGAAAGTGAGCACGGCAATAAAAAATGGCAGTTTTTTCTCCAATAAGGTGCTGTGCGAAGCCGTTGACAAAGCAAAAGAAAAAGATAAAGCGTTGCATATTATGGGGCTGCTGTCTCCAGGTGGAGTGCATAGTCATGAATTGCAAATTGCAGCGATGGCGGAACTGGCGGTTAAACGTGGACTGAAGAAAGTGTATCTGCATGCCTTTCTTGATGGGCGAGATGTGCCGCCTAAAAGCGCGCAAAATTCAATTCAATTGCTGGAAGACAAGTTTGCTGAGCTGGGTGCAGGATGTATTGTTACGGTTACAGGCAGATTTTATGCGATGGATAGAGATAATCGATGGGAAAGAGTTAAGCTTGCTCATGCATTAATTGCCAAAGGCGAGACTGAGCATAAGGCTGATTCTGCACAGAAGGCATTAGAAGAGGCTTATGCCAGAGATGAAACAGATGAGTTTGTTCTGCCCACTAGTGTGCTTGACATAAATGGACAGACTGTTGTGCTAGACCCTGAGGATTCGATAGTATTTATGAATTTTCGGGCTGACAGGGCGAGAGAAATTTCGCGAGCATTGACGGAGGTAGACTTTGATGGGTTTGAAAGGGGATGTGAGCCTCACCGTGGCTACTATGCAACCTTAACCCAATACCATCAGGATTTTGAATACCATGTTGCCTATCCGCCTGTTGATGTGAAAAATAGTTTGGGTGAGGTGCTGAGTGCTGAAGGGATGAAGCAGTTGCGATTGGCTGAAACTGAGAAATATGCGCATGTCACCTTCTTTTTTAATGGCGGCAGAGATGAGCCTTTTGAGAATGAAGACAGAATCTTAGTACCTTCGCCAAAAGTTAAAACTTATGATATGCAGCCTGAAATGAGTGCTGCAGAAGTGACTGATCATCTGGTAGAGGCTATAAAAGGCGGGGAGTATGATGTCATCATTTGCAATTATGCCAACTGCGATATGGTTGGGCATACAGGTGTACTGGATGCAGCAATTATTGCAGTGGAAACGATAGACTCATCATTGAAGCAGTTAGTTGATGCATTGCAGGAGGTAGATGGACAAATGCTGGTCACGGCTGATCATGGCAATATTGAGCAGATGGTCGGTGAAGGAACAGGCCAGCCACATACTGCACATACGACAAATCTTGTGCCTTTAGTTCATGTGGGAGGCTCAAAGCCGTTGGCGGATGGCGGGTGTCTGTCGGATATAGCGCCAACTATGCTGGATATTCTAGGCGTGGAACAGCCAAGCGAAATGACAGGACATTCTTTGATTTAGCCTAGATGATGTTACAGCTGGGGTGAGTAAGTGACGGCCCAGACATTTTTGTTCAGCCTGGCTGGCATCAGTTAACGTATATGAAACTTAAACCTATTTTATTTATTGTCTTCAGTAGCTTTCTATTTTGCCAGAGCTCGGTGGCGGATAAAATAGAGGATAAAACAAAAGATTTAACTGGCGTAAAAGTAAAAATAAAGCAGACAGGCAAAGAAATAAAGCAGTTAAAGGCACGAAGGCAATCTCTGCTTGCCGAGTTGAAGGCATTAGAAACAAAATATGGAAACAGTGTTAGTCATTTAGCGGATCTGGAACATAAAATCAATGAACTGAAAGGCTCTCTAGAAAAAAATAGAGAGCAAAGGCAAATAAAACAGCGGAATATTAAGTCTCAAAAGCAGGATTTAGAAAATCAGGCGAAAGCCGCCTATCGTTTGGGGCGAAATGAAAAATTAAAAATCATACTGAACCAGCAAGATCCTGCATTGTCTGGGAGAATGATGGTTTACTATGACTACCTGAATAAAACCAGGTTAAACAGAATTGCATCTATTGAACAAGATATTCAGCTTTTGCGCCATTTAGATACCCAGCAAAGTGAAGAGTCGGCATTGTTGGAGAAAAAAATAGCGATTAGAAGGCTGAGCCAATCAGTTTTACTAAAGACTAAAGCTAAACGTAAGGCTATATTGGCTAAAATTAACAGACAGTTTCGCTCAAAAAAGCAGCAGTTAAGGCAGTTTAAACAGAATGAGAAAAAATTGGCCTCATTAATTTTGACTTTGCAGCAGAAAATAAATGATCTTTCATTTGATGATGTTGCTGTAAGGGATTTTTCCAAACTGAAGGGTATGTTGCCGTGGCCTGTTAAGGGGAAATTGATTAAGAGGTTTGGCGACAGGCGATCAGACAGTCGCTGGAGCGGTGTTTTGATCAAGGCAAAAGAAGGGCAGGAAGTGAGGGCAGTAACTAGAGGCCAGGTGGTTTTTGCCGATTGGTTGCGGGGATATGGATTGTTGACTATTATTAAACATGATAAAAACTATATGACGCTATATGCATTTAGTGAGAGTCTATATAAATCCAAAGGTGACTGGGTTGAGGCGGGTGCAGTTATTTCGACCGTTGGCCTTAGTGATGGGCGATCGGAGGCTGGCCTTTATTTTGCCATTAGAAAAAAAGGGAAGTCAGTTAATCCGGTAAAGTGGTGTCGGAAAGTACGGCAGGGAAGAGTTGGATAGGAAATGTAACTGGAGTTGATTTGTTAAATTTTAGGATGTTGGAGTATTAAAAGGTATGCTTAAAAAGAAAAGTGCTGTGATTTTATTTCTGGGTGTCATGCTAGGTGTTCTTCTGAGCATTGGCGGCACGGTTATTGCGGATCGTGAGAGCAGTTCAAAGGCTGTGCCCGCCACATTAGATTCACCGGAAACCGTAACGCTTCCATATGAAGAGTTAAGAACCTTCACTGAAGTCTTTGGCCGTATTAAAAGAGATTATGTAGAGCCAGTTTCCGATAAAAAACTGCTGGAGGATGCCATTAAAGGCATGCTTTCAGGTCTGGACCCTCATTCGGCCTATTTAGATATGGAGCAATACAAGGACTTGAGAGAAGGCACCATGGGACAGTTTGGCGGCTTGGGCATAGAAGTTACCATGGAAAACGGTTTTGTAAAGGTGGTCTCACCGATAGATGACACGCCTGCGCAACGCGCAGGAATGAAAACGGGAGACCTGATTGTCCGGTTAAATGACCAGCCAGTTAAAGGCATGACTTTGGCTGATGCCGTAAAGATCATGCGTGGAAAACCGGGGGATGATATTTTACTGACCGTCATTAGGGAAGGTGAAGAGGCGCCTCTAAAAATCACAATTACCCGAGCGATCATAAAAGTTAAAAGCGTCAAAAATAAGATGCTTGAACCCAATTATGGCTATCTTAGAATCAGCAGTTTTCAGTCAAGGACCGGGCAGGGTGTAGTTGATGCGATTGCCCAATTGAAGAAAGAAAATAAAGCGGATTTAAAAGGTTTGGTATTGGATCTAAGAAATAACCCTGGTGGAGTTTTAAATGCCGCAGTGGAAGTCAGTGATGCCTTTCTGGAAAAAGGGCTTATTGTATATACGGAAGGCAGGATTAAAAATTCAGAAATGAGGTTTAATGCTGCTCCTGGCGATGAAATTAATGGAATTCCGCTGGTTGTTTTGATTAATGCAGGCTCTGCATCCGCATCAGAAATCGTTGCTGGCGCCCTGCAAGATCATAAGCGGGCAGTCATTATGGGTGAAAAGTCTTTTGGTAAGGGGTCTGTACAGACAATCCTGCCAACAGGAGGGAATGCCGCTGTTAAATTGACCACTGCGCGGTACTACACGCCTCTGGGGCGATCCATTCAGGCGGAAGGCATAGAGCCCGATGTTGCATTGGCGAGAGTGAAGCTGGAATCTTTGGAAGGGCTGAATTTTAAGCCGGTAAAAGAAGCTGATTTATCTCATCATCTGGAGAATGGAAATGGTAAAAAAGATTCAAAAGATACTGTGGAAAAAGATGATGATACCGGTTTAGATATTCGAGACTATGCTCTGCATGAAGCATTAATGCTGCTAAAAGGTTTGAATATATTGAATAAGTAATCGTATAGCTACTCGGCATGTTTAAATTAACATAATTATTTAATATCAGAAAACTGTGAAAGATGTAATGTGTCATGGAAGACACGTTCAAGCCTACTGGGATGTATTTATGGCGTCTTCTGGAGTACTGCTGATATTGGAATTATAAATAGGCTGAGTGTTTACGTATTTTTTCATTTTTAAAAAACCACAGTTTGCTCCTTATTATAGGTTCGCAAGCTGTGGTTTTTTTGTTACTAATATAGAAAAATAAGGTTTTCCAAGAAAATGGCTATTAAAACCCCAAAAAGTCTCGAACCATTGATTATCGATGGTTTTATTGATGAAGTGGTTCATCCATTAAAAAGTGGCAAGGAAGCTGCCGTATATGTGGTGCTGTCCGCAGGCGAACGGCTCTGTGCAAAAGTTTATAAGGCTGCCAATAAACGGGGGTTTCATAAACAGGCTTTATATCAGGAGGGGCGCAAAGTAAGAAGCGGCAGAAAAGCCCGTGCAATGGAAAAAAATAGCCGATACGGAAAACAGCAGCAGGAAGAAGTCTGGCAGAATGCCGAGGTAGATGCTTTATACCGTTTGGCTTCTGCGGGCGTACGTGTTCCGAAACCCTATAACTTTGTTGATGGGGTACTGCTAATGGAGCTGGTAACTGATGAGCATGGGGCTGCCGCTCCAAGACTCAGTGACCTTGAATTTACACACGAGCAGGCTCTGATATACCATGGCCTTTTGATAAAAGAGATAGTTAGAATGCTATGCGCAGGCCTGATTCATGCTGACCTGTCAGAATTTAATATACTTATTGACATGAATGGCCCGGTCATAATAGATTTGCCCCAGGCAATTGATGCATCTGCAAATAATAATGCAGCCATGATGCTAGAACGGGATGTCAATAACCTGGCTAATTATTTTGGACGTTTTGCGCCAGAACTGCTTAAAACCCAATATGGAAAAGAAATATGGAGGATTTATCAGACAGGTAAACTGACTCCTCATGTTAAGTTGACTGGGCATTTCAAGAGCAGCAGTAAAAAGGCTGATGTAAAGGGAGTGATCAGAGAAATTAATGATGCGAGAGAGGAGGCGGTAAGGCGCAAATATGAGCAAGTCGGTTAAGCCGTTGGCAGGCCTTGCCAAAACTGGGCAGATTTTTTTAGCTTTTTTGTAGAGAAAAAGAGCTGGGACAGCTGTAAGGCACCATTTTTCCTTGTGATTGCTGTGGAATATATTTCTGAGAAAAAATAATAATCATAACTGGCTAAATTATAAATAGATTAGGCATTATAATAAGCACGGTTTTAATGCTGTTTGGCTATTTCAAATAAAGGAGGGGCTATTATTCTAGAAACTGGGAATAGCCGGTTTTTCTAGGATTATTTGGAATAGATGGCAGATTGACTACAGTGTTTAATTACAATTATAAGCGGAGGTTACAGTTATGGCTGCAGGTAAATATTTATCAGTTTTTTCGCCAGCAACAGAAGAGCAAAGAAAAGCAAATTTTGAAGATTACTGGGAGTTTACTCAAAAGCATGGCGGTGAGCTTTTTGAAGATGACAGGGATTTAGCTATAAAACGCGCTAGATTAAAGCATTTTCAGGATAATCCGGTGAAGATGCGTACACCGCTAGCTGACCCTGAGGCATTTTATCGCAATTATGTTGAAATGCAGGATGACCCGAAATCACTGGACCGCATGACTTTAATGTTAACGGGGATGTACAAATTTGCACGGCACGAGTGGGTTGGAATTAAAGGAGCATGGGATTCAGTACCTAATATGGCAAACTCGCATAGTGTGGAAGATAAAATAAGCCGAGTGCACCTGGCAGAAGAGTTCTGCCACGTGCGTCTGTTTGATGAAATGCTCAGAACCTGTGGATTAGATAAAGTTGAATGGGTGCCTTTAGGTCCTATTAAAGAAAAAATTTATGAACAGTTTCCAAAGTTTCCAGGCTTTTTAATGGATACCCCCGCTTTTGTAACAGAACTGATGGGAGTTACCTTTTATTGCCATCTGCATGACATGATTGAAGAACTTTTTGCAGATGAGCCTGAAGTACGGGTGCGTTTACAGGAATTGCTGGATGAAATAACCATTGATGAAGTGGCTCATGTAGGCCAGAGGAGGAACTTTATTGGGCCGATCGGCATGAAAGTTTCAAAAATGCTGGTAAAACCTTTTTACACCATGTTTTTTAATGATATTCCTGAGGTGGATGAGCTGTTCGATGTTGAGAAAATGATTAATGATGGTCTGGCGTTTGATTTTAACGAACTGCCGGAACATATGATTGAAAAAAGCTGGATCCCTTCTTACTGTGTAGCGTAAAACAAAAGATGTAGGCTGGGCCCTTTAAGTATCCAAGTTAAATTAATTTTACTTGGGTACTTACTGTTCTTACTAGCCTACTTCCTTCTGAGTTATCAGCTCAGCCCCAGGTTCTTCACATCCCCGAATTATAATCGCTTGATAGAGCAATCGAGTTAACCTATCATTCATGGAATTTATTTTTTAATTAAGAGATACGATGACTAACGCGAACAACTTATTCATAGAAGCAAAAAAAGTAATCCCTGGCGGTGTTAATTCACCAGTCAGATCATTTGGCAGCGTCGGTGGGACACCCGTTTATATAGATCATGCTAGTGGCCCCTATGTTTTTGATAGTGAAAACAGGCGGTATATAGATTATGTAGGGTCATGGGGACCAATGATTCTAGGGCATGCCCATCCTGAAGTGATTAAGGCTGTGAAGAATACGGCTGAAAAAGGTTTAAGTTTTGGTGCACCAACTGAATTAGAGACAGCGATGGCTGCCAAAGTCTGTGAATTGGTACCATCAATTGATATGGTCAGAATGGTGAGTTCAGGAACAGAAGCTACCATGAGTGCATTGCGACTGGCACGAGGCTATACAGGGCGAGATAAAATTGTTAAGTTTGAAGGCTGTTATCACGGACATTCAGACGCTTTATTAGTTAAAGCCGGGTCGGGAGCCTTAACCCTGGGTGTGCCAAGCTCCCCAGGGGTTACAGATGCTGTAGCTGCAGATACCATTACCCTTACCTATAATGACAGCGAAGGCGTTAAGCAAGCTTTTGCCGAAATAGGCGATGAAATAGCCTGTATTATTGTAGAGCCGGTTGCTGGAAATATGAACTGCATTCCGCCTGTTCCAGGTTTTTTAGAAACTTTGCGACAGGTATGTGATGAACATGGCTGTGTACTGATTTTTGATGAAGTAATGACAGGTTTTCGTGTGGGCTTGCAAGGTGCGCAGGGTGTTTTTGGGGTAACGCCTGATTTGACCACGCTGGGTAAAGTAATTGGCGGCGGCATGCCTGTCGGCGCATTTGGCGGCAAACAAATAATAATGGAATATTTGGCACCTTTAGGGCCTGTATATCAGGCAGGTACACTGTCTGGGAACCCAGTAGCAATGGCTGCCGGGTTAAAAACGCTGGAGTTAATCTCACAGCCAGGTTTTTATGACGAATTGGGGCAAACAACTGAAAAGTTAGTTGTCGGAATAAAAGAACAGGCAACACAGGCCGGCATTTCATTGTCAGTTAACAGAGTAGGTGCAATGTTCGGACTATTTTTTACTCAAGAAGAAAAAGTGAGTCAGTTCTCTCAGGTCATGCAATGCGACCAGGAGGTTTTTAAGCTATTTTTTCATGGCATGTTAGAGCAAGGTGTTTATTTGGCTCCTTCTGCTTTTGAAGCAGGGTTTGTATCTGCGATGCATAGTAAAGATGATGTTGAAAAAACGATAGAGGCTGCCGGCACAGTTTTTAAATCGATAGTTTAATGGCAGTTAGGTTATTAGAAGCTAAAGCTAAGTCATGAATAGCATAGACGATAATTTGTTTCTAGCCGTAATGATAGTGGCATTTATCATTATGCTGCTGTTAGGAACAGCTTTAATACTGTGGCGTACAAAAAAAAAGCTTACCTGGCAATATCAATTGCGACTAGAAGAATTAAATCAAAAAGCAGAAGAAAACCAGCGGCTTCTTATGTCACTGGCAATTATGGAAGAAAAGCTTAATCAGCAGAACGATTATCAGCAAGTGCAGGAACTGCTGGTCCGCAGTAAAACAGAAAATGCAGCTTTGCAAATGCAGTTAAGTGAGCAAGAGAAGAATACCCAGGAAAAAATTAAGTTACTGCAGGATGCTGAAAATCAATTAAAAATCCAATTTGAAAATTTAGCCAATAAAATTTTTGAAGACCGGGGCAGGCAGTTTTCTGAACAAAATAAAGCCAGCATGGAGCATATTGTCCACCCCATTAAAACTCAGTTAACAGACTTTAAAAAACGGGTAGAGGCAGTGTATGAAAATGAAACTAAAGACCGGGTTTCTCTGCGGGAAGAAATTATTTCGTTACGCCGTGATACAGCACAAATGAATCAGGAAGCCTTAAACCTGACTAAAGCATTAAAAGGGGATAAAAAGGCTCAGGGCAATTGGGGGGAAATGATTCTGGAAAAAGTGCTGGAACAGTCAGGGTTGCGCAAAGGGATAGAATATGAAACTCAGGGTGCTTTTAGGGATGAAGATAAGAACCTTTTTAAACCCGATGTAATAGTCAGGCTGCCAGAAGATAAAGATGTTGTGGTTGATTCAAAGGTCTCATTGTTAGCTTATGAACAATATTGCTCAGCAGAGAATGAGCAAGAGAGAGCTAATGCGTTAAAAGCACATATAAAATCAGTTAGAAATCATATTAAGGGGTTGAGCGATAAAGACTACTCGGGGCTGAAAGGATTGCGCTCACTTGATTTTGTATTGCTTTTTATGCCCATTGAATCCGCTTTTATGGCCGCTTTTCAGGCGGATGAAAAACTATTTACGGATGCTTTTGAGCATAAAATTGTAGTGGTCACGCCAACTACTTTATTGGCAACACTAAAAACGATAGAAAATATTTGGCGTTATGAACGGCAAAATGAAAATGCGAAAATGATAGCAGAGAAAGCAGGTACGCTGTATGACAAAATCAGAGGCTTTGTTGAAGACCTGGAAAAGTTAGGGAATCAATTAACTACCGTTCATAAAACCTATGATGGGGTGATGAATAAATTAACCACAGGACATGGAAATTTAGTACGGCAGGCTAGCAGTTTTGTTGACTTGGGTGTAAAAGTAAAGAAAACATTGCCGAAAAGTCTTACAGAGCAGGCGGGTGAAGAAAAAGAGTAGCCCCTATTGATTTTTTCTTCTAAATTTAGAATTGAGCCTGTTTGCGCCAAGCAAAGCTAACACAACAAAAGAGCCTGGCGTAACAAGAGTGACAGCCAGTACTGCAGATAGCTTTAATTTTTGCTGGCTAGTGGATGTATGCTCTACGGTGTTGGCAACAGGGTATCTAAGCGCACCGCATGATTGGCAAAGAGGAGCATCTTGTTCTTCTTTAGTATCACAAAACGAACACTTGGCCATAGACTCCACCTAACTAAAAGATATTAAAATATCAGTGCTTAATCTAGATAGTAACAGAAAAAAATTAAGTTTCAAGCGTTTATCTTAGTCGTTGTGGGCAGACTCTGGCCTAGCTCACTTAAGTGTTCATTTTCAATAAGATTTGATTATGCTGCTAGCTCATCCTCTACTATGATAAGGCCATGACCGGTGGTTTTCAATATAGTTGTCACCGTAGAAAAATAAGCCTTCTAGCTGGTAACAGCTGGTTTCTCTCCAGCTTATTGCCAGCAGGGCAGGCCAAAGGTGCCTCCCTTTAGCGTCTATTGCCCCGACTTTGCGCTTGACGTTCGCTACTTGTTGCGAGATGTCTTTTATTGCCATTCGAGCTTGTTTTGCGCCGTCTATTTCTCTGATTATTAGGTTTTGATTTTGGTTTAGATGATTTGCTTAAATTTAACTCAACCGTTTCATAGCCTGTATCAGCGACTCGGAGAATTTGTCTGCCTAACAGTTTCTCAATAGCACCTAACAAATGGCCTTCTTCAGGAGTGACCAGCGAAATGGCCTCTCCTTCTGCTCCTGCTCGGCCTGTGCGGCCAATACGATGCACATAGTCTTCGGCAACTGCTGGCAAATCAAAATTAACTACGTGCGGCAATTGGTCTATATCTAAACCGCGGGCAGCTATATCGGTTGCTATTAAAGCGGTTATTTTATTGTCTTTAAAATCACCTAGCGCTCTGTTTCTGGCGTTTTGAGATTTGTTGCCGTGCAATGCTGCACAGCGGATACCGTCTCTCATCAGCTGCTTGCATAAACGGTCTGCACCATGTTTGGTACGAGCAAAAACCAGAACTTGCTGCCAGTTGCCATCGCCAATTAGCCAGGACAGCAGCTCGCGTTTGTTTTCCTGTTTAATGGGATAAACAGATTGGGTGATTTTATCAGCCGTAGCATTTTCTCTGGCGACAGCCACTTCGGTTGGGTCGTTAAGCAGCTGTGCAGACAGGGCTTTGATCTCTTTCGAGTAGGTCGCAGAAAACAGCAGGTTTTGGCGCTGCTTAGGCAATGCTGTAATCACTTTGCGAATATCTCTGATAAACCCCATATCTAACATGCGATCTGCTTCATCCAATACAAAAAATTGTACGTGAGATAAATCGACTTTTTTTTGCTGCATTAAATCCAGCAGTCGGCCAGGCGTTGCCACAAGAATGTCGGTGCCACGCTGTAGCCGTTTTATTTGCGCATGAATGCTGACACCACCAAACACTACATCAGAAAATAGAGGCAGATGCTTGCCGTAGGTTTTAAAGCTTTCCAGTACCTGACTGGCAAGTTCACGGGTTGGGGTAAGAACCAGCACTCTAATAGGGTGTGGCTTTTTTGGCATGGGCTGGCTATATAGGCGTTCTAAAATAGGTAAAGCAAAACCAGCTGTTTTCCCTGTTCCTGTCTGGGCACCGGCTAGAATATCTCTGCCACTTAAAATAACAGGAATAGCCTGTTCCTGAACGGGCGTTGGTTTGGTATATCCCTGTTCGGCAATAGCTTGCAATAGAGGCGGTGATAAATTTAATTGATCAAATGACATTGTGTTTTATGATTTGAATTGTGTTTGGAGAAACACAATAGACTAGAATTTATCTATTATAGTCTATTTTAGCTAGGCTATATTGGGAAACAGCAATGGAGAAAAATATACAGCTAGTTGAATTTCAGGGAAAGTCAGGTGAGTTTCACTGTTACAATGCCTTATGATTATCACTTAGACCATTATCAAGCATATGAAAAATCTATCACTCCAAGATCAGCTGCTGAAAGCAGGTCTGACTAATGAAACTAAAGCAAAACAGGCAAGAGCAGAAAAAAGAAAGCAAACCAAGAAACAGCAGAAAAATAAGATTGAATCTGTTAATGAAGCTAAGCAAATATTGCAGGAAACAAAAGCCAGACAGTTAGAAAAAGATAGGCTATTGAATCAGAAGCGCAATGAAGAGGCAGATAAAAAACAGATTATCAACCAGGTTTTTCAGCTGATTGATTTAAATAAGCTGCCAAAAGACGAAGATGGCATCGCCTATAACTTTACTGACCAAAATAAAGTTAAGACTGTTTATATTAATGATGATGTTCGCAGGCAAATAATTTCTGGCAGACTGGCTATCGTTAAATCAAAAACAGGCTATGAAGTGGTGCCGGTACCGGTTGCCGAAAAAATAAAGCAGCGAGATGAGCAGGTTATAATCGTGCTATTTACAGAAACAGCCGAACAGGCAGAAGAGGATGAATACCAAGGCTATGAAATACCGGATGACTTAATGTGGTAGCTATTGTCAAAAGTTCGGGGTAGGCTGTTTATTTCTAGGTGCCGTACCACGGGCTGGATTGTGAATAGCCAAGTTAAGGAACATTGGTATTATCACTGTTAAAAGGTTGTTTTATTTATGAAGAATACAATCCATGTTGTCCTTATTTCTGCTCAGGCAGTCCCTAATATCAGTCCTATTCTGGATCAGCGTTTTAGGCCTGATGAAGTGATTATGCTGGTTTCAGAGGGTATGCGTCGACAGGCGAACCAATTGGAGCAGGTTTACCTCTCCCGGGGCATTAAAGCCAGCCATTGGCCGATTGATGATGCCTGGGATATTGAGCATATTCGTCGTCAGGTGATGACGCTAGTCACTGATTATAAAGCCTCAAATATTGTATTAAATGTAACCTGCGGTACTAAGCCTATGAGTATCGCCGCTTATGAGGTTTTTCGTCAGCTTGAAAAGCCTATATTCTATGTGCACCAGGAGAAGGACCATTTGATCTGGATGTATCCAAAAGATCAGCCACCCGTTGATTTAGCCGATCAGATTAATCTTAATGAATATTTGCAGGCTTATGGTGCCAGCCATGTCAAGCAGGGACATAAAGGCGATGTTTTACCTTTGCAGCGCGACTTGATTAATGAACTGGTTGACAATATTTCGACTTTTTCTGAGGTATTGTCCACTTTGAATTATTATGCGTCTAACGCAAAAAAAAATAATTTACGCAGTCCAACAGTTGAGGCAAGGGATTTTAAAAATCATAGTTTTTCGCAATTAGTGGACCTGTTTGAACAGGCGGGCTTTTTAAGCCAAAAAAATGCTCAGTTACAATTTGCTGATGAGGCATCCCGTTTTTTTGTTAATGGCGGCTGGCTTGAGGTTTATGCCTATGCCTGCTGTCTTGAAATTAATCAGGATATAGGGCTCCAGGATCTTGCCAGAAGCATTGAGGTCAACCGCAGACGGGGCACTCAGTCCGTTTTAAATGAAATGGATGTGGCTTTTTTAAAAGATAATCGGCTGTATTCAATAGAGTGTAAAACAAAGCATTTTAGGGCAAGCAATATTAAGCATGATGAGGCTTCAGACGTTTTATATAAATTGGATAGTATCAGGGATTTATTGGGGGGTATGCACGCTAGAGCAATGCTGGTTAGTTTTAAGCCGATTAAGAGCCATCATAAAGATAGAGCCAGTGAGCTGGCAATTGAAACATGCTGTTATGAAGAGCTTCCCTTTTTACAGGAAAAAATTGCGACTTGGCTGAGCCCTATGTAGAAGTGCTCCAATGAGTTGTCATATCAAACAGTTACTGCCTACCGCAGACTAAAGCTCGCTCTTTAAATATAAAAAATGATTGAAAAAAAAACTCACAGAATGCTGCACCTTAAAGCCTTGTCCCATCAGCGTGGTGAAGGTGAGCAGTCTTTTACGCTTGAGGTTCCTGATTTGTCTATTAATAGAGGTGAGGCGGTTGCCTTTACTGGAACAAGCGGTTCGGGAAAAAGTACTTTGCTGGAAATTATCGGGCTGATTTTGCAACCTAGCTCGATGGCTAAATTTCAACTGGACAATCAGGATATTGTTCATTTTTGGAAAACCAAGCGGAAAAATGAACTGTCTTTAATTCGTTCTCAGAAAATAGGCTTTGTATTGCAGTCTGGGGGGTTGCTGCCTTATTTATCAGTGCTGGACAATATTACTTTGTCAAGAAAGCTGCTCGGTTTAAAGCTGTCAGATGATTTTGTTTTTGAGGTGTGTAAAACTTTAGGCATTTCACGCCTTTTACAGCGTAAGCCCGCACAATTATCCATAGGCGAAAGACAGCGCACGGCCATTGCCAGGGCTTTAGTGCATAAGCCTGATTTATTATTGGCTGATGAGCCGACCTCAGCTTTAGACCCTTTTCACGCGGATCAGGTAATGGAGCTGTTAATTAAGCTGACCCAGCAATTCAGTTTAACCTCAATTATTGTGACACATGACTGGGGTAGAGTTAAGGATATGGGGTTGAGGGAAGTTAAATTTATTTGTAATCACCGTAATAATGAAGGCACAGTTGCCGTACTATCAGAAACTTAGGATTGCCAATGCTTAACAATGGTTTTCGTTCTTTTACTGTCAGTCTATCGCTTGCCTTTAAAGATTTATGGCATGATAAAAAAATCACTTTTTGTCTGGTTGTCTCTTTAGCTTCGGTTATAGCACCTTTGCTTTTGCTGTTTGGCCTAAAGTTTGGAATAATTGAAACCATGGAACAGCGGCTTCTGCAAGACCCTGGGAAACGTGAGATTAAAATTGTCGGCCATTATAAACTGGATAGCATGTGGTTTGAACAGCTTCGCTCACGTGCTGATGTAAGTTTTGTGATTCCCAATACCCGTGCTTTAAATACGCAGGTTGATTTGATAAAAGATGCTAGAAACTTTTTACGCAAAGTAGAAATTATACCCACAAAATTTGGCGACCCTTTGGTTTCTGATGGGCTGGCATTTCCTGCCAGCATTAATGAAATTATTGTTTCCCATACCCTTGCTTTAAAACTTGCGCTGAAAATGGGGGATCAGTTAAACATGATTATTCCCCGCGTTTTTCAGGGACAGTCTGAGCCAGGTAAATTTTTGGTGAAAGTTGTCGGAATTTTACCCGAGAGTGCTTTTTACAGGGCCGGAATTTTTGCCGATTTTGCTCTGCTTAAAGCAGTTGATGATTTTAAAGATCAATTTTCTGTACCTGAATTTGGCATTAGCCACGGTAAGCAGAGAACCGATAGAAAAATATTTGCCAGTGCCAGAGTGTTTGCCAAATCGTTGCCGGATGTGGCTACTTTGGCAGATTTTATCAGGCTAAGCGGAGTCGAAGTTAAAACTCATGCTAAAGATATTGAGAATATTCAGCAAACGGAAAAAGTGCTGTCATTTATTGTTAAAGTGTTGGCCTGGGTAGCAATTCTAGGCGGTGCAGTTTCTCTTGCCGGTTTTTTAATTGCCAATGTGGACCGAAAAAGACAGCATCTTGCCATGCTTAGGCTCATGGGCTTTACTGGGTTTAGTGTTGCCCTGTATCCTGTGATACAGTCATTGCTTATTGCGACTTTTGGTTTTTTGCTTGCTCTTACCGCCTATCTTTTTGGCGCCCAGGCATTTGATCAGGAGTTAGGCTCTTTTATGCAGCAGTCTGGCTTTATTTGCCGCCTGTCTCATCAGCAATTATTGACAGCCTATTTATTTACTCATCTGATCGTTTTTGCCACTGCTATTATAGGGGGAATCCGTGCAATTCAAATTGAACCTGCTGAGACTTTTCGGCAACACTAATACTGTTCTTTTCTGTTTATTGATTTTTTCATCGTCGATTAACGCCTGGGATCAAAAATTCTATAACCCGCAAGCGGATAATGAGGATATTATTCTGCCTATGCCCTGTGATGGCGCTATGGCTTTTAGAAAAGTTTCGGTGCCAGTGAGCCGGCCGATGGATGATTATCTGATAAATATTGGCGGTACAGATGAAGACTGGGATTTTGTTGAGTACAGTCATCCGGCATATATTGCCGGCAGCTTTTCTGATCATGCCGGCAATAGCTATTATCTGATCGGAAAGTATGAGATCAATCAATTGCAATATGCAGCAGTGATGGAGAAAGAATGCCTTAAGCCATCCATGAAGTACCGCCTTCCTCAGACAAAAGTCAATTGGTTTGAAAGTGTTGATTTTACTAATCGCTATAACCTCTGGCTATTAAGTAATGCCAAAGAAAAGCTACCCTCCAAAGAAGGCAAAGCAGGTTTCGTCCGATTGCCTACTGAAATAGAATGGGAATATGCTGCGCGAGGAGGCGTAACCGTTTCACCATCAACCTTTCAGGAACGTCTTTTTCCTATGGAAGAGGATATTAAACAATATGTCTGGCTAGCCGGTACGCAGTCGGCAAAAGGCAAAGCGCAATTAACAGGACTGTTAAAGCCTAACCCACTAAAATTGCATGACATGCTAGGCAATGTGGATGAAATTGTATTGACGCCTTTCAGTTTGAATAAATTAACCCGGTCCCATGGGCTAGCAGGCAGTTTTGTGGTGAGAGGCGGTAATTATATGACCACTGAGGCCTCAATGCGGACCTCTATGCGAGAAGAGGCTCCCTATTATATAAAGTCAGGTTTGCGAAAAAGTAAAACTACAGGGTTTAGACTGGCATTAGGTTCTTCTGTATTGACCTCTTTAAACGGTGTGCAAAAATATCAGCAGGCATGGCGAAAGTTGGGGAAAAATGCAATAGCTGAAGGGATGGGGGAAAATGCGCTGGATAACCCGGTTGATGAACTGGCAGCCATTGCTAAAGCGGCCACTGATGATAATATGAAGAAACGTTTAAAAGAGCTGCTACGAGTTTTTCGTGGCAGTATTGAAACGCAATCTGAGCAGACCAGTAGGGCTGCCAAATCAGCTTTGCGATTGGGTTCTTTTTTATGCCGAAAATTAAGTGAAGATTCTTATGTTTTGGGGCGTGCTCAAAACCGCTATCGGCAAAAGTGCCCAGAACAGGAAGCTGAATCAGAATTTTGTAAAAAGAGGTATCAATTGATTCAGCCAAAAGAAGTCGCTTTGCAAAAAAACCTGAGTTATTATGCTGATACCGTTACTGAAACAGCCGTAGATTATTCAGATAGCCTGCTAAATGATCAAAAGGATATTCTGGTGAGGGTTTTAAAAGGACGAAACCTTGACAGTGTATTGCCCTTTCTCAGTTCCTATCGCCGGCATTTAGCGCTGTTTGCGACCAATGGCAGAATTGCCAAAGATGCATGGCTTAAAGAGTGTTCTCAGTAAATTATTATATTCAGAGGTGAAACCGCTTATGTTTAGAAAAATTATCACATTGATGCTGGCTATGGCATTGACCGCCTGCGCACCTAACAACACAAGAAGAAATTACAATCCGCAGCCCAGGACAGGCTATCAGCAGCAAACCCCGGCTTATCCGCTTCGTTCCCGTCAAGAAATTGCTGAACTGCAGCAGCTACTTGCAGACCAGGGTTATCGCCCTGGCAGAGTGGATGGTCAGCTGGGTAAAAAAACTGCAGATGCCATTCGCCGGTTTCAGCGCAGTCAGGGGGGGGCAGTAGACGGTTTAGCTACTTCCACTGTATTGCAGCAGCTGAAGCCAGGCTATTCATATCAGGCGGCGTCTTCCTCTTCTGCTCAAAAGCTCCGTCATGAAGCTGAATTTTTTAGCAAATCTACCGCACAGGCTGCAGCTGGCGGAGCGGCTATTGGCGCACTTATTGGCGTTCTTGCGGGGGGTGAAGAAGGGGCTCTAATCGGCGCAGGCGCAGGCGCTGTGCTGGGGGCTGGAACCGATTATGCCTTAAATAGAGTTCGTGCAGGGGCTGCCAATACAGAAGTTGATTTAAACCAGACGATCAGTCAAATTCGCCAGGAAAATGCACATTTATCAGGCATGATAAGCTCAGCCAAACAGTTGATTGCTGATGATAAGCGCACAATGGCTCAAATTAAACGGCAATTGAAACAAAAAACCATTTCAAAACGGCAGGCGGCTAAACAGTATGCCAGCCTGGATGAAAACAGACAATTGCTCCAGGCTACTTACAACAATCTAAAGAACAGACAAAGGGAGTGGCAGCAAATTGCGTCTAGCAATGGCAATACGCCTGAGATTGCTCAAGAAGTTGAAAAGCTTAGAGTTCAGCTTGCTTCTTTGGAAGAAGAGATGGATGAGCTTGATCAGTTGCGTTCTATATCACGGGTAGGTTAAACAGTATGAATATAAAAAAATATGCAGCAGTCGCAGTCAGTGCGTTTCTGGTAACAGGGTGTGCAACCACCGCCTCTCAATGTGATCCTGCAGTACGGCACAATACCATCACTAATGCCAGCTGTCTTTTTGGCGGAAAATATAGTGAACGGCAGGCTGGTCTTGAAGCGACTATTGAAGAAGAACGAGGCATTAATGAGTCTCTTACCCAGATCCATACGCTATTAGATGAGGAGCGCAGAGGCATTTCAAAGAACCTATCTGCTAAGCAGGCGCAATATGGCAAACTTAACCGGTCGCTTAATAAGCTTATCTCACAGATCGGTTCTCGTTCTGCTGGAAATGCCGCTTTAGAGCAGCGAATTGCTAAATTGCAGGTTAAAAAAGACAAGGTGCTAAGCAGCCCTTCGGCAAGTGGCGCCCGAAAACAGCTGGAACTGAATTTGCTGTATACCGAGGTTGATAATTTGAAGAAAGAATTGGGGTATAAATAGGAGGACTCTCACCCCATACTCCACGGTACAGGCATTCATTAAATTGGCATTTATCTATCAAACTAAAGTCGCCAGACTGCTAGTGATCAGTTCTCAGTAAACTTTTTAAAAACAGTTATGAAAGTTTACTTTAACTGATTTATTTAGGTTTAATGACAAAGTGAGATGAATAAGGCGCTACTTCTTGCAATGTTTTGGTATTGCAGAGCTGGCAGCCTGTTCTGTCATTTTAACAATGTCGCGCATATTTCTTGCGGTGTACACCTTACCTTTTTTAGTTGCTCTGGCTAAACAGTTACCAGCTCCAGTCCCCATAATATCCACTACATTAATGGTTAAATAAGGTTTGTTTTTGGCTAGTTGTCGGGCGATTGCACAGGGGTTTGCATTGCAGCTTTCTTCGCCATCTGAGATAACAATAATAGTTGCCGGCTTCTTAACGCCATCGACCATTTGTCCAGCAATGGATAGGCCGCTGCCCAGCGGTGTGCCTTTAGTTGGAGTCAGCCGATTGATTTCTCTTAAAAACAGCTGTCTTTCGTTAGGAGCATAAAATCTGTATTTCTGTGCTCTAGAACATTGTTTTAATACCACTAGCCCTGTATTCATATCCGAAGGTATTTTTGGTACCAAACTGGATACGGCTTTTTTCGCCGCGTACATTCTTGACTGGCTTGGGCCATATTTTGATATTTCTGCATTCAAGGCAATACCTAATGCAATCACCCCTAGAGGGTTTCCAGACCTTTGAGCCTGCTCCATTTGCTTAGTTAGCGAAAGCAGTTTTGATGATGCTTCCGCTAGGTGTCTCATACTGCCAGAAGCATCAAAAACAACTACCAGTTCTGGAGCAAGTTTTTTGGGTCTTTGGCCAGGGCATAGATTAACCAAGTCTTCTATTTTCTTTTTTTCACAGGGTTTGCGCAGTCTGTCTAATTGGCGCTTTAAATCTGCAAACTTACCTTTTGCATTTTGCAGATAATCATTTTCCTTGGCCAGCTGCTGTAACTTTTTACAATCTTTTCCTGCCTGTTTTATTTCATTTGCCAATGACTGGTAATCTTCGCAGCGCTTTAACAGTTTAGCTGTCTTTTGCTTAAGCTCAACAAACATGCTTTCTGGGTTCTGCAGGTATTGATCCTCTTTTTCAATCCTTTTTAGCACGTCACAGTTATCTTTAGCCGCTTCTATTTTAGACTTTAAAGTCTTATATTCTGTGCATAGGCTGATGCTTCGCTCTACCTTCTGTTTAAGTTCAGCAAACTTGCCCTGTGGATTCTGTAAATACGGCTCGGTTTTTAAGATACGGCCAAGTGCAGGGCAGTCGCCTGAGGAAGCCTGTATTTTTGATTTTAGACTATTGTATTCACAGAGCTGAATATTACCCTTTAACCGTTCTTTCTGCTCAATAAACGGGCCTTCTGGCGACTGCAGGTAATTATTGTTTTGCAGTATATTATTGAGCTCATGGCAATTATTTGCAGCCTGCTCTATTTTTGCTTCCAGCTTACGAAATTCACAAAGTGTAATGTCATTTTCCAGTTGCTGTTTAAGCTCAGCAAACATACCCAATGCATCTTGCAAATAAGGGCTGTTTGTTAAAATATTGCTAAGTTCAGGGCAATTGCCCTGTGCCTGCGCTATATCTTTGACTAATCGCCTGTATGCCTCGCAGACAGCGAGTTTTTGTTCTACTTGCGCTTTGACTAAAATAAATTTTTCTTCAGGCCGCTGCAATAAAATATTATTCTGATAAATTTTATCCAGAATAAGGCAGTCATCATTAGCTGCTTCTATTTCATCAACTAATTGCTGGTATTCATCTATAAAAGGGTTGTAATCGTTCCAGTTGACAGGGTTTTTAGCAAACCAATACCACAAAAGAAAAGCAAGCAGTGTCAGCAATGCCAGCCAGCCTAGAATTGATAGAAAGCGCGGTATTTTTCTGATTTTTTCAGTTTCATTAGTCAGGGGTATTGCCGCTGCCGCCGGGCTGGATAAATTATTGCCTTTTGCGGTGTCGCCAATGCCCCAAAAGGTAATCACTGGCTGTCCATTAACTACATAGACCGCATCATCACCTGGATAATGCAGTGCCTGCTTTAATAGAGACAGCAGTCTTTCCGTTTCCGGAGTTTGCTTTGGCAATTCATCAGCTAGACGGGCAATAGCTGATATGCGATCATTCAGCAGCTTTTTTGCCTGTTGCTTCTCTTCTTTCGCTAGGGAGGCTAATGGAACTGGCTGGCCTTTTAATTCGCTGGACCATTCAATCTCATCACTGTTTTCATAAGCTGTCGGTATGGCAAAAATGGATGCTGTGACAGGGGAAAGGTGCTGTTTTACCAGTTTTGTTAAATCGCCATATGCAGAAAGCACAGAAAATATTTTTTCTTGATCACTGTCAGACTGAATAAATGCAGATTTTTTAACACGGGCTATTCTTAGCATTGGAGCAGACCTCTCATTAATCTAGAAAAAAATATAGATCTTTTCATACAATTGTCATATTCATTTCAGATAATTTAACCAGTTTTTAAACTAATGACGAGCATTAAAATGAATAGTTACTATGATGAATATATCGGTTTAGAAGCGATGTTGCCAGATGACATTGTTGATTTATTAAATATTCAAAACACAGCGGATGGAGAAGAAGCATGTAATTTTGACCTAGATTTAGATGAATATGAACTGGCTATGGATGCATAAAACCGGGGAAAAAGGGTAGCCAGTGATTATTTACGTTTTATTTGAAATATTCGGTTTTTGTATTCAATGACAAAGCTGTTTATGCGTATTTCTTTCAAAGTCATATCTGAGTCAATTTGCTGACCTGGCTGGTACTTTTGCATCTTTATCATAATAAAACGGTCCTGTTTTTTTTCAGCATAGACGTAAACATTAATATCAATATCCGGCACTGTCCGGCGAAAGTCATAATCTAACTCTGATAAATAGGGAAAGTCACGGTCTTGCTTTTCATCGGCCTTAATTTCAGTTAAGGCTAATTTCTCCGGCTGTTTGCTAAGAGGCTTAACTTGTTGTTTTACGAGTTCTGTACCTTGCTTTTCTCTACGATTTGGTTTGGTAGGGTAACGTTTTTTCTTCGCTCTTTGGCTTTTAATCTGTTCTGCAATAGAGTTTTGCGACTGTACTTGCGGTTTTTCCTTTATTGGTTTTACAGCTGCAGGCTGCTGAACAATAGTTTTGCCTGCAATATTTAACTTAGGTTCTATTTTAATAGCTTGTTTTTGCTCAGCCACCACTTGTTTAGCTTGACCTTTTCCTTGACCTTGACTCTCTTTATCTTTACTAAAAGACCAGATGAAATACGATAAAAACAACAGGTTAGCAAGGACTAGTATGGCCAGCAGGAATGAAGTCTTTTTAGGGGCTGCATGCGGTTTATGCTGAATTCTGTTTTCCAGTGTTTCGTCGGCATGGCCATCCAGCCTTTCCCGTTCTGATTTTCTGAGGGCATTTAAAATATAAGACATATTAGTTAATTAAGCTGATTTTTGGCGAGCTATCGAGCGGGTCGGTATTTTGCAGATGAATAAATGTTCTGGGACCAACAATTCCGTCAGGGACCAAATGGTGAGTTTTCTGAAAAAATATGACTGCTTTCTTTAGGTCGCTGTCAAATAATGGAGAGTTGCCTGATACGGATTTATTTTTAGACAGCCGATTCCTGATCCACAGTACAGTGTCAGATGAAGTGTTAGGGAAAACTTCTGTGACGCTCGCTGCCGGTGGCTGCCAGAGTATTAAATAGTAGCCATTCCACTGGCTTAAGACCTGTTCCAGTGGAAACGCAGATTGATTTTCCATCAAAAAAACCGGTTTGCCCTGTTCTAGCCCAACTAATAAAGCATAAGTTTTTTCTGATATAGAGGCTGTGAACTCCATGATAACAGGGCGGTTTAAAGCGATTAAACCATTCCAGTCTGACTTATCAAACAGGCAAGCCAGTCCTGCCTTTTCCACTTCACTGCATCTGGCCCCTTCAGTCAGTTTTTTATTCCATAGATCAGCAAGCAGCGGAATTGCTGCGCTTAAAGAAGTGCTGTGTTTTTCCAGCATGGAGCTAAAGTCTAATGTTTTAACGGCAGGAATTATTTTTTTCGCCTGGGCAATAGGTTTTTGCGAAACGGTTTCTGCAACCGGTTTTTTCAATATTGCTTTTGCTGCTAGCGGTTGGGCAGGGATATGGCTGGGTGTTAAATAATAGCTCAATCCTATTAATGAACTTAGCAAAACAGTTGCTAGCAAAAGCTCTTTTAACCCCATTGCTGATGTTTTAGCCGGATGAAAAGTTTCTTTGGCCGCTTTTTTGACAATTTTTACAGTAATGGGCTGAGAGCCATCTACATAAGCACCCAGCAAGGCTCTGTCACATACAATATTGATTAGTCTAGGCGTACCATTTGCAAGCGCATGGATTTTTTTAATAGCTCGCGGAGTAAAAATCTCGGTATCGCCCCCGCTAATTTTTAAGCGGTGCTTTATATATTCTTGAGTTTCTGGAAAAGAGAGAGAGGTTAAATGATAGCGAGCGGTGATTCTCTGATTAAGCTGTCTCAGTTCAGGCTTTTCTAATAGTTGTTGCAATTCAGGCTGGCCAATAAGGATAATCTGCAATAACTTAGCGGTGCTGGTCTCTAAATTAGTTAATAGCCTAACTTGTTCCAATACGTCTAGGCTCAGGTTTTGAGCTTCATCTATCACCAGTACAGTCTGTTTTCCATTGGCATGTGCGGTCAGTAAATGACTGTTTAGCCTATCGACTAGTCCTTTCAGTGTCTGATTGTCTTGCTCATAGGCAATATGCAATTCGTCACAGATAGTTGCCAGTAGCTCAATGGCATTGACCTTGGGGTTTAATACCAGAGCAATATCGATATTATTAGGCAATTGCTGCAGCAGGCAATGGCATAGCGTTGTTTTGCCTGTACCCACCTCTCCAGTCAAGGCTACAAAGCCCCCTCCATGATTAATGCCGTACATTAAATGCGCCAGACCTTCCTGGTGATGCTGGCTCATATAAATAAAATGAGGATCAGGCGCAATAGAAAACGGGGGTGTGCTAAAATTAAAAAACTGTTGATACAATGAGAAAACCCTTAAAAAATGACTAATAATTCTTCAGACCCTGCAGCAAAAAAGGTTAAATATATCGCCTCTATGATCTATCTGCTGATATTTGCCTTTATTGTAGGCGGCAGCTATATAAATCAGCAATCACCAGCAAATGCTGAGGAGGCTGATGGCATAGAGCTATTTAAAGATTTTTCCAAATAGCCCGTGATCTGCATTTAGATATTCTATCCTCTGCAATGCGCATTTACCTATTTCACTTTCAGGTTCTTTCTCAATAATACGCTGCAGCATTGCCATGCTGTCTTTCTCTAGCAATTCAATGGCCCGCTTTCTAACGGACATGTAATGCGCATTCAGTGCGGCTAATTCTTTTAAGTAGGCATTTGCCTCATTCAATTGCTTTAGCATCACTTTTTCAGGGTCACCGGTAAAAAGGTCTCGCAGCAAATTGCCATATTGTTCCTGAATACGTGCAACATCGGTACGGTTAATTTTTACCGGTTCCGTTGGATCATCACAACAGCCCATATCACGCTCCTATCATTGTAATTTTCCACTATCATACCCCTAAATAAACTAAAACCAATAAGTTAATATTCATTATGCGCTGTGTCTATAAGAAAGAAAACTATAGGCATCTAGCTTAGAATAATTAAGGTGTTCATTATGAAGAAAGTACTAGTGCTCCAGCATGTAAGAGTAAAAGATGCCGACAATGAAGATATCAAAATGATTGGGGTTTTTTCTACGCAGGCAATTGTAAATGCTTGTATCCGGGACCTGGAAATTCAGCCTGGTTTTAAAGACCACTCAGGTGGTTTTTCAGTTGAAGGATATGAACTTGATAAAGCTGAATGGAAAGAAGGCTTTGGGGAGTAATGCACGGCTTTTTTATAAAAACTTGGCATATTTTTTAATTTTTATAACGCAGTGATATTTAAAGTTATTTATTTTTAATGGCATTGAGTTTTATTTTTCAATAATCATTTTTTATAGAAAATTAATTTTAATAAATTCTGTATTGCCTGTTTTTATTGAGTTTGTAATCTGGACAAATATCATGTCATTTTTTTGTGAGAAAGCCGTGGGGGCGAAATGGCGATGAAGTTTTCTTTGCATTCTGATCTGGCAAAACTAAAAACCTGATGCCTTATTTTCTCCATCTCTTTATATTCTTAGCATTGAGGTATAGAATAACTTTGTTTTGCGACTTACTTCTCTACAAGAATTTAGGGTGTTTGTTAATATTATTATCGGCTTTAATGAAAAGCCTTCTATTTAACTATTTTTTTAAGGATTTTTTATGAATAAACTATCTAAAAAGCTCATTTGTAGCTTTGTTTTTTTAACAAGCTGCTTTCTTTCGGGTGTGGGCCTCGCTGACTCTCGCATAGATGCAGATGATAAATATCATATAGATGGGCGCGATGACCATGATGACAATGACCATGATGACAATGACCATGATGACAATGACCATGATGACAATGACCATGATGACAATGACCATGATGACAATGACCATGATGACAATGACCATGATGACAATGACCATGATGACAATAGCCAAGATGACAATAGCCAAGATGACAATGGCAATGAAACTGAGGAGGAAAAAAATCATAGAGA
>JALSLW010000082.1 GCA_026988155.1 Methylomonas sp. | reverse complement strand
ATGACCATGATGACAATGACCATGATGACAATGACCATGATGACAATGACCATGATGACAATAGCCAAGATGACAATAGCCAAGATGACAATGGCAATGAAACTGAGGAGGAAAAAAATCATAGAGAAACAGTTGCACAAACTGAATTTATTCAGCGTTTTTACTCAAATCTATTACATAGAGATGTTGATTCAGAAGGACTGACTCATTGGCTGAATGAAATAAAAACAACGTCAGGGGCACAAGTTTCTCTAGGTTTTTTTAATAGCCAGGAGTTTCATGATTTAGAATTAGATGATTCTGAATTTATTGATACTCTATATTCTACTCTTTTTGGTCGTGTGGCTGATGATGAGGGGCGCAATTATTGGGTAGCCCAGCTTGAATCAGGTTCGTTAAGAGAGCTGATCATTAATGGCTTTGTTGAAAGCCCGGAGTTTGATGATTTAACTAAAAGTTTTAATGTTACTGCCGTTAGAATAGAGGATAAAAAGTCATTTCAGATAAAGAGTTTTGTCCAGCGATTCTATCAAGTGGTACTTAATAGAGAACCAGATAGCGACGGCTTTAATGATTGGGCCTCTCAATTGTCTGCAGGAACAAAGGTTGGCGGGGAAATAGCCGAAGGTTTTTTTAATAGTACTGAATTTGAGGGTAGGGAGACAGAGGATGATGAGTTTTTAGAAATTGCCTATAAAGCTTTTTTTGATAGAGATGCTGATGAAGGTGGAAAAAATGAATGGTTAAATCAATTATCGGCAGGAGCAACCCGCTTAGAGATTATTAATGGTTTTATTGGCAGCCAGGAGTTTAAAAGTTTAGCGACTAGCTTTGGAATTGAGGCAAGCCGTACAACTGATGATGACTAAACTGCAAGTATAAAGTGCTGATAGGCGGGGCCATTAAGGTTTACATTGGCCCCGCTTATTTTTTTCAGTGCAAGGCTTTTCCGCTTGCAGTTTGACTAGACTCTTTAAATCAATGATATTTTAAAGCTCCGCTCCATTCTCTTGCTTACTATTAAGCGATTCTTTTTTCCCCTCTTTCCATAACCCATCCATAGCGATGCACCCCCAGCCCCATTTTAGCCAGTTTAATAATGAAATAGCCAGCCATAGTGACCAAAGCAGCATTAATATACGGTATGTCATTAAAGAGACTGAGATAATGCTTGCTGTTAGCAATTGCTCATTGCTTCTGTCCTGATACCATTTAAGATCAAATGCTGATGAATGATTGCCTGCAATCTGCATATCCGGAGACCCTAGCAGACCCTGATAGACCGATCCAAAAAGTATCAGCAGTGAAATTATGGTTAATAGACCTAAACTGATTTGCATAAAATTAAAGTATTTTAAATCTGCCATTTTTGTTTTTGCTCTATAGCCTAAGGCAATTAGCCAGATAACTACGCATATTGCAAAGGCGGCCGGTACTTGACTTAGCCCCGCCAGCAATAAAAACCATTGCCAATGCCTTAGCGGTGTGAGCGATATTTTTCCTAGGCCATAGGAGAGCAAAGCAATGACGATCAATATGCCCCAGAACAAAACAGCAGGGCCAAAAGCAGGGCCTGAAGTAAATAATACCCACCTGTCCTGCCCCAGCAAAACCTGTAAATGCTGATTGACGCTGGCAACACCTAGGTTTACAGTAGGGGTGCTCAATAAACTGGTCTGCTCCTGCATCTTTCGCCAAAGCAATGTTATATTCTGCTGGCCAGGTTTAATAGGTAATGTCACTTGCGCCTGTTTTTGTCGTATTGGCTGCGTTGTGCCATCAATTTTTACTGATTGCAGCTGTACCTTTTTTGGCAGAGTAACTGTATGCTGTGTGCCTTTTGAGCTTCTGATCCGCAATGACAGCTCTGCTTCTACAGAGCGCTTGCCTGGCTTGAGGATTAGCTTAGTCCTGTCAATAGTTAAGGTTGCCCCCTTAACAGCAATGGGGCGGCTGATACTTAACAGCACTTTTTCGCCTGGCCACGGCCTCCATTCTGGCAGCCAGCGCCCACGGTCCTGATGATGAACGACAGAAATTCCAGATGCCTGCAAATGCCAGATTGGGCTGACATCTGCACGCCATACCTCATTCCATAATTGAGTTTTGCTAGCAGTCAATTCAATTTGCGATGACTTACGTAAGCTGGATTGCCATTGCATACTCTGCTGACGGGCTGGCATATTTACCAGCACATGGCCATCTTTAACCCTGACTTTATCAGTGGTAACGGATTCTCCTTTTATTAAAGGCAGTTTTAAAACAACTGCAGAGTCATTATTAACTAATCGAATAACACGGGTGGTTATTTGCCAATCCAGGCCTAAGTTCAACGTTCTTTCAACTCGGATAAAAGCGGGCAGAGCGCCAGGTTCCAATGTTTGCTTGCCTGACTGGAGCAACTGGGCTGTTTTAACGCGACTGAATAGAAGTAGACTATCCGTCTGGCCGTTTTGGTGAACGCCTTCTATTGCCCAGCCTTTACTTTCAACTGTTACACGATGCGGTTTTAACTGCAGAGGCAGGGAAAATTTATTCCGGGCAGGGGTGCTTCCCGTTAGCTCAACTTGCTGCAAGCCTTTATCAAGTCCAACCCATAGGCTATTATGGCTTCTAATGATGGCCTTTGCCTGCTGGCCATTAATCAATATTTGATTGGGCATCCATTGTTCCAGCTTCGCAGGCAATGGAATTGCCACCGCCTGCTGTGCATGAACTTGCAATTTTACTGCTAAGTTTTTAGGAGTAATGGCCAAATGCATGGAGGAGATTTGAGCGCATGCAGGCAAACAGTCGGGCGCTTGCAATAATCGGTTTTTTAGTTCATCAAGTACTTTCTGGTCAGGGAAATCTGCGTAGGCATCCTGTGCTGGCAGACTTAAAAAGGGAATCAGTAAAATCCAGCTTAACAGGGCGTTCGGCAGCTTGAACTTTTTATCCAGCAAACCAAACATCAATAGAGATAATACCAACACCAGCAGTACCCTTAAAAAATTTAACAGCATAGTGACTTTGGGTGACAGGTACCAGAGTGATAGCTGCTGCTGACTGTCAACTGAACCATTCCAGGATAAGTATGTTTTAGTCCATTGCCATTGAGGCAGGCCAGGCCCTGTCTGAATATTTGCATCTGGATCGATGCGTTCATAACTTATATTTTTTGCTTTGTTGGGTGCAGAGGCGTATGAGGAAGAACGGGAAGTCATTTTTTTTGAAAGCTTGCGAACACTTCCGCTTTCTTGCATAGAAAATGAATCCAGCTCTTCCGTAGCATTAAGATCATGGTTAATGAAGTTTTCAGGTGTTATTTGCTGCCAGCGATTTTCTAACTGTGGATACAGCCCTATTCTTACTTGAGAAATCATAAAGGGGAGGGCAATCAGTATCAAAGCAAGCCAGCTGGCATTTCTATACCATACTAATGTTTTCTGGAATTTGCCCTCTGGAACCACTCGGATCAAAGCAACTGCCGCTAAAATATTTAGCCAGATAAAATGAGGAGATTCTGTTTCATGCCAAAGCAGGCTCAAACTGACTAATGCGAAGATGCCCCAATAAGCTGACCATAAGCGGCTGATGGCTAAAGATGCAATCAATACCAGAAACAAATCTAATAATGTCCACCGCGAAACCCAGCTATCAGGTACATTATCAACACCGCTGGCTGCCAATAAGCGCCAGCCGGGAGGAATATTCAATTCGGCCTCAAGCTGGTGAAAGTCCTGTTCCCAGCCTACTGCACTTATTTTGCTAATATCGCCGCTAATACGGCTGTCTGCCAGCAGTTCAACATTGCCTTTTCTAACTTCAACACCCTTTTTATTGCTCTCTATAGAACGGGTCACTAACTGGCTTTGACCGTTAAGCTTAACTTGTCCAAGCTCTGTTTCTGGCAATGCATTTAAGCGCCAGCCTTTGGTCATTTTTCCATTAATGCTATCGGAAACTGTGTAGCCGTCACCATCAAAATCCAGCCATAATTTTCTGCTTAGCTTCAGCTGATTGGGTTCTGGTTCTGGATCGCCCCGGCGAAGCACTTTAAAAGCCATGGTTTCACCTTGCTTAATAAGATAGGCTGGCAGTTTTCGCCATTGTTTAGGTACATTTGTCTGGCTAGGGTCAATTGCTTTCAGGCTATTGATTTCAACCAGTCGCAGAAAAGGCTGGGCATTAAAAGACCAAATTTCCGATCTCGGCCATGATGTATCCTTAACCGATAATTTTAATTGTATTAAAGGTTCAGGGTGACGTGCGCTTAGTTCTAAATGCCAGCGACCAGGGCGCACCTGAACCAGTAACTTGCCATTAGGCTCGATTCTGGCGGGCAGGGAACTTTTTAGTGTGATGGGAATAAAATCATCTAATAGTGCATGAGGCAAAGTAATTTCTCTTTGGTCGCCAGAAACATCTAATTCAATATAGGTAATCAATTGCAAAGGTACATTGTCATCCACTTTTCTAAATACTTGCAGTTCTAACTTATTTTCTATGCTTTTAGGCTTTTTATCGCCTGTATTACTTTCTTTAAGCCAGACCCTGCCTTTTTTAATCGTCGGGTAGGTAATGGCTTTATCGTTAATGTTTAATGTCAGCAGCCCTGTGCTTTTCGGAATGGCTAAATTTTCTGGCATTCTGTCCCAGAAAAAATCACCTTTAATTGTATACGAGCCAGTCGCTAATTTAATGCTGGGCTTGCCTAGGTGATTGATAACCAGCCCAGGACTGTTATTTACAGTGACATGCTGAGGCCAGTAATTTTGGCTGCCAGGAAGCTCGATCCAGCTTTCTTTATAAACTTGCCAGTGACTGGTAAATTGAGCCTGTTGTGACTTTAGGTTTAAATTAAGCCGACCAGGCCAGCTGCATTGCTTTTTCTGGAAATTATTGAAAAAATAAGGACATTGATAGGCATCCTCATCCTGCAATACCCAGTCTACCCAAGGTTTAAGAGGTGCAGGAATTTTATCCTTTATTAAAGGCACCGCTAATACTGTAGACACTTGTATGGCAAGAATAAAGAATAAGGCAAAACGAGACATATCAATTCCTGAGCTGTGGCTTTTATTCGATTTTAACCTCAATCAATCAATAATTACAATAACATCCTTGACATAATGCTTGGTAACGCTTAAAAAGGTTTGGCTAATAACAATAAAGCTGGTTTTTTAAAATCAGTCTATAAAAATTAAGAGGGGAAAATACATGTCATTCTTAGACATCATTAAAGGTCTGTTTTGTGGAAAAAAAGGTACAGAACTAGAAGTAGAAAAGCCCACCGAAGAAGTGGCTGAACCCGTGACAAAAGAAAAACCAGACCCAATTGTCACGGCTAAACCTGAACCCACTCAGCCTGCAGTTGCGTCAACTCCCATAAAAAAACAAACAGCTAAATCTCAAATTCCAGAGGACTCAACATTAAGACGCCATTATTTGACTCATTTAGATGCTGAAAAGCAGGCAAAAGAGATTAAGGCTAAAACAGTAGAAGCCACAGAAAAAGCGCCTGAACCAGTAGGCACTGTTTCTAAAGCTATAATGCCAACTGAAAAAACTGCAAAATTGCAAGTGCCGCAAGATGCTACTTTAAAACGCCACTTTATATCCGCTTTAAAAACTGAAATTGAGGCTAATATGCCTGCTCGCCCTACAGACTCTGCTTTAAAACGTCATTATGATGCTATTGTACAAGCACAATTAGATAAGTTATTGGCTTAAATTTAGGTATTGCTCTTTTGTGTACTGGTGGACTCAACTATTAAGCTAGAAAGATAAGTTAAATAATCAATCCACATTTAACCGGTTTTTCTAGCTGTGATTTTCAAAGCTAGCGTATGAGTGGTACTTTCTTGTACCACCTGGTTTTTCTGTGCGAATTTGGCCACCTTCTAGATTGCGGGGCTAACGTCTTTCTTCTTGCTAAAATATTTGTATTAACGTATAAGGTAGTCGGATCGAGGCAGTAGCTTGTCTCAGTCAATAATTTTCACTATACAATTTTTTTAGACTAGAGAGTAAAGAAATGAAAAGAAATTATGCAATCGCATACGTGCTGTTTTTTACAATACAGCTATCTTTCAGTGCATTGGCTGCACGGTTAAATAATATCTATGTTTTTGGGGATAGTTTGTCGGACCAGGGAAATCTATCTGGATTGACTGGCGGTGGTATTCCTGGAAGCGATTATTTTAATGGGCGGTTTTCGAATGGGCCTGTATATACCGATTTCCTTGCACAGAATCTAGGTCTGACTTTAACGCCTGCACCCATTTTCCCATCAGCGTGGTCAGCTGGAAATGGCAACAACTTTTCCTATGGCGGTGCTCGTACGGATGGACACAGAAGTGGTTTGCCATTGGGGCTGAACTCTCAAATATCTGCATTTGTAAATGGAGTTACGGCTAATGATAGAGATTCTCTTTACATTGTTTTAGCTGGTGCAAACGATATTCAGGATGCGATTGGAGTTGCTAACGATAACCCTGCCGAAGCAAAAATAGCAATGGACGACTCTAATACTGCTATAGCCCGTGTTGAAAATACCGCACTGAATATTGCAAATGCTATCGGAGATCTTTCCGAGGCTGGAGCTGTTCATTTTTTTGTGCCCAACAGCCCGAATTGGGCATTAGTGCCAGCAGTAACTGAACTTGAGTCAAATAATCTCGGTACTCTTGTGGGGTACAGTGATTTTGCCAGGGATGCCACGATAGCCTTTAACAACCAGTTGGCTACTGAATTAAGCACCTTAGCTAGTGATAATCTAGCTATTGATATTATACCTTTTGATTTTTTTAGTCTGTTTCAAGAGGTGGCAGACAATCCTGCTAACTATGGGTTTTCGGATGTGGCTACGTCTTGTTATGACGGTGACGACCTTGGTTTTACCGGCGGGGGCTCTGTATGCGCTAATCCCGACGAATTCCTTTTTTGGGACAGAATCCATCCTACAACAGTCGCGCACAGAGTATTTGCCAATAAATTTACGTCTTCTATTCCAGAGCCCACCAGCCTAATTCTTTTTCTGGTGGGCCTGCCGGGTTTGCTGTTCAGAAACAGGTATCTATTT
>JALSLW010000081.1 GCA_026988155.1 Methylomonas sp. | reverse complement strand
GCCCGGCGACTCAAAGTCCCCGCCGAAAAGATGCAATGACCGCTTCCTGCGCCCCTTCAGCCCCATCGGCACCGAAAGAACAGCGCATTCTACAGCATCTGCCGATTCCGTCAAGGCCTGATTTCTACCCGGGCAAATTTTCTCTTGCCTACCTGGTAGATCTGACTGCTTCCCGATGAAATCATCAGCTTAGGGTCGCTTATTTTTTCATTTCTACCTTCCCGAGGTTCACACTTATAATCTTTTGCAATGCCTAGCACCTCGGACTGCCTAAATTTATAATTGGACGAAGTCGTTAACTCGGACAAAAGATCGACTACGCCCGTAATTAAAGTGCAACCTCACTACCTCCTACTCTCATATGAAGGCAACCTGCAAGCTCATTAAACTAGTGCCTGAACGAAAACCAACAAATTCCATTCAAAAAAATCTGCCAGCCTGTTTTCAATGCGCGAATTTATCAAAAAAAAGGATAATCGCCATAAAACATTAATTTATTTAATGTTTTTGTATAAATAATACACAATCACCATATTTCAGGCAAACGAATCCTTCGAGCCTTTTGCAGATTCCCTGAGCTGATCCTTGGTTAAGCGGCCTTGCGATATTCTCGCTGTCGTTCCCTTTCTAATTGCTCCCGCTCCTTTTGTTGTACGATTGCGCCAATTTTAATCAGGTTACGGCCCACTATAGACCAGGCAACATATCGCTTAAAACCTTCAATACCATGGTCTGGACAGCGATCCAGTCCATGAACTTCCAGTGCGTTGATAGCCGATTCTATGGCAGGATGCTGTTTACGAGCGGTTACGAAGGCTTCCGTACTTTCTCGTTCTCTGTCGGCCTTCGACCACTTTCCTTTTTTAGGCAGTGTCACTTCATCCAGTAATCCCTGCAATTGTTCCTGATTGCTTTTGCTATAAAAACCTTTGTCAAAGCTACAGCCGTTCAGTTGCGGATAGTTAAGCTGTGTTTCTTCAATCATGGCTACGGCAACTTTATCATCCGTTTGTTTTTCCATCACTTTATGATGCAGAATGAACCCCATCTGATCTTCCAGGACGCAAACTCTTAAACCTAGCTCGACGGGGACACCGGCTTTTCCTTTATTAATCCATTCGGTATGTTCTTCAAATATCGAAAACACTTTTTCTTCGTGTGGAATGGTTTCATCCAGAATAACACGGCGATTGATCTGATCAAGTTGACGTGTCGCATGGGGCAGGTAATATTCGATAGTTTTAGTCAGTCCGATAGCTGTGGGTGATAAACAAGTCTGTAATTTTTTATGGGTCTGCTCTACTCTGTCCAGTAATACCTGACTGCGGTCAAGCAGTATTTGGTAGGTTTGTTTGATGAGTGCTTCGCGTTTTTCTACTTGCTCGGGTTTGCTGGAATTTGATTTCTTTAGTTTGCTGGCCTTGTGAGCCTAATTACGCAGGCCGTCGTAGAGATGTTTCCATTGCCTCCACCCTTTGATTTCATTTAGTGATTTGTCCCCTTTACCACAGGCAGCCATTAGTTTTCGCATGGCATCAATCAGCAGCTTGATATCGGTCGGAAAGTCCACGTCGGTTTCTACTACAAAGGAATCGCAACGACCGAGGAGGGCTTGATTTTCTTGTCCGAGCATCCGGTGTGTCCGTGTTTGACTATTTCATGGTTGATGCTAGCCAGAACTTCATCTGTCAGTTTAGTCGCATTATCTTTAATAGTTTGCAGTCCATAGCGCTTATCTTCATCAAAAATGCCATGCCCCAGCATTTGACGCAGTGTGCGATGTTCATTGGCTAGCTCCATTATTCGGTCATAATCGCTATTCAATGCCAGTCGGAGTACACCCAGTACGAATACACACCATAAGCTCATCCCGGGGCGACCAGTCTCAGAGTCAGTCTTTGCAATAACAACAGTGGCTATTTGTTCGAAAATGGCATCCCTTGTTTTTGTATCCTTGTAAATCTGCTGTAATCCTCGGAGGACTTGAGGAATATCATCTCGTGAGTGAGTGTCGAACTGAATGTCTTCGATGAGGGTTTCACCGATCTGGAGCTGTGGATTGATGCCGTGGCGCATGTGATGATTTTGAAGTTGAATAAGTTGTTTGAGGAAACCATTCTGCATTATACCTTATATTTCAACAAGATAGTCTTTAAGCAAGAGATTTGGCTGGCTTTATCACTTCTTCAATTAGAATTAGAACAAATGATGTAACTTATTGTTTGGATATGGTTTTTTTCCGTTCAGACACTAAGTAAGCAGTATTAAAATCCGCCCTCTTTATTTATGTATAGCCATTTACCTTGTGCCCCCCCCGTATTTACAAACAAGTCGGAGGTTTTGGAATTCCGGCAATTTTACAGGCGTATTTTAAGGGCCCCATAGGAAATAATTTGTGCAAATAGCGACTGTTTCCCTTTTCTGTTCCAAATTCTTTCTGGATGGCTTTGGTAAACACGCGTGCATTTGGCAAATGTCTATATTGCTGATAATAGCTTCGTATAAAAAAAACTATCTCCCAATGCTGTGCTGTTAACTGAACATTATTTAACCTGGCTATTTCAATAGCAATCGGTTTATTCCAGTCATTTAGATCAACTAAAAAACCGTCTGCCGTTGTTTTTAAGCTTTTGTTTTCTACAATTAATTCCACGTTTTAATAACTCGGTTTTTTTCAGTTAACTTAACCAGGTCAGGATAATCAATTATTTTAATGCCCGAAACCAGTTCTTCTGCTGTAACTCCCCTGGTTTCAAGCTCAACATGTAAAACATGCAAATAGACTCGGTTTTTAAGCAGTGCCTGCAATTTTGTGGCTAAAAACCCTTGCTTTACCACTCGAAAAATTGCATTTTCAAGAAAAATAACATCATCTCCCGCTTCAATCCGCTGCAGCAAGGCACTATCAAAAGAAGATTGAAATATTAAATGCAGCATTCTGGCCTACTCAACATGTGTTAACTTTAACCCAACAATTCCTATAACTATCAGACTAATCGATACAAGCCTGACCCATTCCACCGATTCTTTAAAAAGAAAGATGCTTAGAACTGCCACGCCAACTGCTCCCATGCCTGTCCATATTGCATATGCAGTACCTAAGGGTAAGGTTTTAATGGCAAGCATTAACAGATAAAAGCTGGTTCCGCCAGATATCATCGTCACTATGCTTGGATACAGCTTTGTAAATCCCATATTGTATTTTAGGCTCAGTGCAAAAATTATTTCTGATAGACCTGCTAACAGCAAAAACAGCCAACCCATTTAGCTCCCCCCTATTCTTAAGATGCAATAAAAAGCTACTTATTCTACAATACATCCCTTAGTATCAATAATTAACAAATGCTTTTCTATGACTGACATTGCAAAATACCTGGTAAGAAACCCTAAGCAGGTTCTTACTTACTTAAAAATGTTATCTGCAGAAAGATGTTTGATTTCTGCTCACTTCGGAATTGAGGATAAAGATACTTTTTTAACCGCTATTATAGACATTGATGAGAAAAAACAGACCATTACGGTTGATTGTGGCCCAAAAGAATATCTAAATAAAAAGTTAATTGATAGTGCCGTTATTAAATGCACGACAAAATATAAAGGTATAAAGGTTCTGTTTGAAGCCAGAAAAGTTAAAAAATCGGGTAAACCGGGGCAACCGGCATTTTCACTTCCCATTCCCGGCTCAATTTACTGGATGCAAAAAAGGCAGTTTTACAGAATAAAATCACCTTTATCAAAAAATAGCTTTTGCACCCTTTCTTTTAAAGATACCGAAACAGAAGAAGAAACATCTGTTGACTTTAAACTTAATGATTTAAGTGCCTGCGGAATTTCCATTCTGAATGACTCTACAGACTTGTCTGCTCAACTTTCTGCGTCTGCTAGATTTGATAACTGCATTCTTGTTCTTGAGAATGAAGAACAGCTGACCATTGATCTTGAGATTCGCAACAAAATGTCTCTAAATCCAAATAACCCAGGAAAAACAGAACGCATTGGCTGTAGAATAATAGATGCTACGCCAAGGGTTGAGTCAACTATTTTGCGTTACATGCAAAATATAGAGCGTGAAATCAAACAAAAAGCAAAGTGACCTTCTTTTTGTTATGGAAAATATTTCTACCTTTCTGATCAAAAATCCAAAACAGATACTCAATTATTTAACAACGCTTTCGACAGAAAAATGCCTGATAGCGGCCGGTTTTGGTGACAGGCATTCATTTCTAACCGCCATTTTAGAAATTGATGAAAAGAATCGAACTGTCATTATGGATTGCGGACCTAAAGAATACTTGAATAAAGAGTTGCTAAACTTAGGCATAGTTGATTGTAAAGCTGATTTTAAGGGCATTAAGGTTTTATTTGAAGGGCGTGACGTTAAAAGAACTGGCAAACCTGATCAGCCTGCTTTGTCTATAAGAATTCCTGATCAAATCTATTGGGTTCAGCGTCGCCAGTTTTATCGAGTGCGTTCACCGCTATCAAAAAAAAGCTACTGTACCATTACCTTTCAATCGTCAGCGTCAGATGATGCAAAAAACCTTAGCTTTAAACTCTATGACCTTAGCATTTCCGGTTTTTCAATTATTGGTGATAGCTTAGAGCAAGCAAAAGAAATTACAATGGATGCAGAGTTTAGCAACTGCAAATTGGTACTTAATGGTACTGAAACACATATTATTTCCTTTATTCCTCATAACAGACTTGCCATTAACCCAAACAGCCCAGAAAAAAGCCAAAGAATAGGCTGTGAATTTGTCAACCTTAGCCCAAGAACAGAAAATGCATTCCTGCGTTATATGCAAGGGATTGAACGTGAAAACAAGAGAAATCTAATTAAACCATGAGTTTATTGAATGCAGCATTAGCGGGGAAAAAGGTTTACAGCGTTTCCGAACTCAATAGGGAAACCAAAAACTTATTATCCAGTCATTATTCTTTCATTCAAGTTGAAGGTGAAATATCCAACTTAAGCCAGCCTGCATCAGGGCATATTTATTTTTCTCTGAAAGATAAAAAGGCACAAATCCGCTGCGCTATGTTTAAATCCCAGCTAAGGCGATTAAATTTTATTCCTAAAAATGGCTGTCAGGTCATTGTATCAGCTCAAGTCAGCCTGTATGAAACACGAGGCGACTATCAGCTAATTGCAGATAAAATACAGCTGGCAGGCGAAGGTGATCTGCAGCTTGCTTTTGAGGTTCTCAAATCAAAGCTTAGCAATGAAGGCCTGTTTGACCAGAATAAAAAGCAAGACCCACCGTCGCTTCCAAATCATATTGGCGTTATTACCTCTCCTACTGGCGCGGCCATTCACGATATTTTAAGCGTTCTTAAGCGAAGGTTTCCGGCTATTCCCGTAATTATTTATCCCACGTCTGTACAGGGGGATTCTGCAAAGTCTGAAATTGTCCATGCCATTGAAAAAGCTAATCAGCAGGCACAAGTTGATGTTATTTTGCTGGCTAGAGGCGGAGGTTCATTAGAGGACCTTTGGTCATTCAATGAAGAGTGTGTTGCTAGGGCTATCGCAAAAAGTGAAATCCCTATTGTTACTGGCATAGGTCACGAAGTGGATTTTACTATTGCCGATTTAGCTGCAGACCGGAGAGCACCTACACCATCTGCCGCAGCTGAAACCGCTGTACCTAGCCAGCAGGCATGGCTCTCTAACTTTCAGGCTATTGAGTTTAAATTGCAGCAAATTATTCAGCGCCAGCTATCTCAATATTGGCAATCATTACACTGGTTAAACAAAAGGCTGATGCAGCAGCACCCGCAGCAGCAGTATCAGCGGCACGCCCAATTACTGGATCATTTGGAAGTCAGGCTATTGCGTGCAATTCAAACAAAAATCAAACATGATAAAGGCTTGATCGCTAATCAGAAAAATGTCTTGCAGCAGCATAATCCAGTGAACAGAATAATCCGCTATCAGGAGCAGCTACATTATCTGGGCAATCGACTGAACATTGCCGTTCGCAATAAAATTAAGAACCTTAAAAGCAAACAGCACTCGCTTACCCAAACGCTGAATGCAATAAGCCCATTGGCAACGCTAGAAAGAGGGTATTCAATTACTAGCCCGGCCGGATCTTCTTCTATCATAAGTTCCAGCGATCAAGTATCAATTGGCGACAAAGTTAAAACTCGCTTTGCTCATGGACATATTATTAGCCAAATCACAAAAATTTCAGATGAATAAACTGCGGTCGTTTCTACTTCTTCTCTGTCCTGCACTATTTCCTGTCTTTAGTTTGGCAAAGGCACTTCCTGATCAATTGGCCGTGCCGGGCGGCATTATTAAAATCCCTGTTGCTGAAATGAGCCAAAAGCGGCCAAAAGCATTTTATGGTAATAACCGTGTTGCCATTAAAGCTAGCAAGAACCAATGGATTGCCATAGTTGGCGTCCCTCTATCGGAGAAAATTGGCAGGCATAAAATAACGGTTAAAACAGCAGATAATAGTCAGCAGTTCAGCTTTAGCATTGCTGATAAAAAATACCCTGCTCAGTACCTCACCATAAAAAAGAAACGGATGGTTACAGGCTTTACTGAAGCTGATCTAAAGAAAATCAATACGGATAAAAAAGCTATGGACAGGGCAAAATCAGTTTGGACTGAACAGCCTATAGATGCAGATTTTATAGCTCCCGTAGATGGCAGGCTAAGCAGTTTATTTGGTTTAAAGCGCTTTTTTAACGAAATTCCTAAACGCCCTCATAACGGGCTTGATATTGCTGCCGATTCCGGAACGCCCATTCTGGCACCGGCATCTGCCAAAGTTATTGATACGGGCAATTATTATTTTAATGGCAATACCGTTTTCTTAGATCATGGACAAGGCTTGCTCAGTGCATACCTTCATATGAACAGTATCAAAGTGAAACCCGGCCAGCTTGTTAAGCAAGGTGATACGCTGGGGACAGTTGGTGCAACAGGCCGCGTCACAGGCTCCCATTTGCACTGGATTGTGTATTTAAACAAATCGCCTGTCGATCCAGCTTTATTTATTAGCAAGGATATTGCTAGACTTGAAGCAAGAAACAGGTAAGGCAAGCAACCTGGGGGGATTTCGCCAGAATACCTAGGACCACTAGTTTTTTAAAACTCTTGCAACGGCTGCTGTCCTCGTTGGAACCCCGAGTTTTTCAAAAATATGTTCGAGGTGTTTGTTAACTGTTCTGGGACTAGTACCCAAAATCAACCCAACCTCTTTATTGGTTTTACCCCGTGAAACCCACATTAGAATCTCCGCTTCTCTTGCGGTTAAGCCAAAAGAAACTTTTAGTGATGCTAAGTCCCACTCTTTGCTACTTTTCTGAATGAGCAGCATATATTCATCATCTATTGATCCTGGCACTATTTTACCCATGTACTCGCTCCCTAATTGTACGTCGGTCAACAAAACTTGCTGACCTTTAATTATAGGTATGATTTGCTCAAGCAAGACTTGGGGCAAAGACCGGTCGCTTTGAGCTGTAGCCTTATAAGTTTTATCAATTGGGCAGCAGTCTAAAAGTATTTTCTCGGCTGAAGCAGAAAGCCAAGTGATGCTTCCAGAGTTATTGAAAGCTATGGCAGAAAAACCAGTATGGGTTAAAGTTTGTTCAACGCGCTGGGTGTTGTGTTTCTGGGATAATTGAGCCTCTATTCTGGCAATAACTTCTGCTGGCCGGATAGGTTTTACTATATAGTCAACAGCCCCTTCTTTAAAACCTTTTAATAAATCATCCAACTCACTCAAACCAGTCATGAAAATAATAGGAATATCTTTGGTAAGCGGACTCTCTTTAAGCCTATGACAGGTTTCAAACCCATCAATGCCCGGCATAATAATATCTAGCAGAATAATATCCGGCTGCAAATGATTAATTTGTTCAAGAGCCGACAGGCCATCAGTGGCAACTAATACACGATAGCCATATTCTGACAGCATATCTGAAAGTACTGCTAAATTGTCAGGTGTATCATCAACAATTAAAACGGTTTCATTTATTTTTTTATTCATCAGCTTTATTTAAGAGTTTTTTAATCTCTGCAATGCGAAATTCATTGGCTAAGGATTTGATACGTTGAGTAAAGCTTTTATACCGGGGCTCATTCATAATCAAATCATTCAATTGATGCTTCAATCCCAATAGGTCACCTATTTGTACGAATGCCATTAATTGCTTAATAATATTGGGGGGAGGCCTGGTAAAATCATTATTTTGTTCAGGCCGCATCTTCTCTTTTATATTGCCATCATATATCCAGTTTATTGATAATTGCAGTGCAAGTTTATTTAATAGATCAGTAACTTGTAATGGTTTTGCAAGAAAATCATCACATCCTGCATCCAAAGCAGCTTTCTGGTCTGATGGATAAGCGTTGGCGCTTAGTACAACAATAGGCATTGAATAGCCTTTTTGACGAAGATATTGAGATGTTTCTATGCCGTTAATGCCCTCCATTGATAAGTCCATTAAAATAAGATCAGGCATAAAATTAGGAAGCATTGCTATACAGGTTTCTCCCGAATCTGCCTGCTTTACACAAAACCCTAAAGGTTCGAGTATGGTTGCAATAAGTATGCGGTGTTCATATTGGTCATCAACAATCAGTATGTTTTTACTATTTTCCTGAAAACCGACAATATTCTTTTCAGCGACAATATTGGTCTTGTTACTTAAACTGGCAAGCAAAAAGCGTACAGTAAAGGTAGAGCCTTTCTTTTCAATACTTTTGACTGTAATCTCACCTCCCATCAGTTCGGTAATGATTTTACAAATAGTTAACCCCAAACCGCTCCCGGCAACAGCATTTCCTGTTGCTTTGCTTAAACGTGTGAAAGGCTGGAAAATATCTTTAAGATTATGGCCGGAAATACCCTCGCCACTGTCAATCACTTGAAATGTAGCTACATCACTGCGGAAGCCAATACGAAAAATTATTTCGCCTGTATTGGTAAATTTAATTGCATTGCTTAACAGGTTTATTAATACTTGCCGAATGCGTTTTTCATCGCCACGCACTGTTTGGGGCAAGGAATCCAGTATATGACAACGAAATATAAGTCCCTTATCTTCAGCTTGGGATTTAAAACTGCTGACTAAATGCTCAATTAGTGCTGGCAAATCCAGCGCAGCGTACCGGAGCTCAAATTTACGTTCTTCAATTCCGGCAATGTCTAAAATATCTTCAATCAATGATGATAAGTGCTCGCTGCTGCGGTTTAATATTTCAACTGCTTCTCTTCTGTGATCAGGGATTGACGGGTCATTATGCAAAATATGGGAATAGCCGACAATGCAATTTAGAGGGGTGCGGATTTCATGGCTCATATTACTGAGAAACCGGCTTTTGGCACTGTTAGCATTATCCGCTGTTAAAATGGCCTGCTGATATTTTTCATCAGTAATTTTGTGCTCTTCAATTTCTTTCAATAATAATTGGGTCTGTTTGGTGGTTTCTTCATGCGCTAATTGGCGACTTTCATGAATTAATATTAGCCACCAGCTGCATAGCCCAATAAATATCAATAATGCCGCATAAACTTTAACGAAGTTATCAAACAGAAGATTAAATGACTGTGGGCTGTTCTGTGCTGTCAAAAAGTCTTGATAATAGATTATCCCTATAAAAACACTGGTCAAAGTGCTTAGAAAAGCAAATAAAAGTACGAACCGTAGGAATCGTATTCTTGAGCTTAATGAGATAAACGAAGGAAGATAAGAGCTTGCGAAATCATTAAAATAATCTTCTAACCGTGCGCCTTTTTTACAGCTATCTAAACAGCGTGAATCTAATGTGCAGCACAATGAACAGATGCTATCCTGATAAGCGGGGCAATAGGCTGTATCTTCATGTTCAAAGTGATTTTTGCAAATACAGCATTGTCTAGTTGATATATCATGTTTATAGTGGCGTGCACGAGCCAGATAATGGCGGTAACTGGTAAAGTACCCGATGCTGGGGACTAAAATAAATGTTAACCCTAAAGCAATAAAAGCAGAAAAGGCTTGAGGATATTCACCAAATAAACCTAAGTAGGCTAAGATGGAAATCAATGATGCAAAAAAGGTTGAAACAAGACCAACTGGGTTCAAATCGGGCAAATAGGCCCGTTTAAATTCAATGATTTTTGGACTTAAACCTAAAGGTTTATTAATCATAAGGTCGGCTGAAACAGCACTGATCCATGCAATACTGATGTTGGAGAATAAACCAAGCACCTTTTCCAATGCGCCAAAGACACCAAACTCCATCAGTAGCAAGGCAATAGAGACATTAAAAAAAAGCCAGATAACACGCCCTGGGTGAGTATGAGTTATACGGGAAAAAAAATTAGACCAGGCCAGTGAGCCAGCATAAGCATTGGTCACATTAATTTTTAGTTGAGATATAATCACAAATAAGGTTGTAATAGCCAGTGCAAGGTCGGTGTTATCAATCAGCATGGTATATGCAATTAAGTACATTTGCGTGGGTTCATGCGCATGATCTATAGCAATACCTTGCTGAATGGCAAGGTGAGCAAGTAACGCACCGCCAAGCTGTCGAATTACTCCAAAAACAATCCAGCCGGGACCCGCAATAATTGTTGCTGCCCACCATTTAAAATGATTGATTTTTTTCTTTTCTGGCATAAAGCGCAGAAAATCGACTTGCTCTCCTATTTGAGCAACCATTGAAAAAGCAACTGTGGCTGCACTGCCAAAAAGCAGCCAGTTAAAATCTTGCCCACTGCTGGCAATTCCATAATAGGCTTTTAAAGTCAGTAATGCTTCGGGTTCTTTTGTGAATACCGCATAATAGGGGATAAACAATAAAATTAGCCATAAAGGCTGCGTCCACAGCTGCATTCGGCTAATGGTAGTAATGCCGAAAGTTACAAATGGCACAACAATAATGGCGCTAATAAAATGGGCAAATGCAATAGGTACTTGAAAATACAATTCGATAGCCTTGGACATAATTGAGGCTTCAAGTGCAAATAAAGTAAAGGTGAAAAAGGCGTAAATTAAAGAAGTAATAGTGGAGCCGAAATAACCGAAGCCTGCACTGCGAGTCAACAGGTCAATATCAATATTGTAACGGGCTGCGTAATAGCTGATGGGAAAGCTAATAATAAAAATAATCAGCCCGACAATGCAAATGGCCCAAAATGCATTGGTGAAGCCGTAATTTACTGATAAGAAACCGCCAATGGCTTCTAATACTAAAAAGGAGGTTGAACCAAAAGCTGTATTGGCTACCTGAAATTCAGACCATTTTCTAAATCGACGTGGTGCAAACCGTAAAGCATAATCTTCTAATGTTTCATTGGCTACCCAGGAATTGTAATCCCTGCGTGTTTTTGAAATGCTTTGACGGACAGTGGAAGACATAAAATTGCAACTGGATTAAATGGTTTAAGATTACACATAATTTATACCTTTTATCAATAGAAATAAATAACCTGCCTAAGAAGGTGTATAAATGTGATTATGAACCATTATCCTAAAAAAATCAGTCGATTGCTAAGTCCGGCTTTAATTTATTAGATAACAGGTTTAAGCAAGTTTTTTAGCTGTCACAAGATGAGGGAGGCTATTCCGTTTTAAGGTCCTGTGAAAAATACGGACCAAAACTATTTATCTTTCTCGCCCTGGTTTCTACTCAAACCCAGGACTTAACTGATTTTTTAGGATTATTACTTCTATTTTCTATCAGAACCAAATTTAAAAATAACAGGGTTTCCTTGATTGTGAATAATAATACGTCTACTTTCTTCTTTTTTGTTATTAATATATCTGGTTTCTTTAATATTTTGATTGCCTGATTTATCCTTATTTTCAACTTCAATGCGAATCTCAGGAACCCATCTAGGTTGGGTGCTTTTTTCTACTGATATTAACTCCTTCGCTTTAATGTTTAAACTGCTAAGCAGATTATAACAAACGGTGCTGATATCATCCGTTAGCATCTCAATCGCTTTGTCCTGTCCTTTTGGTTTATTGAAAAGAATAACATAACTGTCAGCCATAACAGTCATAACCAGCTCAGCACGATGAAACTGGCCTTTCGGCATTAATGAACACGTTAAAGGAAAGGTGGATGATTTTTGAAAATTTAGTGAGCGAGGATTTGAATTTCCTGCGCTAAAAGAAAGACCAAAGGGAGTTGAGCTACGGTTTATTGAGCCAATTGAAATTTTTAAGTCATGAGTGTAGTCTTCAGATTTAAAAACATACCCCCATTGCTGTAAATTTTTTATTACTTCCCGGCTTATTTCTTCAACTGGTAAAGAAATTTCATTAAAACGAATACTATTCTCAAATTGAAAAGCCATTGAATCGACTTGACTAGTTTCAAAAGCCAGTGGTTTTTTTTCCACTTCTGCACATGCCGTTAAAAAAATACTAAGAAACAATACGCCAAGCATTTTAATTACCTCAGTCAAACTATTGTAATAGCACATTAAAAATCACTCATTTTTTTAAAAATATCAACTATATAGCATAGCAATTAATAATGTTATACGTCATTTAACTGATTAGTCATTTGACGCATTGTGAAAAACGCTACAAAACACAATAATTGTCGCAAGCCTGCAACATCGGTGATAGTAGATTTAACAATATCCTTGTTTTAAGGCGGTTTGACAAAATAAAGGTCAATAATCTCTATTGTTTCAATCCGCCGAAATCTAAAAATAATTTACATTAAATCAGGAGTTTATTATGGCCGTAGCTAGCAATAAATATGCTGTAAAACGGTATGCTAAAGCCTTGTCAGCAGTAGCCCTCGCAACAGCAATGTTAGGATATTCAGCAGTTTCTAATGCAGGAGCAACCTTTAAAATTGATGATACCAAATGGGTAAGTATTGGGGCAGGATTTAGAACCAGTTTTACTGCAACAGAAGAGGCTGCAGCCGGTTCTAAATGGAGTAACGACTTTAGTGTCGATAATATGAGACTGTATTTGAATGCTCAAATACATGAATATATTAAATTAGAATTTAACACTGAATGTCAGTTTTGCGGCACCAATGGCGGTGACATGAAAATATTAGACGCCATCGCTAAGTTTGAATTTACCCCGTACATTAATCTATGGGTTGGGCGTATGCTGGTCCCTGCTGAGCGCCGTGAAATGAATGGCCCATTCTATAGCGCTGTCTACAATATTTTTAGTACGGGCACACCTTTCGACTCAGCTGATTTTGGCGGTCCTGCCGGTATAGGCCCAGATCAAGCCGGTATTTATGGACGTGATGATGGTGTCACCTTATGGGGTTCTGTGCTGGAAGGACGCTTACAATATGCCTTTGGCATTTTTAATGGTTTAAGAGGCAGTGCAAATGAAGATGATAATCTTTTATACGCCCAACGTGTTTCCTATAACTTCTGGGATGTAGAAAAAAATCCGGGCTATTACACCTCAGGCACTTATTATGGTGCAGGTGGCGATATTCTAACTTTAGGTGTCTCTAATCAATATCAAGAAGATGGTGCGGGCACACGGTTTGACAAGGGTGATTTCCGTGGTACAGCTGTTGATATATTGATGGAAAAAGTGCTGGCTAATGGCGGTGTTGTTACCATTAGTGGCGAATACAAAAACTATGCAGTTTCAAATGGCTATAGCCAGGCGAGCAGAGATAGCGGAGCACCAGGCTGGAATATGTTTGAAGGCGATGCATACGACATCAGCGCGATGTATTTATTCCCGCAAAAAATAGCCATCGGTCAGTTCCAGCCTTTTATTCGCTATACCAATACTTTGCCAGAAGACAGTTCAGATCGCGCAGCTTGGGAAGCTGGGCTGAACTATGTTATTGATGGCCATAATGCATTGGTTTCACTAAATTGGCATTATGGCGATCGCATTACTAAAGGGCTTGATTACAGTTCTGATGCAGATGGAGATAAAGTTCATTCAATTACCATCGGTTTTCAACTGCAAATCTAACTCAATAATTAGGAGATAAGTTATGAAAAAATTTCTACGAAAAACAGGATTAACCAGCGTCCTTTCCGCACTGGTTTTAATGACTGGAACAACCGCAGCAGTTAGTGCAGAGGAGACCATTAAAGTTGGTATTTTGCATTCACTTTCTGGCACCATGGCAATCAGCGAAACAACATTAAAAGATACTATGTTGATGCTGATTGCTGAACAAAATAAAAAGGGCGGGCTGTTAGGTAAAAAACTAGAACCTGTAGTGGTTGACCCAGCCTCAAACTGGCCTTTATTTGCGGAAAAAGCTCGTGAATTGATTACTAAAGAAAAAGTCGCTTCAATCTTCGGTTGTTGGACGTCTGTTTCCCGTAAATCAGTACTGCCTGTGATTGAAGAGTTGAACAGCATCTTGTTTTACCCAGTGCAATATGAAGGCGAAGAATCTTCTAAAAACGTCTTTTATACTGGTGCCGCGCCAAATCAACAGGCCATCCCTGCGATTAATTACTTGATGAATGACATTAAAGTGAAACGCTGGGTGTTAGCTGGGACAGATTATGTTTATCCGCGCACTACTAATAAAATCCTGGAAGCCTATTTAAAGTCAAAAGGGGTTGATGCCAAAGACATCATGATTAATTACACCCCTTTTGGCCATTCCGATTGGCAAAGTATTGTTGCCGATATTAAGAAGTTTGGTTCAGCTGGCAAGAAAACAGCGGTTGTTTCGACTATCAATGGCGATGCCAATATTCCTTTCTATAAAGAGTTAGGTAATCAGGGCATTTCTGCTGAAGATATTCCAGTTGTTGCATTTTCTGTAGGTGAAGAAGAGCTTTCTGGCATGGACACTAAACCTTTAGTGGGCCACATGGCTGCCTGGAATTATTTTATGTCAGAAGATAGCACTAAAAATGTGGCCTTTATTAAACAATGGCATGCATATACTAAAGATCCTAAACGTGTAACGAATGACCCTATGGAAGCACATTATATTGGCTTTAATATGTGGGTAAAAGCGGTAGAAAAAGCAGGTACAACTGAATCTAACGCGGTGCAGAAAGCAATGATTGGGATTAAATTTCCTAACCTGACTGGCGGATTGGCACAAATGCTACCTAATCATCACTTGAGCAAACCTGTTCTGATTGGTGAGATTCAAGAAGATGGGCAGCTTTTTACAGTATGGCAAACAAATACCTTAGTTAAAGGCGATGCCTGGTCAGATTTTCTACCAGAAAGTAAGCCTATTATTGCTGATTGGACTGCTCCCATTAACTGCGGCAATTACAATACCAATACTAAAAAGTGTTCTGGACAAAATTATTAATTAGAACAAGCAATTATTACTTTTAACTTCCCCTCTTTAATAAAGGGGGATTATTCTTGTTCCCATGTTCTGCGTGGGAACGAGAGTTTTTTCTAGGTTTATTTCATTCCTATTGGATATATTATGAAAGATCGGGTGACTTACCCAGTACATATTGTTTTCCTAATTCTAATGCTATGCAGTTTTATCAGCACTTCGAATGCTCAAATTGCTCAGGATGATCAGATAGAACAGGAAAAAATAACGTTTTCCACTGCCGTATCAAAATTAAAAGTAAGATCTTTATCTGCAAAGGGTACAGCGATTGAACAGTTAGTACAATTTGATAACCCACAAAAAATTGTTATCTTACAAGCTTTAGTCGATGGTAAATTATTTGAAGATAGAGAAAATGGTCAAATTGTCATTGCAGAAAAAAAAGCAGAGAAATTTTCCATTGAGCTTGCTGAGTCTGGAAAAAATATTGGCTTAGTAGATAACTCAGTAATAAAAAAAATCAGGATCAATAACCGTTTACGCTCAAAAATACGAAACATAATAGCAGAAATACGACTAAATTCAGCAGATCCAGACCAAAGATTGCAAGCAGTAAAAATGCTGAGCAAATCAATCAATCCAGCCAGTTTAAAAATATTAAAAACATTGGCTGAAACGGAAAAAGATAGCGATGTATTAGATAAATTACAGCTTATTTTTGCACTTGATAGCCTGAACAGCTCAGACAGAACAATTCGTTTAAAAGGCATTGAGACCTTAAAACAGAAAACCAGCTTAAAGGCAGTTAATCGCTTGCAGGCATTACAGGAAAAAAACAGTGAAGGTCAGTTTATAGAGCCTGATGCAGAAATTCGCAAACAGGCTAAATCAGCCTTAGTAAAAATACAGTCTCGTTTACAGTTTTATCATGTAACAGAAACCATATTTTTTGGTTTAAGCTTAGGTGCAGTATTAGTATTAGCCGCCATAGGATTAGCCATTACCTTTGGGGTAATGGGCGTAATTAATATGGCGCACGGTGAAATGATGATGCTAGGCGCATACACAACTTATGTGATGCAGCAAATTATGCCTAATCATATTGCTTTATCACTACTCTTATCAATACCCGCTGCCTTTATGGTGTCTGGACTGGTGGGCATCGGCATTGAAAGAGGCATTATCCGCCATTTATATGGACGGCCATTAGAAACCTTATTAGCCACTTTTGGTGTCAGTTTGGTTTTACAGCAAGCAGTACGTTCTATTTTTTCTCCCTTAAACAGAAGTGTTATCACCCCAGAATTTATGAGTGGTTCCTGGCAAATTAATGACTTTTTATCATTAACCTGGAATCGTTTATATATCTTGGTTTTTTGCTTATTAGTGTTTACCTTTTTATTGCAAATCCTTAAACGAACCCGACTTGGGCTAGAAGTACGCGCCGTATCGCAAAACCGAAATATGGCAAAAGCTATGGGGATTCCAACAGCCCGTGTAGATGCAATGACCTTTGGTTTAGGCTCTGGAATAGCGGGTGTAGCAGGAGTAGCGTTAAGCCAAATTACCAATGTCGGACCAAATTTGGGACAGTCTTATATTGTCGATTGTTTTATGGTGGTGGTCTTTGGCGGGGTCGGTAATTTATGGGGGACATTGGTGGCAGGGTTTTCTTTAGGCATTGCTAACAAAGTATTAGAACCCTTCGCAGGCGCAGTATTGGCAAAGATTTTAGTGTTGATCTTTATTATTTTATTTATTCAGAAACGTCCGCGTGGTTTATTTCCACAAAAAGGCCGTGCGGCGGAGTCTTAAAATGTTACTGAAATATTTTTCAAATGATAAAGAAAGTGGCGTTGTACTACTGATATTAGCAGCCGTTACCCTGATTATCCCTTTGTGCAATCTAATTTTTTCAGCAGGGTCAGTATTTTACTTTTCAGCTTATACGGTCTCCTTAATTGGCAAATATTTAACCTTTGCTTTATTGGCTTTGTCGCTGGATTTGGTCTGGGGATATTGTGGTATTTTAGTATTAGGACAAGGTGCTTTTTTTGCCTTGGGCGGCTATGCCATGGGTATGTATCTGATGCGCCAGATTGGTGATCGGGGTGTTTATGGCAATCCAGATTTACCTGATTTTATGGTATTTTTAAACTGGAAGGAATTGCCGTGGTATTGGAGCGGTTTTGAATCTTTTCCATTTGCCCTGTTGATGGTGATGGTTGCTCCTGCAATACTAGCGTTTGTATTTGGCTGGCTAACTTTTCGCTCAAGAGTCACGGGGGTTTATTTGTCAATTATCAGCCAAGCACTCACTTATGCCCTAATGCTAGCATTTTTTAGAAACGAAATGGGCTTTGGTGGCAATAATGGTCTGACTGATTTTAAAGACATTGTTGGCTATAGCTTGCAGTCTGATACTGTAAGAGCGCTGTTATTAATGAGCTCAGGGATGATTTTAATTGCTGCGTTTATGGTCTGTCGCTGGTTAGTCAAAACACGGTTGGGTCGCGTCGTTACCGCCATTCGTGATCAAGAATCAAGAGTGCGTTTTTTAGGTTATCGAGTAGAAATGTATAAACTTTGGATTTTTGTCTTTTCAGCTATATTGGCTGGACTCGCAGGTGCATTATATGTTCCTCAAGTCGGCATTATCAATCCCAGTGAATTCTCACCGCTAGTCTCATTAGAAATTGTAGTTTGGGTGGCTGTTGGTGGGCGGGGGAGTTTGTACGGTGCTATTATCGGCGCCATTTTAGTCAACTATGGTAAAACGGTTTTAACAGGGGTATTGCCCGAAGTCTGGCTGTTTACTTTAGGTGCAGTATTTATATTGGTGACAATTTATATGCCTGACGGATTAGTCGGTTTATGGAAACGAAAAATTGGAGAGATAAACCATGAGTAATCCTGCAAAGACCCGATTTAATCGCTATCAAACCTTTAATTTTGTAAACACCCACCCTGTTATTAAAGGCAATGTGGATGTTAGCCATGGTACCGTCTTATATATGGAAGATGTAAGCGTCAGCTTTGATGGCTTTAAGGCATTAAATAATTTATCCCTTTATATCAATGATGGAGAATTACGCTGTTTAATTGGTCCTAATGGAGCTGGGAAAACCACTTTGATGGACGTAATTACAGGTAAAACACGGCCAGATAGCGGCTCTGTGTTTTTCGGACAAACCATAGATTTATTGCAAATGAATGAGGCAGAAATAGCACAGGCAGGCATTTGTAGAAAATTTCAAAAACCCAGTGTATTTGATCAATTAACCGTATTTGAAAATTTAGAACTTTCCTTAAAAGCCGATAAAGGTGCCTGGGTTACTTTATTTGCCAGCTTAAATGGTGAACAGAGAGACCGCATTGATGAAGTGCTTGAAATTATTGGGATGACTGAACTTCGTTTTCAACCTGCGGGCATTCTTTCTCATGGACAAAAACAATGGCTGGAAATTGGCATGTTATTAATGCAAGAACCGCGTGTAATGCTAGTGGATGAGCCAGTAGCAGGCATGACACATCAGGAAATTGACCGCACCGCAGAACTGTTATTATCACTGCAAGGCAAGCATTCTGTTGTAGTTGTCGAGCATGATATGGCTTTTGTCCGTTCCATTGCTAAAACGGTGACAGTATTGCATGAGGGGTCAGTTTTAATGGAAGGCACAATGGATGAAGTGCAAAATGACCCTCGCGTCATTCAAGTGTATTTGGGGGAATGATGCTAACAGTTTCAGCGATAGATCAATATTACGGCGAAAGCCATACGCTATGGGATTTAAATTTAGATATTCCCGAAGGTTCCTGCCTATGTTTAATGGGCCGCAATGGGGTAGGCAAAACCACCTTATTAAAAAGTATAATGGGGTTAATCCCCGTCCGTGAAGGCATAATCAAAATGGATGGGCAGGATATTACTCATGCTAAGGCAGAAGCACGGGCGGAACTGGGGATTGGGTATGTGCCACAGGGACGAGAAATTTTTCCTTTGTTGACTGTCGAAGAAAACCTGAAAATAGGTTTACGAGCGGTCAGTAAAAAAGGCATTAAACAAGTGCCTGAACAGATATATGAAATATTCCCGGTATTAAAGCAAATGCTTAATCGTCGGGGCGGTGATTTATCAGGTGGACAGCAACAACAGTTAGCAATTGGACGCGCTTTGGTATTAAATCCAAAATTACTGATTCTAGATGAGCCGACCGAGGGTATTCAACCCAATATTGTCAGTGAAATTGGTGATGTTATTATGCGATTAAATCGGAGCAAAGGTATTCCTGATCCAGAGGTTAAACAACCCAAAGGGATGATACATGAAGCTATTTCAATAATTAATAAGGAATTGGGGGTTACCGTGTTGTTAGTAGAACAAAAACTGCCTTTTGCGCGTAGAGTGGCGGATCAGTTCTGTATTTTAGAGCGTGGACGGAATGTGGCAGTTGGGAAAATGCCAGAATTAACCGATGAGATGGTTAAACAATATTTAACAGTATGATAAAGCAGGCTCAAGGCGAAAGGTTTTAGCAATTGTAGGCTGGGGTGGAACGGTAGTGTAACCCCAGCTTTTTGCTAATGCTGGGGTTACGCTTAGGCTTCACCCCAGCCTACATTTTCTTAATTCAATGACGAGAATGTCACAACATGAGTGATGAGTTAAACACAAATAATGTAGGCTGGAAAGCTGAACTAAAGCTGGGGTTTTCGTATTCAGGAACCAAAACAATACTTTCTAAGCGTGTCCATAAAGGACCATTAACTGTACAGCGCCCATTTTATCCAGAAGGCGGGGTATGCCATGTGTATTTATTGCACCCACCTGGCGGTATCGTTGCTGGAGACCAACTATCAATTGATATACAAGTCGAAGATGAGGCTAAAGCATTAATCACCACACCAGGTGCGGGAAAATTTTATCGCAGCGCAGGACAACAGGCACTCCAAACCGTATCTTTAAAAATCAAGGAAAATGCCACACTAGAATGGCTGCCGCAAGAAACCATTGTATTTGAGGGTGCAAAATTAGTTTCAGATGTGCGTGTTGATTTAGCGACAAACGCCCGATTTATAGGCTGGGAAATATTAGTACTAGGCAGACCAGCCGCCAATGAAAGTTTCAACCACGGTGAAGCACTATTGAATTGGCACATTTTTCGTGATGCAATGCCTTTATTTATAGAGAAAATGCAATTGGATACTAACGCTTTTTTTGCTCGCTGGGGGCTAAAGGGCTATTCTAGCTGTGGCACCCTGTTTGCCGTTGGTGCCAACCAGGCTAATTTAGAAGCGGTCAGATTATTAATTGCTGACACACCAAGACAAGGTGTTACCTTAATAGATGATTTATTGATTTGTAGAGCCAGTGCCGATAAATCAAATATTGTTCGTGATTTTTTTGAAAAAGTACGCTCCGTTATTCGGCAAGATATAGCACAACAACAACCTTATACACCGAGAATTTGGGCAACCTGAGGTAGATTATGCAACTCACTCCACGTGAAAAAGATAAATTATTGATTTTTACTGCGGGCCTATTGGCTGAAAGGCGAAGGGCTCGGGGGCTTAAATTAAATCACCCTGAAGCTATCGCTTTTATCTCGGCGGCAGTGATGGAAGGCGCACGTGATGGACAGACAGTCGCTCAATTAATGGAATATGGTCGCACTCTGTTAAATCGTGAAGATGTAATGGATGGAATATGCGAAATGCTGCCCGATGTTCAAGTAGAAGCTACCTTTCCTGATGGTACCAAACTGGTAACCATTCATGACCCAATTGAATAGAGGTGTCAGATGATCCCAGGTGAAATTTTAGTCGCTACAGGCGAGATAGAACTTAATGCCAATCTTAGCCCCATCACTGTGACTGTCGCCAATACAGGTGACCGCCCCATTCAAGTAGGCTCTCATTATCATTTTTTTGAAACCAATCCTGCCCTTAATTTTGACCGAGAAAAAACACGAGGCTATCGCCCTGATATTGCAGCAGGTACAGCAATACGTTTTGAGCCTGGGCAAGAGCGTAAAATACAGTTGGTACCTTATACAGGTTTACGTCATGTCTATGGTTTTCGTCAAGATATTATGGGCAGCTTAGGAGATCAAGCATGAGCAAAACCAGTCGTCAGGCTTATGCCGAAATGTTTGGCCCTACGGTAGGTGATCGCGTTCGTTTAGCGGATACCGAATTATTTCTTGAAGTTGAAGAAGACCGCACAGTTTATGGAGATGAAGTTAAATTTGGTGGTGGCAAAGTTATTCGTGATGGTATGGGGCAAAGCCAATGTGATTCAACTGTGGCGATGGATTTGGTGATTACTAATGCTTTAATAATTGATCACTGGGGCATTATTAAAGCCGATGTAGGAATTAAAGACGGTAGAATTTTTGCGATAGGTAAAGCCGGCAATCCAGATACCCAGCAAAAGGTAGATATTATTATTGGTCCTGGGACAGAAATTATCGCAGGTGAAGGTAAAATTTTAACAGCTGGCGGTATAGATGCTCATATCCACTTTATTTGCCCACAGCAAATCGAAGAAGCCTTAATGTCTGGTGTCACTACCATGCTAGGCGGTGGCACAGGGCCAGCAACAGGTACCAATGCAACCACCTGTACACCTGGCCCTTGGAATCTTCATCGTATGTTGCAATCGTTAGATTCTTTCCCCATGAATTTTGGTTTGATGGGAAAAGGCAATGCCAGTTTGCCTGCTGCATTAGATGAACAAGTCAGAGCTGGGGCAATGGGCTTAAAACTGCATGAAGACTGGGGAACAACACCAGCGTCAATTGATTGCTGTTTATCTGTCGCTGAACGCTACGATGTACAAGTAGCAATTCATACAGACACTTTAAATGAATCAGGTTTTGTGGAAGATACTCTGGCTGCTTTTAAAGACCGAACAATTCATACTTACCATACCGAAGGTGCGGGTGGCGGACATGCGCCTGATATTATCAAAGCCTGTGGTTTCGCAAATGTACTGCCCTCTTCCACTAACCCAACTCGACCTTATACGGTTAATACAGTCGATGAGCATTTAGATATGCTGATGGTATGTCATCACCTTGATCCCAATATTGCTGAAGATGTTGCTTTTGCAGAATCACGCATTCGCAGAGAAACTATTGCCGCTGAAGATATTTTGCATGATCTGGGTGCATTTTCAATGATCGCCTCTGATTCTCAAGCCATGGGCCGAGTGGGTGAAGTGATTATTCGCACCTGGCAAACAGCCCATAAAATGAAAGTGCAACGCGGCAGTCTTCCAGAAGATTCAAACCAAAATGATAATTTTCGGATTAAGCGCTATATTGCAAAATACACCATAAATCCAGCCATTAGCCACGGTATTTCACATGAAGTAGGTTCAATCGAAAAAGGGAAAATGGCTGATTTAGTGTTATGGGATCCCGCTTTTTTTGGCGTTAAACCCAGCCTGATTTTAAAAGGCGGTATGATTGCAGCAGCGCCGATGGGCGACCCTAATGCTTCAATTCCCACGCCACAGCCCGTACATTATCGCTCTATGTTTGGCTCTTTTGGTAGTGCGTGTCATGCCACCTCCATGCTATTTTTACCGAAAGCCGCAATGGACGATAATTTACCTACGAAAATAAAACTCAATTCAAAAATAGGCGTTGTCTCTAATACTCGAAATATAGGTAAAAAAGATATGCTGCATAATTTTTATCAGCCGAATATAGAGGTAGATCCGCAGTTATATACCGTAAAAGCCGATGGCGTTTCACTTACTTGTGAACCTGCTGAAAGTTTACCCATGTCTCAACGCTATTTTTTATTTTAAGCATGATTAAATTAACTGAATTAGTAACGGCTGACGTATCAATTGATGACACCTTAACCATTCCTTTTGAATTACGCCAAAAAAGCCGATTTTCTGCAACCACCGATAATGGCAAAGAGGTGGGGCTATTTTTTCCAAGAGGGCAAATGTTTCGTTCAGGTGTGGTTTTAACTGGAACTGATGGTGTTAACGTACAAATTCAAGCTGCTAATGAAGCCGTTTCTGTTATGCGTAATAGTGATAGTTTAAAGTTTTCCAAAGCTTGTTATCACTTAGGCAATCGTCATATTTCTTTGCAAATTTTACAAGGCGAACTGCGCTATCTCAGCGATCATGTTTTAGACCATATGCTGGAAGGTTTAGGACTAAAAGTGGAACAAGCCATGTTGCCATTTGAGCCAGAAGCAGGTGCTTATCACACACATGCACACTGATTTATCGCTCATCCGTTTATTGCAATTAGTCAGCCCAACCTTACCTATTGGTATGTACAGTTATTCGCAAGGCTTTGAACATGCCGTTGAAGATGGTTGGGTAACAAATTCAACAGAAGCAAATGAATGGATCTTAGGTGTGCTGGAACAGTGTTTAACGCGTGTAGATTTACCCATCCTTTCACGTTTATATGATGCATGGGAACAACATGATATTCAATCAGTGGAGTTATGGAGTAGTACTTTACTAGCCCATCGAGAAACCTCTGAATTAAGAGCCGAAGATAATCAAACTGGACAGGCACTAGCGCGACTATTAGCAGGGATGGAGTTTGAAGAAGCAAGCCGATGGCAACGCAAAAAAAATACCGCGCTGGCGACCCTATTTGCTTTTGCCGCTGTAAAATGGGGTATATCCAAAGAATCAGCATTAATAGGTTTTTTATGGAGCTGGCTAGAAAATCAAGTGCTGTGTGCAGTAAAAATAGTGCCCTTAGGTCAAGTGGCTGGACAGAAGCTAACATATGAATTATCACAAAAAATCCCCGACCTACTAGAACAGGGGTTACAGCTAAAAGATAATGAAATTGGTGGCAGTGTTTTTGGCTTGGCATTAGCCAGTAGCCGGCACGAAATGCAATATTCAAGATTATTCCGTTCATAGAGAAGAAATTAATGTCTAAAAAACAAGTATTAAGAATTGGCGTTGGTGGCCCTGTTGGCTCAGGCAAAACGGCTTTAGTCGATGCGCTTTGTAAACGTATGCGGGATAAATTCCAAATAGCTGTGGTTACAAACGATATATACACCCGAGAAGATCAAGAGTTCCTAATCCGAAGCAAAGCTTTATTGCCAGAACGTATCATTGGCGTAGAAACAGGCGGATGCCCGCATACGGCTATTCGTGAAGATGCCTCGATGAATCTGGCGGCAATAGATGATTTATCTGAAAAATTTGCCGATTTGGATTTTATTTTAGTTGAAAGTGGAGGTGATAATTTAAGTGCAACATTCAGTCCAGAATTAGCTGATTTAACGATTTATGTTATTGATGTTTCAGCAGGCGATAAAATCCCTCGAAAAGGTGGCCCAGGTATTACTCGTTCTGATTTGTTAGTGATTAATAAGATTGATTTGGCCCCTTATGTTGGCGCTTCTTTGGCGGTAATGGATAGAGATGCAAAAAAAATGCGCGGTGATTCACCCTTTATTTTTAGCAATTTAAAAACTGGCGAGGGTTTATCCGGCATAGAAGCATTTATTATCAAACAGGGAATGCTATAGGAAGCGAGGCCTTAATTGCTTCCGAAAGTTTGGCGAAGAATTTTGACTGCTAATAAAATGGGCGCATAGCAAGCTACACAACGGTTTTATGAGTGCTTCTGTGGAGGCAAAAGACAAGCCAAAACCCGGAAATTATTAAATTCTCGCTCCTAAGTGCTATCCAAGAATCAAAAACAGGAAGCATAGTCTAAAACGGCCTCTTGGCATTGAAAAAAAATGCGCGGATAATCCATCCGTATCACTAATTTTAAGGCGTATTCAAAAACTACCGCTAGCGTAACAAACCTTGCGCTAATAGCCCAGTAGCGAGAACAGGTGTTCAATGAGTTTCTCCAGACAGCTATAATCCAAAAAACAGCAGGTGTCAGTAAGATGAAATGGACTTCATCCCAGCTGGAGACTGTAAAATTCCCAGACCTGGCTAGATTGTCAGTAAGATACAGGGACAAATTTAAAATAATGAAAAAAGGCCAGAACACCAGCCATAATTTTATCTGGCCATTCCAAGAATCAAATAAGTATTGGTACATTGTTAATTCTGAGACCATACCCCATTCAGCGTCTTTATAAAATGAATCGGCAGGTGTTGCGATAGCCAATAGCATTATCAGGAATAAGGTTGTGACCATATACTCCTGCGCAGTTCCCAGTTGAATATAGGTAAAAAAAATGGGCAAGGAGTAAATAAACATTATGATTTTAAATTAAAAATAGTCCATGACTATCTTACAAAACTAACAGGCATAAAAAAACCATATTCAGCACAGGGCTGAATATGGTTTTACATAAGCCTAAAAATTCAGTTGATAGCTAAGTTCGGCTGTAACTTGTTAAATAATAGGCTTAGGCAACTCGCATTAAATAACCCACCAATCTTGCTTGTCTTTTTATCCGTCTTCAGCGTTGCAACTTCGGTCACATAGCTTGCTATGCTCCCTTCGCTGCGCCTTGAAGACGAATAAAAATCCTGCGCATCTAGGAAGGTTATTTAATGCGCGTTACCTTAAGCAAGTTTTTCAGCTACTTTATTTAGGATAAAGGAGGCTGCAAAATATATTGCCTCTGCTGAACTATAACTTAGCTAACACCTTGGCAACAGTCTCACCCATTTCAGAAGGAGTAGGTGCAATAGTAACGCCTAAGTCCTTTAGCATTTCTACTTTTTCGGCGGCAGACTCGCCAGCCGAAGAAATTATCGCACCGGCATGCCCCATCCGGCGACCTTTAGGCGCGGTTAAACCGGCAATATAGGCAACCACAGGCTTATTCATATGCTTGTTTGCATATATTCCGGCATCAACTTCTTGCGGCCCACCTATCTCACCAATCATGACTACAATCTTTGTCTCATCATCCTGCTCGAACATCTCAAAAATATCACGATGAGAACTTCCGTTAATTGGATCACCGCCGATACCTACAGATGTTGAAATACCGATGCCTAGGCCTTTTAACTGGTCAGCCGCTTCATAGCCCAATGTGCCTGAGCGGCCAACAATTCCTACATTGCCCGCTTTATAAATATGACCGGGCATAATGCCTAGCATGGATTTATCTGGGCTAATGGTACCTGCACAGTTTGGGCCAGTTAAAATCATGCGTTTTTCTTTAGGGAATTTACGCAAGAACTGCTTAACTTTCATCATATCCTGAGTTGGAATGCCATCTGTGATAGACACGCAGTATTTAATGCCCGCTTCAGCGGCTTCCATAATAGAGTCTGCAGCAAAGGCAGGAGGCACAAAAATAATGCTGGCTTCAGCTCCTTCCTGCTCAACTGATTCTCTTACAGTATTAAAAACAGGGCGATCTAAATGCGTTTGACCGCCCTTGCCAGGGGTAATGCCTCCAACGACATTAGAACCATATTCAATCATATCCTGTGCATGAAAACTGCCAATCTTACCGGTAAAGCCCTGGACAACAATGCGAGTTTCTTTGTTGATTAAAATAGCCATTATGCTGTTGCTCCTGCTTCTTTAGCGACCTGTTCATTTCGTGCCTTAACTGCTTTTTCTGCCGCTTCAGCTAAAGTTGTTGCTGTAATGATGGGCAATCCGCTTTCTTCAATAATTTTTCGGCCTTCTTCGACATTTGTACCTGACAGGCGAACAATGAGCGGTATTTTCATATCAATTTTCTTAACGGCCTGCACGACACCCTCAGCAATCCAGTCACAGCGATTAATTCCTGCAAAAATATTGACCAGCATGGCTTTTACGCCTTCGTCTGCCAATACCAAGCGAAAAGCTTTTTCGGTGCGCTCTGCAGATGCTCCGCCACCAACATCCAAAAAGTTAGCGGGCTCACCGCCTGCCAGTTTAATCATATCCATCGTTGCCATGGCAAGACCAGCACCATTAATCATGCAGCCAATATCACCATCTAAGCCGACATAGCTCAAACCTCTATCTGAAGCGGCCATTTCACGTTTGTCTTCCTGGCTTTTATCTCGCAACTCAGCAACTTTTTGGCGACGGAATAAGGCGTTATCATCAAAGCCCATTTTTGCATCTAAAACCATCAGTTTACCACTGCCACCGGTAACGACTAATGGGTTGATTTCGATCATATTGGCATCTAAATCACGCATTGCACGATAGCAGCCAGTAATAACTTTAACAGCAGGGCTAATTTGTGACGGTTCTAATCCCAAAGAAAAGGCCATTTCTCTGGCTTGAAAATCTAATAAACCGACAGCAGGATCAATTTGAATTTTTTTGATTTTTTCAGGGTTATTTTCAGCTAGCTCTTCAATTTCCATGCCACCTTCTGCCGACCCCACCATGATGATGCTTTCATGTGTGCGATCAACCAAAAGACTGAAATAAAGTTCTTTAGCTATATTGGTGCCCGCTTCTACATAAAGTCTTAAACAGACTTTCCCTGCGGGGCCTGTTTGATGCGTGACTAATTTACGGCCGAGCATGGACTCTGCTGCCGCCTCTACTTCTTCATGAGATTTGCAGATTTTAACGCCGCCTGCTTTGCCGCGTGCACCAGAATGGATTTGCGCTTTAACGGCCCAAACATCCCCTCCAATTTCTCTTGCACGCTGTACAGCATCTTCAGGACTGTACGCTAACCCGCCATCAGCGATTTTTACACCATATCCTGCTAAAATTTCTTTCGCTTGATACTCATGAATATCCATAGTATTCCTAATTAATTGTTATAAAGTAAGCTCCTGTTAGGAACTCGATATTTTCTAAACTAAAAAAGTTTTTGAAAGATGCATAAAGTCCTTACGTTTTTTATACAGTAGATTGAAGTAGCTCATATCTGTTATGCCTGATAGTTATGTTAATTTTGTGGCAATTGCTTCCGCAGCCTTTACCACATTTTGTGCCATTTTCTCTGAAGCTGCGTCAATTAATCGCCCATCTAATGCTGCAGCTCCTTTGCCTTGAGCTGCAGCCTCTTTTAATGCGGCCAATATGCGGTGTGCCTTATCAATTTCAGAGGCAGGCGGAGTAAACACTTCATTTGCCAGTTCGACTTGTGACGGGTGAATTGCCCATTTACCTTCACAGCCTAAAGCGGCCGCTCTTTTAGCGGCTAATTTATACCCCTCGGGGTCTTTAATATCACCAAAAGGACCGTCAATTGGGCGTAAGCCATATGCACGGCAAGCAACTGTCATACGACTAATCGCCGCATGCCATTGATCACCGGGGTAATCAGGGTTTAAGCCACCAATATTGGTTGTTCTGGCACGGTTGCTTGCGGCATAGTCCGCTACACCAAAATGCAAGGCTTCCATTCTGCCGCCAAGCGCACCTTGTTTAGCAATATCTTCAACATTAGCCATGCCCAGTGCTGTTTCAATCAAACATTCTATGCCAATTCTATTTTTTAAACCCTGTTGCATTTCCAGTTGATTAACCATGGCTTCTACCATATAAACATCAGCATACACGCCGACTTTTGGAATCAATATGGTTTTTAATTTATCACCGCACTGCTCCATTAAATCAACAACATCACGTACCATATACTGGGTGTCTAAACCATTAATACGCACAGAAATGGTTACGCCGTGACCTTCCCAGTCCATATCGTTAATTGCTTCAATCACATTTTTGCGTGCCTGCAATTTATCGTCAGGAGCAACCGCATCTTCAAGGTCAAGAAATATGAAATCGACGCCGCTTTTCATGGCTTTTTCAAACATACTGGGATTTGACCCAGGAACGGCTAACTCACAGCGCTGGACTCTCTGTACATTGGCTTCATATAGCGTATGACTCATTTAAACACCTAAGGTAGTTAATCATTATTTCAGGCTTATCCTGAAAGAAAAGAAACCCACCATTGTACTTTTAGGATCTTTAAAGTCAAATGCTATATTTTTCAAACAATAGCTATTATGCCGTTGACAGCAGTCTTTTATGGGATGCTATGCGAGTGGTGAGGAGGTTATTTCTTTCCCTTTCCCTATAAGAAACATCACTTTTAAAGGGATAGCCCACAGGCTGATGAGGCAACACCCATATGTATAAGGCCCTGATGCTAGAAATTAATCATCATCTTCATCAGGTATTTGCGATCTAAACTCATGGGATAGCAACATCTGCGTACCTGTTATAACTACCTGTTCATTTTCATTTAACTGTTCAGCAATAAAATAGCCATTAGGCACTTTAACCGGATTGACAATAGAGCGGCGTACAAAATGTTCATCGTCTATTTGTATAAAAATAAAGGATTGGCCGAGATGCCAGATGAGGGAAGTTTCTGGAATAGTAATGCCTGTTAAATGTGAGTTTTTCTGAGGCACCCATGCAGTAAAGTTCATGCCTGTTTTTATCTTCGGGCTGTCCGTTATGAAAATATATTGCTGTCCTTGTGAAAATTTATCTACAGTCGGCAGCACACTAACAAACGAAGCGTTGACAGCCTCTTCACGACTCCCTGTAGGGCTGATAAAGATGCCATTAAATTGAGAGAGCGGTTTATTTCCAGCTGGCAACGTTATGACCAATAATGTTGCGCTTCCTTCTAGCAGCTTTTCAAATTGCGGGGAATGTCGCCCTGTCGCCCAATGTGTTAATAATTCCCCCCATTGTAATTTGCTATTGTTAGCAATAAATTTAGTTTTTAATTGCATCTCCTCATAAATAGCCTTGTCTGTCTGATACTTGGACTGCTTGGCCTGCAATTTTCGGGTGGAAATTATTTCATCCCTGTGTAGGTTACGCAGACGGGCAATTGCTTTTTCTGTTTGAGATAGCCGTGCTTTAGCGCCCGCCTGTTTAGCTGATGCAGATAAGTATTGGTTGAGTATGGAAGCCAGCGGACTAGCACTGATGGCTTTGCCGTATGCAATAAACTCAGCTTGAAATACGGTTTGCCTGAAATGCTGTGTTTCTAGTCCTGATATTTGCTGAAGCTCCTCTTCCAATTTAATAACGACTTGGCCATCAATTATTTGCATGATTTCTGGCCCTGCCTTGTCATCGTCTTCAGTTGCCAAGCAGAAAAAGCTGAACATTGATAAAATGCAAATCAGTAAAGCGCGGGGGTAGCAAGTCATTTTGATAAAAAGTCAGTGTTGTGTTTATGTGATTATACGGTGAGTTTTTTGTGCAAAAAAATATTTTTGTTGTTTTTAATCAATAGCAGGTTATCCTTTACCCTATATTCAGAATATATAGAGAAAATAAAATGAGTGAACTGCCAGAAAACTTGAAATATGCAAAAACCCATGAATGGTCAAAAGTTGAAGCTGATAACATTGTCCGTGTTGGCATTACGGATTTTGCTCAGGAAGAGTTAGGCGATTTAGTGTATATAGAACTGCCGAAAATGGACAAACAGCTTAAAGCTGGTGAGCAGTGTGCGGTAGTTGAATCGGTAAAAACGGCCTCTGATTTGTATAGCCCTGTGACAGGTGTTGTGGTTGAGGTTAATGAGGATGTGAATGATTCCCCAGAAAAGGTGAATGATGAGCCTTATGATACTTGGCTATTTTGCATTAAAGCCGATAGCCTGGCAGATTTGGATGATTTAATGGACGCGACAGCTTATCAGGAAATGATAGAGGAATAGCATGGCTTTTTATAGCGAAAAAGGATTGAAGCGGTTTGTAAATGCGTTCCGGTTTTCTTTTGCGGGGTTCAAGGCCACATGGACACACGAAGAAGCATTTAGGCAGGAGGTTATGGTTTTTATGCTTGCCATCCCTGCCGTTTTTTTGCTGACAGGCAATAATATTGAAAGAGTGCTTCTGATTGCTTCAGTAGTTTTGGTGATGCTTGTTGAACTGTTGAATTCTGCAATTGAAGCAGTGGTCGATAGAGTTGGCGAAGAGTATCATGAACTTTCTGGCCGGGCAAAAGATATAGGTTCAGCAGCCGTTATGCTGTCAATTATGCTGGCAATAGCGACTTGGTTATTAATTTTAGTTTAAGGGAAATATAATGAGTGCATTAATTTGTGGATCTATGGCTTACGACACCATCATGGTTTTTCATGATAAATTTAAGAATCATATTTTGCCAGAAAAAGTTCATATGCTAAATGTTTCTTTTCTGGTGCCAATGATACGTAGGGAATTTGGCGGCTGTGCAGGAAATATTGCTTACAATTTAAAGCTGCTGGACGAAAAGCCATCTATTATGGCAACCGTGGGCCATGATTTTGAGCCGTATGCGCAATGGCTGAATGCCTGCCAGATATCGACTAAATTGATTAAAACTATGGACGATCATTATACAGGGCAGGCCTATATTACAACGGATGAGGATGATAACCAGATTACTGCGTTTCATCCGGGGGCGATGAATTCATCACATGAAAACTCCGTGCCGGAAGAGTCTGATTATAGTATTGGCATTGTTTCTCCTGATGGGAAAGAGGGTATGCAGCAGCATGCTAAAGAATTTGTTAAGCAGGGAATTCCGTTTATATTTGATCCGGGTCAAGGCATGCCTATGTTCAATGGCGAAGAATTAATTGAACTTTTAGATCTGGCAACCTACGCAACTTTTAATGATTATGAATCTGAATTAATGCAAGATCGTACAGGTTTAACTTTGGATAAAATTGCAGAAAGAGTTGATGCCTTGATTGTGACTATGGGGGGCGATGGCTCTAAAATTTATGCTGATGGGCAATGTATTGAAATACCTTCTGCTCAAGCAAAAGAACTTGCCGATCCAACAGGCTGTGGAGATGCCTATAGAGCGGGCCTGTTATATGGCATAATGAATGAACTGGATTGGGAAACAACAGGGCGAATAGCTTCATTGCTAGGGGCGATAAAAATCGAGCACCATGGCACTCAGAATCATAGCTTTACCTTGGAGTCTTTTAAAACAAGATATAACGAGAGCTTTGGCTGTTCATTTTAATGTGTAAGGCAATCACCTGTGGTTGTCCTTTATAACAGTATTAGCATATTGGGCAGCAAGAGGCTGCCCTTAAAATTTGAATAAATTTTGAAATTGAAAAACACAGAGAAACTGCTCTCCATCATGGCGTTGCTGCGCCATCCGGAAAAAGGCTGTCCCTGGGATTTAAAGCAAGACTTTAGCAGTTTAGCGCCCTATGCCATAGAAGAAGCCTATGAGGTTGCCGATGCCATTGAGCGGAATGACCTGGAAGACTTAAGATTAGAGTTGGGTGATCTTTTATTGCAAGTGGTATTTCACTCCCAAATAGCAAAAGAGCTGGGGCTATTTGATTTTGAGCAAGTTGCTGAAGCTATCTCGGAAAAACTCGTAAACCGGCACCCGCATGTTTTTGGTGATGTAACATATAGCAGTGCCGAGGAGCAGCACAAAGCATGGGAAGAAGCAAAGGTTAAAGAAAGGCGTCTGTCTGGCAAGCAGGTAGAGAATGAAAGTGTGCTGGCCGGCGTGCCAATTAATCTTCCGGCCTTGCTTCAGTGTGAAAAAATTCAGGACAAAGCGGCTAATTACGGTTTTGACTGGCCGGAAGTCGAACCGGTTTTTGATAAAGTAATGGAAGAGCTTGAGGAGGTAAAGGAAGCCTGGAAAGAAAATGACCAGTCACATGTCCAGGAAGAGGTTGGTGATTTACTGTTAGTTGCTGTTAATTTAGCAAGGCATTTAAATGTAAAACCTGAGGTCGCGCTGAAACAGGCAACAAAAAAATTCAGTAAGCGTTTTAATTATATTGAAAAACAGGTTGAAGCATCGGGACGGGGGTTGCGTGACTGTGAGTTGACAGAACTGGATGCTTTTTGGGATGAGGCAAAAAAAGTACTTGGGAAAACATAATACGCTACACAGTCTCTCTGCAATTCAAATGATAGCATAAATGGGCAGTTTGGAACTAATTCGCAAAGCCCTCAGTTTTTTATTGCAAGTCTTATCAAAATATTTGATAATTGCCTCACTCTCATTGTTAGTGGGAGCCGAACTCATAATTAATTGAATGGAGATAAATAATGGCTGAATGGCGTCAAGTAGCAAAAGTATGTGCATTAGGTGATGGACATATTAGCACTAAAGAAGTGGACATCCTTCGTGAAGTAATTCTCGCTGACGGTTCTGCAAATAAAAGTGAATTATCATTTTTACAGGAAATTAAAGCAGAAGCGAAAACGGCGGTTCAGGCATTGGATGTTCTGATTGAAGATTGCGAAAAAGTAGCTAAGTAAAGTTCCGCGAAATTTCTTTGTTGGGGTGATCCATTGCGGTCGCCCTTGCAGACTGGGTATGTTATAGAAAGGATAGTCAAAAAGGACCGCCTCTGCATAATAAGGTTTTCTGAAATCATTCCCTAACGGGGCGCTTATCCAGTTTTCGCTGCAAGGTACGTCTATGCATATTCATTGCACGGGCGGCGGCAGAAATGTTGCCATCATGCTGCATTAATACTTTTTGCAGATGTTCCCACTCTAAACGTTTAATCGATAATGGGTTATGGCTGATTTTAATTGATGAATCACCTTCGTTTTTGTACAGGGCGCTGACGATTTCATCGGCATTGGCGGGTTTGGTCAAATAGTGTATTGCACCTAATTTAATGGCTTCTACTGCAGTAGCAATGCTGGCGAATCCGGTCAGCATTACAATTTGAGTGTTACTGTCAAGTGAAATTAGCTTTTTAACCATTTCTAAACCCGAGTCAATCCCGATGCGCAGGTCGATCACTGCATACTCCGGTTCGGTCTGTTCAGCCAGAGAAATCCCCTTTTTAACATCATTAGCTATCGAAACTTGAAAATTTCTTTTTTCTAGCGCAGGTTTAAGCACGGAGCAAAAGGTTTCATCGTCGTCAACTAATAGCAGGTTCGGTTTGTCCACTTCCGTATTTATCATTATCTGCCTCAATTGTTAGGATTGGAAGTTTAATTTCAACGCAGGCTCCCCCCGACTCCATATTGAAAAACTCTATTTTACCGCCTAAATGGGTAATTGTGGAATATGTTAGTAATAAACCAACACCTAATCCCTGCTTATCACTTATTACAGGACTTTTTCCTACATGCCTCAGTATTTCTTTAGGAAAACCGGGGCCATGATCCCTTATTTTTAAGTGCAAGAATTGACTGTCCCAATTGGCTGAATAGTCTATTCCGTGATTGGCAGGAGAGACTTCAGCTGCGTTATTTAAAATATTAATAATGGAATGGGTGAGTGTTCTGTCAGCGATTATTTTAGCATCAACATCAATGTTAGGCTCTATGTTTAAATTAATTTTGCTTGTCGTGTTGTGAGCTCTCCATTGGCTGAGCACTTCATCAAGATATTCTAGAAGAGGCATCGGTTTGCCAGACTCTGCCCGCATTTCTCCTGAAGAAGCCGAAAGTACAGAAAGAGCATTTTTACAGCGGTCAATTTGTTCGTTCATTATTTTTAACTGCAGATGCAAGCCAGGAAAGCGATGTTCAGGGTAATCCAATTCTATTTCATGCGCTAAAATGGCTATTGTGCCAAGTGGTGTCCCCATATCGTGTGCAGCACTGGCGGCCAGAGTGCCTAGAGAGACAACGCGCTCATCCCTTAAAGCACTTTCCCTGGCATCAGCAAGACTGCGTTCACGATCTTTTAGTGATTTTGATAATTGGACCACAAAAAAAGCAACCAGCCCTGCACTAAAAACAAAGCCAAACCACATGCCAAAAATATGCAAATTAAAATACTGCTCATCCTGCATGGTATGCAGATAATGCTGCATTCTGGGGCTGACCAAATTGGGGTCTGGAAGGTGTGGCTCAATTGCTGGCAGAGGGATATTGTAGCCAATTAATAAAGTATAGGTACAGGATGTGAGTATTACCATATTCCACGCATATGCCTGAGGCAGCATAATTGCTGTAATAATTAAGGGAAGCAGGAATACCCAGATAATAGGGTTCGACGCCCCTCCAGTTAAAAAAAGCAGAGACCCGAGAGCAAATACATCGATAGAGATTTGAGAAAAAATCTCCAGTTCTGTGATTGGCTCATCTGTTTTTAAACGCATCCAGGTATACAGGTTGACCATGCAAATAGAGAAAAGAACTAGCCATAACTCCTCTTGAGGCAACTGTATGTTAAGAGTATAGACAGAAATAAGAATGAGAATGGATTCACCTACAATCATCAGGTTTCTGAGAATGTAGAGCCATTTCAAGTTATCTCTGATTGAAATATTTGATTTAGGGAGGACTATTTCAAGCATATTGGACTTAGTGTTGATTTTTATATATTGTGGCTCAAAAGTGTTGCAAAAAACAGGAGTTTTTGATACTGCGACAATTTGTCACATTTCAACTTGACAAGAGTCCTGCTATTATTGTCTCAACTTTTAAAGCTCTTGGTAGCTAAACAGCGAAAGTTGCGTTATGTTATTCCTAAAATATACTTTAAAGCAGTTTTTAACTGCTTTTTTTTTGCGCGTTACTTTTTCTAGCCTTTTTCAAACAGAACTTCTAGCCCCCCGAGCCCGCAATAGCCTTGAGGGTTCTTGGCCAAATATTGCTGATGATAGTCTTCTGCATAATAAAACGTAGGGGCATCAAGTATTTCTGTTGTTATCTCGCCAAACCCAGATAAAGTTAGCTTTGTTTGGTAGTGTTTTTTTGACGCAAAAGCCTGAGCTTGCTGAGCAGCATTAAAAGTGTATATTCCTGAGCGGTATTGTGTTCCTCTGTCATTGCCTTGTCTCATGCCCTGTGTAGGATTGTGTGACTCCCAAAAAATGATAAGCAATTGCTGGAATGTAATCATTTCCGGATCAAAAATAATTTGTACTACTTCATTATGACCTGTTAATCCAGTGCAGACCTCATCATATGTTGGGTTAGGCGTATGGCCGCCAGCGAAGCCAACGGCTGTAGAAAACACCCCTGATTGTCGCCAGAACTTTCTCTCGGCCCCCCAAAAGCAGCCCAAACCAAACAGAACTTGCTGCAGATGCTCAGGAAACGGAGGCATGATTGGGTTTCCTGTAACAAAGTGATTTTTAGTTATTGGCATGATAGTTTCGCGTCCTGTAAATCGGTTGGGCAGGGATTAAATAGTCATCTTGTTAATGGATGAAAGCATAATGATATAATTAAACCTATTATTAATCTAAATAAAGCACAAATGAAAGAACAAGATTGTCTACGGCGATTTCTATTTGAAGAACTTGGTGTACGAGGTGAGTGGGTTCGCTTGCAAACCAGCTGGCAGCAGGCTAAGCAATATCAGCAACTGTCTGCAGGCGTACAGGGACAATTGGGGCAGGCTTTGGCTGCAGTGGTTTTATTGTCAGCAACCATTAAGTTTGATGGTGCTATGATTTTACAGGCGCAGGGGGACGGCGATTTAAAAACTTTGGTTGCACAGGCAACTCATGACCGTAAAGTACGTGTATTAGCACGAGGCCAAACTAACAGTACAGCAAGTACTTTACCTGAAATGATGGGTAAGGGACGATTAGTGATAACAGTTGAACCAGAAGAGGGTGAGCCCTATCAGGGAATTGTATCATTAGCAGGCGATACCTTAGCTGATGTAATAACTGCTTATTTTACTCAGTCAGAACAGTTGCAAACACGGGTTTGGCTGTTTGCTAATGAAACCCATGTGGCAGGCCTATTTTTACAGGAGCTTCCGGCACAGGAGAGTTATGAGGCAGACTGGGAACGCATTTCCATTTTGGCAGACACGGTAACGGAAAATGAGATGCTGTCTTTAGACTGCGAAGAGATGCTGTTTAGACTATTTAATGAAGAAAAGGTGAGGGTTTTTGAGCGAGAACCAGTAACATTTGAATGCGGATGCTCACAGAAAAAAATAGAAACAGCATTAATTTCTTTGGGGAGAAAGGAGTTGGATGCAATTTTTCTGGAAAGAGATATTATTAAAGTGGATTGTGAGTTTTGTGGCAAACAATATGGTTTTGATAAGGTCGATGTGGCAAATTTGCTATCAGGGCTGCCGATAGAACCATTATCCAAAACTCGGCATTAATTCTAGGCTAATTATGTAAGGTGTAAAGCAAAATGATTAAAATTTGGCGTTGGATTCTGATATTGTTTTTGATAAGTACATTGACAGGCTGTTTCTACTGGATACGGGCCTATCAGACCTATTTGCAAATGGATGATTTTGATCAGCATTTTTCCATTTTGGCCATGGATAAATTTGAACTGTTTTTTAAAGACCCCATTCTATATAGTGATGATTTAATTTCCCTGTCAAAATTACAGCCTAGCGTAAAAACGGCAGTAGACACAGGCGAAAGCTGGCGTTACTGGTTTCGTAAAGTTGATCTGCAAGGCAATATAGTTCAGCCTGAAGTTAAATTTTATTTTGATTTAGCTTTTAATAAAGAAGAACGCCTAACAGAGTGGACTTTTTCTGAATTGTTTTTGCAAATAGCACCTGCAGAATTCCTTGAGATTTCAATACGTTCTTTAGGTGGTGCAGAAATTAACAAAGGTAAGAGGCAGTTAAAGGCAAACACTGATTCAATTGAAAAGATTGACACAAAATTGCCACAAAAAACACAAATACTTAGTCAGTTAGGCGAACCGTTGGAGATAGAGCATAAAGAAGCGCAGGACATTTACCTCTACCATTTTCAACTGGAAACCAAAGGCATTAAAGAAGGCTATGAAGATCGGGCGTTAAGCGCCGTTAAATTAACCTTTGATAATAATACCGACGAACTGGTCAAAATGTCAGGGCGATTTATAGGGCTTAAAATTTCCATTAATTATCGAAAGTTTGTTAAAGAATAAGCCAACTGATAGCATAATAGTTGATGTGACTACTGTCAGTTTTAAACTACCCATTATTGAGCATGTAGCTTTTTAGGTAACGCGCATTAAATAACCTACCCAGATTGCGCAGAATTTTTATTCGTCTTCAAGGCGCAGCGAAGGGAGCATAGCAAGCTATGTGACCGAAGTTGCAACGCTGAAGACGGATAAAAAGACAAGCAAGATTGGTGGGTTATTTATTGCGAGTTGCCTTAGTATGAATATCGGCACCAAAAGTAAAGGCTTCCATTTCAATTCTGAAATCAGCAACTCCGTCGGTTCTAAATTCTAGAAAATTTGGGAAATCATCTTGCTGCCAAGCTGTGTAGAATTGAGAAATATCCCCTTTAATTTGCTGATCCACATATGCAAACTTTATCAGTGTCATGTAGATAAATGAAGCGGCCGTATTTTTTAGCTTTGAATGTGTAGCTTTATCCTAGAAAAATCAGTTGAGCACGGATTTTGTGGAAAATCTGGGCGAAAAAGGCAAAGAATAGCTCGAAAATAATGGCCGTAGTCCTTATTGAGAGCTATTCTGCAGAATTTTTCGTCCAGATTTTTCACAAAACCGTGAAGCGAAATAGTCTCACCCGTCTGGTGAGAATAGAAAAACTTACTTAAGCATATTATTTAACAAGTTA
>JALSLW010000080.1 GCA_026988155.1 Methylomonas sp. | reverse complement strand
TTCTGCATCACATATCTGGATTATTATTTCTCGACATCGACACTGAACATCTCCCTTCAAAACGGGGGATCTATACTTCGTAACCCATACCAAGTGAACCATTAAGTTCGTTATTGTATGACCGCTGTGTCTATCTTCTTTCATAGACTACAGCATAACATAATGTGTATCAGCTAAAGCCTTGCACTAAAGTGCATAGTTTTTACTAGCGGTCGGGGACAATAAACATTTGCACCTCCCTGTGCAGTATAACTTTCTACAATACTTATTAAAAATGAGTGAGCGATAGACAACAAGCTTTATAATTTATAAGCCATCTAATTTCCTGCTCTTAAAACCTACCTTACAAGATGCCTCTGCTGACCCAGCATATCAGGCGTAACTAAAACTACTCCTCCAGAACTTATGTGGAATCTTTTTTCATCCTCCGCCCTATCCTCACCAATAATCGTACCCTCGGGAACATGGCAGCCCTTTTCTATAATCGCTTTAGTGATACGGCAATTTCTGCCTATTATTGCTTCTGGCAAAATAACTGAATCAACGACGGTTGAATAGGAATTAACTTTTACATCGGAGAACAATAGAGAATGTCTAACGGTCGCACCGGAAATAATACAGCCACCCGAGACCATTGAATCAATGGCTTGACCACGCCGGTCATCATCATCAAAGATAAACTTAGCAGGAGGATTCTGAGCCTGGTAAGTCCAGATTGGCCATGTTTTATCATACAGATTCAAATCAGGATTAACACCAATCAGCTCCATATTGGCTGACCAGTAGGCATCAATGGTACCTACATCACGCCAATAGCTCTGCTCACCTTGCAAGTTCAAAAATGGATAGGCATTTACCGTGTGACCATCAATAACCGAAGGAATAATATCGTGCCCAAAATCCCTCGTCGACCCTGCTCTGTCGGCATCTTTAATAAGCTGCTCAATCAGAAATTCTGTATTGAAAATATAGATTCCCATAGAAGCCAATGCGACATCTGAGCGCCCAGGAATACAGGGAGGGTTTGCAGGCTTCTCAACGAACTCCTGCACTTGGCGGTTTTCATTTACGTGCATAACCCCAAATTCTTTTGCTTCATCAAGTGAAACTTCAAGGCAGCCAATAGTTAAATCCGCCCCTTTATCAACATGATCCGCCAGCATCGCACCATAATCCATTTTGTATATATGGTCGCCAGCAAGAATCAATACAAATTCTGAATTCTGGCTGCGCAGCATATCAATACTTTGATAAATGGCATCCGCAGTACCTTCATACCACCCTCCGCCCTGAGCTGTTTGCTGAGCAGGCATCAAGTTAACAAACTCACCAAACTCGCCTCTTAAAAACCCCCACCCCTGCTGAATATGCTTAATAAGTGGATCCGCTTTGTATTGAGTTAAAATGCCTATTCTTCGTATACCAGAATTAATGCAGTTAGACAAAGGGAAGTCGATGATTCTGAATTTACCACCAAATGGAACCGCTGGCTTCGCCCGCCAATCTGTCATTTGCTTTAATCGCGTACCACGCCCACCCGCAAGAATTAAAGCAACCGTACTTCTTGTCAAGTGACTGACAAAACGTTCATGATGTGAATTTTCTGAATCTGACATATATACCTCTTATTATAGTTATAATACAAGCTTCATTTCTTTCAACAGCAAAAATTAACCGCGTTCAATAATCAATTTTTTAAATCTTTAATCCAAATTTGTTAACATTTACTGTAAGCTATTCTACTACATTCCACAACAATGGGGCATTGCAAAGTGAACAAAAAAACAAAAAAAGATCAGCCCAGTGCTGAATTAAAAAATCTCTCAGCAGCCCAGCAGCTCAATGATGATTTAATCCGTATTTCTGAAGCAAAACACCATGATGCTTTTTCTGTTTTAGGCCGTCATAAAAAGGATGACTTAACAACAATCACCGTTTATGCACCTTATACCGAAACAGTCAGTCTTGGCCCTAAAGGCCCAGCTTTTCTCAGAATTCCAGATTCCGATTTTTTTCAGTATCAGACAGAACATGACAATCTTCCAAAACACTATCAGCTTGCCCAGGTAGACAAAGAAGGCAATAAGTCGCTGTCTTATGATCCTTATGACTTTGGTGCAATATTTCCAGAATTTGATCAGCATCTGTTTTCCTCAGGCAATCATTGGCATATATATAAACAGCTAGGTTCTCACATACGCACTGTTGACGGAATTAAAGGAGTTCATTTTGCTGTCTGGGCACCTAACGCACAGCGTGTCAGTGTAATAGGTGATTTTAACCGCTGGGATGGACGATGCACGCCTATGCGAAATCTAAGCGGCAGTGGCATTTGGGAAATATTTATTCCGGCCCTGGACGCTGGATGTACATATAAATTTGAAATCCTCAACACCCAGACTAATGAACTATTAGTCAAAACTGACCCCTATGGTCAGCAATTTGAATTTCGCCCACAAACCGCATCCATTGTGACAGATGAGAGTCACTATAAATGGCTGGACAATACCTGGATGACTCGACGTAAAAGCCGTGACTGGATGCATGAAGCCATGTCGATCTATGAAGTCCATCTTGGCTCTTGGCGACGCGACCCTCAAGGAAATTTTCTTAACTATAGAGACCTTGCAGTTGAATTAGTCGATTATGTAAAAGAAACGGGCTTTACCCATATTGAATTGCTGCCCATCACCGAACATCCGCTTGATGCTTCCTGGGGCTATCAAACTACGGGCTATTTTGCACCGACAAGCCGACATGGTACACCCGACGATTTCCGCTTCTTTGTCGACGCCTGCCACCAAAACAACATTGGCGTTATCCTAGACTGGGTACCTGCCCACTTCCCCAAAGATTCTTTTGGCCTAGCCAACTTTGACGGCACAGCTCTTTATGAACATGAAGACCCGCGCAAAGGCGAACACCGTGACTGGGGCACTCTAATTTATAACTACAGCCGCAATGAAGTAAAAAACTTCCTTTTAGCCAGCGCCAATTTCTGGCTGGATGAATTTCATCTGGATGGATTGAGAGTTGATGCGGTTGCCTCCATGCTATATCTGGATTATTCCCGAGAAGAAGGGGACTGGGTTCCAAATATGTATGGAGGAAATGAAAACCTTGAAGCCATTGAGTTTATGAAACACATGAACTCAATTACCCACGAGCAATATCCAGGTACTGTTGTTATTGCCGAAGAATCCACCTCATGGCCGCAGGTCACCCGTCCAACATGGACTGGCGGACTCGGCTTCTCAATGAAATGGAATATGGGCTGGATGCATGACATGCTTTCCTATATGCAGCAAGATCCAGTACATAGAATGCATCATCATGACAACCTGACTTTTGGCATGCTTTACGCATTTTCTGAGAATTTTGTCCTCCCTTTCTCACATGATGAAGTAGTACACGGCAAAGGTTCCATGCTAAATAAAATGCCAGGGGATGAATGGCAACGCTTTGCAAATTTACGCCTGCTCTATACTCTCATGTTTACTTATCCGGGCAAAAAGCTACTGTTTATGGGCTGTGAATTTGGCCAGGGAACTGAGTGGAACTTTAATCAGGCGCTCGACTGGTACACCCTAGACTACCCTCAGCACAGCGGTCTTAAAACAATGGTCAAAGACCTCAATAAAATCTATACCGGCCACCCGGCTTTTTATCAGCATGATTTTGAACATGAAGGGTTTGAGTGGATTGACTGTCATGATGTAAGCCATTCGATTATCAGCTACCGCAGAAAAACAGCTACCGAAGAACTAATAATCATCTTAAACTTTACCCCGGTAGTCAGACAAAATTACCGCATTGGTGTTCCAGCCGAAGGTCATTACACTGAAATTTTCAATTCAGACTCCAGCTACTACAGTGGCAGTAACTTAGGCAATGGCGGCATACCATCTGAACCTACCCCTTGGATGAACCTTCCGCATTCAGTTAACTTGAACCTACCTCCATTAGCAGGAATCATTTTAAAATTATGAAAAAAATTCTTTTTGCTGCCAGTGAAGTACACCCCTTAATTAAAACTGGCGGGCTGGCGGATGTTGCTGGCAGCTTGCCACGTGCACTGGCTGATTTATCACAAGATATTCGGATTATTTTGCCCAACTATCAATCGCTCAACAAGACTGAAGAGGTTAGGTTTATCAGTTCAGTTCGGGTTAACAATCAAGATGCCAATATTCTGGAAACCCGACTGCCGGATAGTGACGTTATTGTCTGGCTAGTTGACTGTCCAGCTCTTTTTGACACGCCCGGAAACCCTTATGTCGATGAAACTGGCAATAGCTGGACCAATATTGCTGATCGCTTTGCGTTATTCTGCCGAGTAGTGGTCGAAGTAGCGATGGGCAGAGCACATGTAGGCTGGTCAGCTGATGTTGTACATTGCAATGACTGGCAGACCGGTTTAGTTCCAGCATTGCTATCAATTGAAAGCAACAGACCCGCTACTGTCTTCACCATTCATAACATGGCTTATCAAGGCATGTTCCCTGAAAATGTTTTTTCAGAACTTAACCTGCCTCACCAATTATGGCACCCAGGCGGCCTGGAATTTCATCAAATGCTTTCTTTTATTAAAGGGGGCTTAGCCTATGCAAACCGCATAACAACAGTGAGTCCAACTTATGCACTTGAAATACAGACACCTGAATATGGTTATGGCTTAGAAGGCTTATTAAGCCACAAATATAATATCTTAAGCGGCATTATCAATGGTATGGATCTTGATCAATGGAATCCAGAAACTGATACCTCCATCAGCGAACCATATAGCATTGACAGTTTAGACAAAAAGGTCATCAATAAAACTTCATTACAGGCCAGATCATCCCTTCCTGTCAACAAATCAGTACCTTTATTTGGTTTAATCAGCCGATTGGTCGAGCAAAAAGGCATTGATCTTATTCTTGATTGTCTGCAAGAGATGGTCGAGATGCCATTGCAACTGGTGCTTCTAGGTAGCGGCGATAAAAGTGTCGAACAAAAACTACTTAATTTTGCCCGTCTATACCCTAAGAAAATATCTGTTACCATTGGCTACAATGAAGCACTGGCGCATCAAATTGAGGCGGGCGTCGATATATTTCTGATGCCTTCCCGATTTGAACCTTGCGGATTAAATCAGATGTATAGCCAGCGTTACGGCACCGTCCCTATTGTAAGGGAAACCGGCGGACTGGCTGACACCATTGAAGACGTGCTGCCTAAAAGTCTGGCCAACAACACCGCAACAGGCGTTTCATTCAAACAGGCAAGCTATGGCGCCTTGCTTGAAGCCATTAAAAGAACAATGCTATTGTACAACGATAAAAAATCCTGGAAAAAAATACAGACCGCAGCCATGAAAAAAGATTTTTCATGGGAAAATAGCGCCAAACAGTATTTGGCCCTATATGAAGAGATTTAATAAATGAGCGAAAGACTTAAGATACAAAGTTAAACCTAAATAAATCTGTTGAGTGCGGTTTTTCACAAAACCATAAAGCGAAATAGCCCCACCCACCCGGTGGGAACTTAAAAATTTTCTCAACCCCGTTATTTATGTAAGTTACAGCCGAACTTAGCGATCAACTGATTTTTTTAGGTAAAAAAACTATTTAGGTAACGCGCATTAAATAACCTACCCAGATTGCGCAGGATTTTTATTCGTCTTCAAGGCGCAACGAAGGGAGCATAGCAAGCTATGTGACCGAAGTTGCAACGCTGAAGACGGATAAAAAGACAAGCAAGATTGGTGGGTTATTTATTGCGAGTTGCCTTAGCTGACCGCACCTCGCAGGAAGGTATTCTAGCCGTAACCAAGACAGGACAACAAAACAGACACCAAAACCCATTCCGGCTTAATGACAAAAATGCAGAAGCCATTCACAATTTCATAAGGGAGCTGAAACTAAATGCCAAAAATATTATTTTTATTCCTAGCTCTTGCTTTTAGCCCTTCCGGTACTGCTAATAATATAGCAATTGAAGTTATCCCTCTTAATAATCGTCTTGCATCAGACCTTCAATCATTGATCAGCCCTCTGCTTGAAGAATCAGAACAAATCATCGCCAACCGCTCCAGTCTTATTATTAGCGCAACCCCTGAAAGACAGAAAGAGATAAGAAAACTAATTGTACAGCTTGATACCCGTTTAGAGAGCCTGACCATTACAGTTATTCAAAGTAAAACTCAAACAGCAGAAGCACTTAATGCTTCTGCAAATGTCAGACTCAATTACCCTGCAGACAGAATACGAAATTCCTCTAGCCTATTCCGTGGCCATTTTGGCAATACTAACAGCAAAAATGACTCAAACACCCGTCAGAAAATACAGACACTGGACGGAAAAACGGCCTATATAAAAATAGGAAAAGTCCAGCCCATTGAAAACATCCGGCTTTATTACTCAGAATATGGTCATCCTATTATTTCCAGCAATACGGAGCTAATTGAAGCATCGACAGGCTTTTTAGTCACCCCTCGCCTATCAGGCAAACAAGCTATATTAGAAGTCTCTCCCTGGTCAGATAAAATGGACAATACTGGCAGCTTAAGTACCCAAAGTGGGCATACTACAATTAGAGTTAATCTTGGCCAATGGGTAGAAATTGGCGGTATCAGTGAACAAAGTCAATCATCTGCCACAGGGACACTGTCCCATGCCTATTCTACAGAAAATAAAAACATGAAAATATTAATAAAAGTAGATAAAAACTGATCTCGGCTAAATTCAAACCCGATGAAGCTAGAAACAATACTGATTCAAAGTCTTTAGCACAAATATTGCCAAATAGTTTTTATAGGATCAAAGCAAACTTTAGTACCTTAGTACAATATACTTCAGTACCAACATTACTATACACTTTGCTATAGACTTTTATTTTGAACAGTAAAGTGACTCTAATGAAACAAAAAGCATCCCACCCCGCCGAATTGTTTCTGCTACGTCAGCCGTCAGAACGACGAAGAATATGTCTAAAATCTCTGCCCCATATTCTTCATACCGGAAAAAGAGAAAAAGCAAGAAGACAAAAGGAAATAGACCAAGGTTTTTATACTGATAGGTATGAAAAGCGGGTTGGAATAAGTGTTATTGCGATCACCTTAATGAGTGTTCTAGATGCCATTCTTACTCTAAATATACTTGATAGGGGTGGTATCGAACTCAATCCATTTATGTCAGCCTTACTGGCAATTAATAGCCAGGCTTTTTTTATTGGAAAATTGACAATAACAATTAGCTGTTTATTTTTTTCCTTAATTCATACTAATTTTCGCATATTCAGAATAATTCCAGTGCAAACCATGTTGATTTACATCTCTATTTTTTATGTCTTTCTGCTCGGGTATGAACTATGTTTATTGACATTAATATAGCCCTTTTTTCAGATTATTAATCTAACCGCATTCCGTCCATTAATAATTGATAATAACCTGTTGGTTGCATACAAAAAGCGCTGGGAGACCTGGTTCAAAAAAAATCTACCCCTCACCCTCATTAATCAGCTTCAATTTCAGCAAGAACACTCGCCTATCATCAGCATGCAGCACTTCAAATCGAAACTGCCTGTATTCAAGGCTATCACCTTTTTTAGGCATATACCCAATTTGACGAATTACAAACCCGCCTATCGTGTCATGTTCATCATCTTGCAGATCAGCAGAAAAATACTCGTTAAACTCATCTATAGGCATCAAGGCCTTAATTGTGAATCTTTTATCGTTAGATTTCTGAACATACTGCTCTTCTTCGCTATCATGCTCATCTTCAATTTCGCCGACAATCTGTTCCAGCACGTCTTCTATGGTAACAAGACCAGCAGTAACGCCGTACTCATCAACTACTATCACCATATGACTGCGTTCGGTACGGAACTCTTTCAATAAAACATTCAGCCGTTTACTTTCCGGTACCACACTAACCGGCCGCATAATATCAGCAACCATTAGATTATTACTATCTGTTGCATATTCCAGCAAATCTTTTGCCAGCAAAACACCGACCACTTTGCTCCGGTCATCTTCAATAACAGGAATTCTGGAATGTCCATATTCTACAGCTATAGGAAAAACCGATTCCAGCGAAATAGTTTTAGAGACTACATGCATCTGAACCCGGGGAATCATAATATCCCTAACCCGCATTTCAGAAAAATGAAGAATGCCTTCTATCATAGACAAGGCATCTGCATCTAGCAAATGCTTTTCGTGAGCTTCTTTGAGCATTTCCAGAAGATCATCTTGATCCCGAGGTTCTCCAGACAAAAAGTGGCCAATTCGATCAATCAGGCTTTTTTGCTGGGGCTGACTACTTGGGGGTTTATCATCACTCATCTGCTATTTTTCCTCATATGGGTTGTCTATTTGTATAGATCTTAATATTTTAATTTCCAGGAGTTCCATTTCTGCTGCTTCTAGTGCATCAATATGGTTGTAGCCTATTAAATGAAGCACGCCATGGACAATCATGTGTGCCCAATGATGCTCCAGCTGTTTATTCTGCTGCTTTGATTCTGCTTCAATTACCTGCGCGCAAATGAGCAGATCGCCTAACAAATCACTATCTACTCCCTTTGGCGGATCAAAAGGAAAGCTTAATATATTAGTGGAGCCTTTTTTATCGCGGTACTGTTCATTAAACTGAATCATTTCCTGTTCATCAACAATTCGGATAACAATTTCTGAGTCTTGCGACTCATCCTGCAAAACAGCATCAACCCATTTTTTAAATAATGCCTGTGCAGGCAATTTCCGGGATTTAGATACAATCTGAAAATCCAAACAATTCATTATTCTTGCTGCTGTTTCTCGTAACGTTCATAAGCAAGCACAATTCGCTGAACCAATGGATGTCTAACTACATCTTTGGCACCAAAAGAGGTAAAACTGATGCCGTCAACCCCTTTTAACACCTGCAGCACGTGCTTTAAGCCAGACATTTTATCATTTGGCAAATCAATCTGTGTTACATCGCCAGTAACAACAGCAGTAGAGCCAAAGCCAACCCTTGTCAAAAACATTTTGATCTGCTCAACAGTGGTATTTTGTGCCTCATCTAAAATAATAAAGGAATCATTTAAAGTCCTCCCACGCATAAAAGCTAAAGGAGCCACTTCAATCACGTTCTTTTCCAGTAACTTTTCAACTCGCTCAAACCCTAGCATATCGTATAAAGCATCATACAGGGGGCGCAAATAGGGATCTACTTTTTGGGCCATATCTCCCGGCAAAAAACCTAGCTTTTCGCCTGCCTCCACCGCTGGGCGAACTAAAATAATACGCCTTACAGTTTCAGCCTGCAGCGCATCAACTGCACATGCGACCGCTAAATAGGTCTTTCCTGTTCCTGCCGGCCCCACACCAAAGTTAATATCGCAAGTTTTAATTTGTTTTAAATAATTTTGCTGATTTTTGCCTCGACCCTTTATGACCCCCTGCTTGGTTTTAATAAAAACCTGATCTGCAGTTGCCGGCTCATTAGCTACGGGTCCTATTATTTGCTGAATACTGGATTCCTGCATTGCCAAATGTATATCCTCTGGTGTTATCAACTCTTTATTTGTAGCGTCAAATAGCGTATGCATAACTGCACTCGTTGCCTTTACTGCATCAGCAAAACCCGTTACTTTAAATTGATTGCCTCGATTGGCGATCTCAACTTTCAACCGCTGTTCAATTTGATGCAAATGTACATCAAACTGTCCGCAAAGGTTAGCTAGCCGGTTATTATCTGCTGGCAATAAGACGAATTCTTTGGAAATTTGAATTTCTGACAAGGTATCTACTGGAAGTTTAATTTATAATTTTATCAACAGAGGACTCGACTAGGCGAGCTCTTAAGGAGTTTGGCAAGGCTTCGGTAATTATAACATCAACAAACTGCCCTGCTAAACGTGGATGAGCAGTAAAATTAACCACCCGATTATTCTCTGTTCTTCCAGTCATTTGCAATGGGTTCTTTTTTGAAACACCTTCAACCAAAACTGTTTGAACCGTATCAACCATTTTTCTTGAAATATCCTGAGTCATTTCATCCAATCGAGTTTTTAACTTTTTAAGATGCTGTTTTTTAACATCTTCCGACACATCATCAGCTAGCTCAGCAGCCGGCGTCCCTGGGCGTGCACTGTAGACAAAACTATAGGAAAAATCGAACCCTACCTGCTCAATTAAACTCATGGTTTCTTCAAACTCTGCTTCAGTTTCCCCGGGGAAACCGATAATGAAATCAGAGGACAGACTAATGCCGGGGCGAACCGCTTTCATCTTATCCATAATTTCAAGATAATCAGCCCGGGTGTAACCCCGCTTCATATTAGTTAAAATATTATCAGATCCACTCTGCACAGGCAGATGCAGATGACTGACCAATTCTGGAATTTCAGCAAATGCCTCAATAATATCATCAGTGTATTCAGCAGGGTGAGAAGTTGTAAAGCGAATTCTGTCTATGCCATCAACCGCTGCTACATAATGCAAAAGCAGAGAAAATCCTGCTATTTCGCCATCATCCATTTCACCGCGATAGGCATTAACATTTTGTCCAAGCAGATTGATTTCTCGAACGCCCTGCCCGGCTAGCACAGAAATTTCAGCAATTACATCATTGAGTGGACGACTGATTTCTTCACCCCGAGTATAGGGTACAACGCAAAAAGTACAATATTTACTGCAACCTTCCATAATTGAAACGAAAGCTTTAGGTCCTTCCGCTCTGGGTTCTGGCAATGCATCAAATTTTTCTATTTCCGGAAAAGAAATATCAACGACACGCTTATGCGTTTTACGCGCTTCATCTAACAGCTCAGGCAAACGGTGTAAGGTTTGAGGGCCAAATACAATATCTACATAAGGTGCCCGCTTTTGAATCGCGGCTCCTTCCTGACTCGCCACACAGCCACCCACGCCAATAATGACATCAGGACGCCTGTTTTTAATTTTGCGCCAACGGCCAATGGCAGAAAAAACTTTTTCCTGTGCTTTCTCTCTAATTGAACAGGTATTCAAAAGAAGAACATCGGCTTCTTCCGGAATTTCAGTCATTTCCATTGCATGAGAAGCCTGCAGTACGTCCCGCATTTTATCAGAATCGTACTCATTCATTTGACAGCCGTTAGTCTGTATATATAGTTTTTGCGCCATACTAGTCTGTAGATACTCCAAACCAAATCTACTTAAATAAATCCTCAATACTTAAAGATTGAGTAAAATGGCCGATATTATAACCCAATATTAAAAATCTGATATTTTATCGTTGCCTTTTCGCCGATGGCAATTGTTTAAAAATGTCCGTCGCGTTTCTTCATCCACTAAAGTCCACTGCATTATTTCTGTTAATGAACGGAAACACCCAAGGCATATGTCATTATCATCCAAACAGCAGTTCCGTACGCATGGTGACTTTGTTTCTCCATTCATATCAATAGGGTGAGACACGAACCAGCACGCCAAATTTTGGATGATCTAAATAATGAATATCTTTTAATTTAAAGCGTCTTTTTTCATTTATTCGATAAATAACAGAATCAGACTGATATTCAATATCAGCAATCATATAAATAAGACTCCCCCGCTGCAGCTGAAAAAACCCCTTAATAGACCCGCTGGGGTCAGAAATCTTTACAGCCCTGCCATGGCTGTTTGCTGAAACTGACTGAACCCATGCCACATGCAATAAGGGCTGATAATTTTGACTTCTGCTTAATTTCGCATAACTGCCTGTTAGACTGGAATTGACAGCAGTATAGGCTGCTCGGTCTGCTAGCCGTTTGGGCCATTCAATCCTACTTTCCGTTTGATCAAAGATTTCCGTATTCGGCATTTCCTGTGAAAAAATCAGCAATTCAATTTTATAGGTACGGGATTTTGCATAAACATTGCCACAGAAAAAGCTAAGCAGTAGTATCAAGAGTATTTTATTATTTTTCATTCCAAACCTTTATTAAGCGGGCGTTAATTCATTCAATAACGCAGAGATAAATTCTATTTTCTCCTCCACGCCTTCAAATTCTTCAGTAAATTTAAACTTATCTGCACCATCAAACTGATAGGTCAGCGGTTTTGTCTGAATCATGCGAATTAGCTGTTCCGTATTGATTTTAGGATTAGCGCCAAAAACAACCCGGCCACCCGCCACATGGGCATCAATTTTTTTAATCCCCAACGGATCAGCCTGCTGCTTAAGTTCAGTTACACTAAATAATACTTTAACAGCTTCAGGCAATAGACCAAATCTGTCAATCATTTCAACTTTTAAAGCCCTCAGTTCCTGATGATTTTCAGTGCTGGCTATACGCTTGTATAAAACCAGTCTGGCATGAATATCAGGCAAATAATCCTCAGGAATCAATGCCTGTGCCTGTAAATCAACCTCTGGACCTGTTTCCATTGGTGCATCGAGTTCTGGCTGATTTCCAGACTTCAAAGCATTGACGGCACGTTCCAGTAACTCTGTGTATAAGGTAAAGCCTATTTCCTGAATCTGTCCGCTCTGCCCATCACCCAATAGTTCACCCGCACCCCGAATTTCCATATCGTGCGATGACAGCATAAAGCCAGCACCCAATTCGCCCGAGGTATCCAGTGCTTCCAGTCGCTTCACCGCATCTTTGCTCATTAAGGTTTTTGGCGGCACAATAAAATAGGCATAAGCTCTATGATGAGAGCGCCCTACCCGCCCACGTAATTGATGCAATTGTGCCAGCCCCAATTTATCGGCTCGATTTATAATGATAGTATTTGCTGTAGGTATATCAATGCCGCTTTCTATAATGGTGGTGCTTAGCAGCAAGTTGAAGCGCTGATGATAAAAATCCAGCATAATCTGTTCAAGCTCACGCTCAGCCATTTGTCCATGGGCAATTTTTACTCTGGCTTCTGGCACCAATTTTTCAATTTCCCTTGCCATTTTATCCATCGTTTTTACATCATTGTGTAAAAAGAAAACCTGCCCGCCCCGCTTGATTTCACGCTGACAGGCTTCCTGAATCTGTACATCAATCCATTCGCTGATAAAAGTCTTGATAGGGTGGCGGTTAGGCGGTGGACTGGCGATAATGGAAATATCCCTTAACCCTGCCATGGCCATATTTAAAGTGCGGGGGATTGGTGTAGCAGTTAAGGTCAGCAAGTCTAAATCATAGCGCAATTTTTTAAAATGTTCTTTTTGACGCACACCAAACCGATGCTCTTCATCTATAATAACCAGACCCAGCGCTTTATACTTCAATTCTTTTGAAAGTATTTTATGGGTACCAATAACAATATCGACTTTTCCTGCTTCCAATTCCGCAACCACCCTTTTCTGCTGTTTTGCCGTTACAAAACGCGACAGCACCTCAACACGTACAGGCCAGTCTGCAAACCGGTCTCTAAAATTCTGATAATGCTGCTGCGCCAATAGAGTTGTCGGCACCAGTACAGCAACTTGCTTACCGCTTTGAACAGCAACAAAAGCGGCCCGCATGGCGACTTCTGTTTTTCCAAAGCCCACATCGCCGCAAATCACTCTATCCATTGGCTGCGGACTCAGCATATCTTGATAAAGTGCATCGATTGCGACAGCCTGGTCTGGAGTTTCTTCAAAGGGAAACTCAGCAGAAAACGCTAAATACTCTGCATTATCAACCTTAAAAGCATGCCCCGCCTTGGCAGCCCGTTTAGCATGAATATCCAATAATTCGGCAGCCACATCTCTGGCGCGTTCCATAGCCTTTTTCTTAGCTTTGCTCCAGCGGTCACTGCCTAGCTTATGCAATGGTGCACTCTCTGCACTGGCACCGCTATATCGCCCAATTAATTGCAGTGATGAAACAGGCACATAAAGCTTATCATCGTTGGCATAGGATAAAGTCAAAAATTCAGACGTTATGCCGCCTATTTCAAGTGTCTGCAAACCCAAATAGCGACCGACACCATGTTCCTGATGCACCACCGGCGAACCTATCGTCAGCTCATTAAGATTATTAAAAACATTTTCCAGTTCTTTAGCTGCCGACTTGCGCCGTCTGCGCCGCTGCTGAACCTTCTCTCCACTCAGTTGCCTTTCAGTAATAACTGCAATTTCAGGATGGTCCAACAATAAACCATGATCCATCGGTGCAACTAAAATGCAGGGTGATTTTTTTTCTGCTAAAAATTCCGGCCAGGATTGAACCGGCTTAAGGCTCACTTTGTAACTCTTGAGCTTATCAATCAGCCCTTCTCTGTGCCCGGCAGTTTCGGCAACAAAAAGTACCTTGCCAGTAAATTCTTTCAAAAAGCTCAATACCCGTGATGCAGGCTCTTTCAGCCGATCATCAATAGTAAGGTCTGGCAAAGCCTCACAGGCAAACTCACTGACAGCAGATCCCAGGCTGTCTAACACCACTCTGGAAAATTTTTCTATATGCTGCTGCAGTCCATCTGCCGAAAGAAACAGCAGAGCAGGCTCCAATAAAGGTCTATCAACATCATATTTACGCTGCTGGAAGCGTTCTTCCGCTTCTCTATAAAAGCTAGCAGCCGATTCATTTTGAGGCTTAGAAAATACTAAGGCTGCTGATTCTGGCAGATAATCAAATAAAGTTTCAGTATCATCAACAAAAAGAGGGAAGTAATATTCAATGCCACCTGGAGCGACTCCTTTGCTAACATCCAGATACAAAATATTTTTAGGCGATACCTCTGGAAACTGATGTCTAAATGCTTGACGGAAATGCTTAATCGCATCATCAGTAAAAGGGAATTCTCTGGCAGGAAACAGCTGGATTTTATCTATTTTTTCCAAAGAACGCTGTGTTTCGGGGTCAAAAGTACGGATAGATTCAATATCGTTATCAAACAGTTCAATACGATAAGGCAGCTTGCTGCCCATGGGAAACAGATCAACAATCGAACCTCTTACTGCAAACTCGGCATGCTGATACACCTGCGATACACATTGATAGCCCACACTTTCAAGCTTAACCCTGTTTAACTCCATGTTAAAAACCCCACCCACCTCTATGGAGAAACTGTGGGCTAACACATGCTCTCTGGGCGCCAGCCGATGCATTAAAGTCGCGACAGAAACAACTAATGCCCCTCGCTTAGTCTCCGGCAAAACCGCCAAGGTTTTTAAGCGCTCAGAAATAATCTCTGGCAAAGGTGAAAAAACGTCATATGGCAGAGTCTCCCAATCCGGGAAATGTAAAATAGGGTACTCATCATTCAGAAAGAAAGAAAGTTCATGCTCTAATCGCAAAGCAGTCTGATTGTCAGGCGTAACAATAACAAACAGCCTATTTTCATTTTTAATCGCCGATGCAATAGCCAGAGAATCACCACAGCCCTCAAGGCCAGACCAAAATAATGGCTGACTGTTATCCATAGGCAATTCAGGAGAAAAAATCGATTGTTTTGGCATTGCTTTGAGCCGTAAATAAAAAGCCAACTATTATACCCTGTTGGATAGCTCTGTTGCTTTTTAAAAAGGGACGCTACCAATGCCATTAAGTTAAGCATAAAACAATCGGAGAAGGGAGTTTAGTCACTACAAATACGGGGCTAAAACCCCGTCTCCAAGCCTAATTGCTGTATAAACCTCTTAATTTAATACCATTGGGGAATGCACCCAGAATTTCATGAATTTTTTTATCATCACTTTGATAAAAAACCTGCCCTATTCTAGCAATATGCTCTTCTAAATCAGATGAATGTAATTGGTCAAAAATTGAAATATCAAATAAATAAGGCGTGTTTAGCTCATCTAGCTCTGATTTAACAGAAGAAAGTGCCTGTTCGGTTAGATTTTTTCCTATCATCGTCAAATCTATATCGGAGCCTTTACGAAAATTTCCCTTAGCGCGTGAGCCATAAATCAAGACTTGCTCTATTTCAGCATGTTTAGAAAAAACAGATAAAATACGATTGATGGTCGATTGATCTAACCCAAAGTTCATAATAACGTTTTCATCTTTTCATAAAACGCAGAAAAACAGGAATAATACTCATTGACAACTTTCTTGTATTCTTGTTCAAGAATATTTTCATGATAAGTATGTACTGTTTTATTTCGGCTATCAATCATATCCATCCAGCATTGACCTTCCTTAATTAAGTCAATATTAAAAGCACCTCTGGTTGCACTTCTGGAGCCAGTTATATTTTGAAAACCCTCATAAATTAAATAATCTTTCATAACCTTCCATGATAGCTCATGGGTAAATTCAAAGCGTTGAATAATTCCTTCTTTAATAATAGATTCAGCACTATCATCATAAGTATTAACCGCTTGCTCTAGTTGAAAATAGGCCTTTTCAAAATTAGCAAAACGCTGCTTCCAACGTATATCCTGTTCCATAATACTCTTCTTTATTTATTTGTATTTATTGACATAACGCATCTCCTGCTGGATTTATTAGCAGAATACTCCTCTTTATGTTCTGTAAGAAAAATTATGATAAGGAGCGATGTTTTTTTAAAGACTTCATTTGATCAATAGCAATACCTATCACCGCCTTGTTTAGAATCACCTATTCGGCGACCAAAAAGATAAATATTAATCTTGTCAAAGCTCTCTAAGATACTTTTTATAATATAAGGTTTAAGTCCATTAGATAAGCGCATCAAAGGTGTTTTTGAGTAAAGAAAAGGGCGTATAAGTAATAACTTTCAATTCTACTAAATCTGTCAACACAAACTAGTGTTAACGCTGCATTTTTTATCCGTGCGAAGTATATATTGAAAATTATTCCCATAAATTACTCAAAGGAAATGTATGCTCAGAAAAAGGAACAGTACACACCAAGTCATCATCCTTTAAACTGTCTTTTAGTAGCCAATGGCCATCATGTAATTGATAAGATTCGAGAGTTTGCAAAATAGGATCAATTAACCAGAGATATTGCAAGTTTAAAGTAGCATAAATTGGCATTTTCTCACTACGATCAGTTTTTGTCGTTGCTGGAGATAAAATTTCACAAACCCAATCAGGTGCTAACTCAAACCATGCTGTATCAGGTAAGGTTGGCATTCGTCGTTTTCGCCACCCAGCTAAATCGGGGACTAGAATATGTTCATTAATATGAAGTTCTGGCTCGTCTAAAATCCACCATCCATCTGGGTCATCTTTTTTTTGAAAAGGAAAAAACAGTTCTCCGCCCAGTGCAGAACTAGCTAACGCATGTTTAGGCGCAGGTCTTGGGTGGACTTCTAATCGACCATTAATAATTTCACCTACCTTATTGTCAGATAAATCAAGAATATCATCGTAGCTTGGTAATTTTAGTGCTGGATTGGCCATTACTCCCCCAAATTAGTCGGTATTTTGTTATTTATAATTCCACATATCTTTATCTTAGATTCAATTACTTTTGATTTTTTGATCGACTGAAATTCCAAATATGGATAGTATACTCAATGCCCATCACATAAATGAGTTTGGTTTTGGCAAAAGGTAAATTAATGATCCGATTTTTTAAAACAATACGTACAGCATCATGCTATTTACACAACATCTCAGTATTAATCAGCTTGTCTGATAAAGAGATTACCTAATAAAATATTTAGAGTCCCAATAATAGGCTTGCATACTTAGTTTTTTTCGAAGCCACAAAGGCAGGCAAGCACCATAAAAGCCTACACGATAACCTAGCCACTTAACGATGGATTGCATCACTGCATAGGGAATTAAAATGGGACTGACTTTCCACACTTTATTTAGTAGTGCCGTAACAAACCCCAATCCACGCGACTCTGCCTGCCCCACTAACTCTTGAATAATCGGATTCCCAGCCCGTACATACCCTGTATCAAAATAACGCTGAAACTCTTGCCACAAAGTATAGCTGTGTGAATGACTGACAATCGCATCCGCCACATAGGCAATTTTATAGCCTTTTTGCAGTAAATCCGCAACTGCAAAGTAATCTTCATTGGTCAATACTGATTTAAAACCGCCTATTTCATCCAATGCTGAATTTCTATAAGCTGCACAGCTATTTGAACAGAAAAAAGTATATACACCATACTCGGCGACATCTTCAATTCCACGCACTTGGGAGTTATTGCCGTAATTAAACTCACGAGGAAAAGCTTCAAATAAATCAGCACCCTCATGAGCAATCTGTCTCCCATAACTTACCGCAATATTATCATGCTCTAACAACGGTTTTACCAAATTAACAATTAACTCAGAACTGACGGGAATAGCATCTTGAGTTAAATAAATCACAATATCTGTGTTAATCTGTTTACGTGCATATTCACGCGTAGCACCATGATTAAAATCTGTTTGTGAAATATCAATTACCCTAGCATTATTATTTTTAGCCATTGATAAAGTCTGATCGATAGAAGATGTGTCAATTATTAACGTAGAAAATTCAATAGGTGAATTTTCCAGAATTCGAAAAATACTATTTAATGTTGCTTGTGCATTTTTTGTAGGGATAATCAGACCGACTGAAACCTTATTCATGGTATTTATCAATGCTCATAATTTTATTTGTTTGTAGCTATATTTCTTGAATTATTATCACTGATAAATAAATGGAATGTACACTTGCCTGATGATTTTTTAACTGAGTCTATAAAACAATGCATATAAGCAGAGTTATTATAGGTGACTGTTATGATACAAAAATCTATAATATTATCCACCTTATCTTTCTGTTTAAAATAAAAAAAAACATATCATCCTTCAATTACTTACTTGCTTGCATATTCAAGCGTATCAACAAAGATAAATCTTACCCACTGTATAATTATATTACCATAATTATTTACACCATATAATTAGTAAATAATTAAACTACTATATACAAAGTAGTTTTTCAGTATATTTAGAATACCACCAATTCTGTCTTTATAGTTTATCATGATAATAACAATGCCAATTAATTTATTATTCATTGCATTTATTAATATTTTAAATCTAAATCCTAAGAAACAAGGCAATATTTCTAATAGCACCCTGTTTTAATAATCGATGTTTAAATAAAAATAAAACTTTATATAATTTATTTTTATTATTTAACCCTATATACCCAGTTATCATATCTTTTTGATTACCCGTAAGTTGTATAGAAAACTGATTATAAAATACCTTCGCTTGCTGCTGTGTGAGCTTAATTGTCCTTAGCAAGTCAATACGGTTAAGTATAGTAAATGCTTTCTTAACAATATAGACAAAAGACCACTCTTTAGCCCCAGTGTCATTATTACCATGTTGTCGATACAGCACTGTAGGCTGATTAACAATGATAATTTTTCCAAACATTGAGGCAACCAAAGCTATCCACCAATCATGCATAATTGCTTGCTGTGGGATCGGCAAAATAATGGTTAATAATTTTCGGTTGATCATGGCTGTGCAACCTGTAACGGTATTCTGTATCAGCAGTCGATTAAAACTATCAAGTTTAGGATTGAGGTTTTGGTAATGCCAAAATGATTTATCAACGATATTTAATCGTGAGTCTACAACGGTCAAATCACTATGAACCAATATTGGCAACTGAGAGTTATTGAGTTCAGCTTCTTTCATAACATTCAATGAAATCAATAATTTTTCAGGCAACCAAATATCATCTTGGTCACAAAATACCATATAAGAAGCAGTACTATACTGCATAAGCAGTGAGAAGTTTTGTAAAATACCAATATTTTCCTGCTTATCGCTAATTATTATAAACTGGTCAGGGTATCTTTGGTGATAATCCTGCAGAATATAACTAGTTCTATCCATTGAAATATCATCACGGACAATCACTCTCCAATTTTTAAAACTTTGACCTACAATTGAATCTAGTTGTTCACGTAGATAATTTTCACCATTATAGGTTGCCAATAATATATCAATCATAAAATAGCTAAAATTTTCTTAATCCTAGTTAAAGTAACCCTCACTACAGTTACTATATGATAGGGATATCCGTATAATAGAAAAGAATAATAGATACTATTTCTATAAAAAAAATCCCTCAAATAATTGTTTTTAGTTCTTAAATAATAAGAATAGAGAGATAAACTAGTAAGGTGTTGCATTTCAAATATTTCACCTTTTTTTTTCCTAGAAAAAATCCCACCATCATGAACCCTGTACCTGGCTGGTTTAATATCTTTTAAAAACTTTCCTTTTCCGTACGCCCCTAATAGTGACCACAGAAATAAATCACCAAATCTAGTACATTGAAACTCAGGAGGAACTTCTTTAATTACATTCCTAAAACAAACCGTAAGTGTATTTATCGAAAATGCCTTTTGCAATTCTACAGAGTCTAAATCGTGTGTTGCTCCACCAATATAATCTTCAATTTCGCCATTTTCATCGAATGCTTCTACCGATGCATATGTTATAACATAGTCATCATTACTTTCTAAAAAGTCAACTTGCTTCTGCAGCTTTAAAGGGTCCGTCCAATAATCATCTCCTTCGCAAAGTGCAAAAAATTTCCCCACTGCTTTTTTGTACACAACAGGCATTGGTTTTATACCTTTGGAAAACTGATTCTCAGATTCATAAATAGGCTTTATAATATTTGGGAATTTATCGACATATAGTTTAATTATCTTTGCCGTTTCGTCAGTCGAACAGTCATCACGAATAACAATCTCAAAAGGAAAGCCCGTTTCTTGTATTAAAAACCCATCAATGGCTTCAGTAATATAATTTTCATGGTTATAAGTAGTACAGCAAATGCTGACCACTGGAGGTTCTTTAAAACTCCAATTTTTCATAATTTGCTGCTCTGTTCTGTTAATCATCACAACATCCTATTTTTATAAATGACTTGAGCATATATTATATTTACATTTTTTTCCTACTGATATAAACCATATGCCCATTAGGACATTTTTCTGAATCTAAAAGACCACCTAACTGCATATTAAAAAACTTATTTACTCTCTCAATTTTGGTCTTGTCAGAAGATTGATCGGCCAAATAATCAAAAAATACTAAGGCAAGCGATGTTGTCAAAGTGCCATTCGGCTTAATATTAATTTCTAACATCCTGTCTTCCGCATATTTTTCTATGAATTCGATAGTAGGCAATGAGCAGTCTAAATGCTCCTTAGCCCACTCTGCATCTGTAACATTTATCACGAGTTTAAGCCTATCCTCGACTCGACTGCCTTCAAAATAAAAAGGATTCAATAAAATTAAGCCATATTTACTCTTAGAGAGCAGCTGGTCCAGAAATGCAACTCTATCAGCATTTGGAATGTGCTCCAGGACATGGCATGAAACTACATAATCAAAAGAACAGTCAGGAAAGGGCAGATTTATTCCTGAAATGCCATTTATAGTCGGCTCAACTAAACAATAGGAAGCCTCGGGAATAAATGAGGCTAGCTGGCCTTCGCCTCCGCCAACATCAAGTACAGAAAAGCACCTGTCTTCACTTCTATTGTTAAGCTCTGATGAGAGGGTCTTCAACCTAAAGTATTGATTATGATTCATTATTTCCTGTGGTGGTAAAATAGAGAGTATTTTATCTTTATATTTTTTCACTTCTTTATCGGGCATACCCAAAAATTCAGCAGTTTTAAGTTCTGCTAACGCTAAGTATGGACGATTTATACCCAATGCATAAACAGCATATTGTAGATGTAAAGTTGCATTTAATGGCTCTATTGAAATTCTGTAAACAAATTTACTCTCATCTCTTTTGAAACACCCTATATTTTTTGCCAATCTATTAATAAGTTTCTTAATCATGTTTCAATTATTTAAATTATTTTTTTAATATATAAAAAATATTGCATTTATAATTATACTCCAATAAATTAATCATATTTTTTCTTTAATAAAGGAGAAACCAGTTCTGAAAATGATTGATAGGAATATGTATTAAACCCCCTATTAACTAGGAAGTATGTAAATAAAAACAGCAGACTTTTTATGATCAATAACAACTCTTGCACTTCCGTATCTACTGACACTGTTAAATAAAGGGTCCAGGTAATAGCAACAGCAGTGATAACTGACTGATCTATGATTAATTCGACAAACCTAAATACAGATAAATTAATTTCATGAGAGGCCATATAAATATTTATCATTACATTAATACTTGTTGTAATGATTAACCCATACAAATATCCATTTATTCCCCATAAAAAGCCAACATACAAATTTATTCCTGTAATCGTATTTTTATAAATTTGTATTTTTAGAATAGCTTTTGAATTCCCTCTGCTAGCCAACACATTCACTAATAGAGCACTCACAGGATAACCAAAACCACTAAAAACAAGAATTTGAAAAAAGTTTGCAGATGGCAGCCACTTTATTCCAAAGAGAAAAATTATCAACTCTTCAGAAATAACAAATAAGCCACCCAATAATAAGAAGGTAATAAAACAAATTATTCCCATCATTTTAACAACTACTTTTTTAAACTGACAATGATCACTTTTTAACTTGCTTAAAACCGGAAACAGTACTGACATTAAACTTCCCGATGAATAATGAACCACCATTGAGTTTAACGATTTTGCACGCTGGAAGAACCCTAACGTTGCTGGCATAAATAGTTTACCGATGATAAGAAAATCTAATTTAATAAAAATAGCATTTAGAAATTCTGCAAAAAATAAATGAAAACCAAATCGCCATAAATGCATCAATGCCTTTAAGGAAAATAAAAAAGAAGGTTTCCAATTACACAACACCCATACTAATAAATTATAAACAATGCCCATAGTCAACGCTTGAGAGACCAGACTCCAAACACCTGCACCATACAAAGCCAAGGTTATCCCTACAAATCCACTTATCAACGAGGCAATAAAACTGGCTTTAGTTATTACGGAATAATTTAATTCTTTCCGAAGTTTAGTGGTATGAACACTGCTAAAAGAGTTAATAACAAAGGAGAGTGACATCACTTGGGTAAGCGGAATAAGAGTATCATTTTGATAAAATTCAGCTACCCAACCAGCAGAAAAATAGGTAATGCATGTTAAAAGAAATCCAACAAAAACATTAAAATAGAATACAGAGGAATAATGAATGGGAAGTACTTTCCTTCGCTGTATTAAAGCACTGCCTAAACCAACATCTGTAAATACACTTGCAATACCTATAATAACCATAATCATTGCTATTAAGCCAAATTCAGAAGGTTCAAGTAATCTGGCTAAAAAAATGGTGACGATAAAGCCCATTCCTTGCGTTGCCATTTTCCCTGAAAAATCCCAGATAAAAGCTTTGATTCCCTGTTGCTTAAGGCTAGACATTTATGTTAAATAAAATCTAAGTTAGCATAATCAATAATCATTTTTGTACATGCGTTTTCAATATAAAAATGGGTCTATTTAAAAACTCTCCTAGCTCGTCTTGCCGCTCAATGTTTAAGCCATTAACTTCATTGTAAATAATATTTTTATTATCAATTTCAGCAATACCAATAGAAACAATATCGTAAAATTCACCTATAGCCTTTTTTACAAAACCTATCATTTCTTTTTTTGTACCATTTTTAAAAAAAGGGCTATTACGTTCACCTTTCCAATTAAACCCCAGTTGGAACACTAAAATATCAGTAATATATGCAAGATTTTTTAATGAAGTTGTTATGCTTTCTAATGCCTTTTCTTTTGATAAAAATGAGTCTCCGTAATCGTCACCTATATGATGCAACACATTCAATAAAAATATAACATCATATTTTTTTTTGCATTGTACTTCCTCAAATAAAAAATAGCCTGTATGAACTTTTAATTGACTTTCAAATTGAAGTATTTTTGAGGCTTCTTTAACAAATTCAGCATGTACATTATTTCCTTCATAATAATCCACATGTGCAGCACCTTGTTTTAGCAATTCAAATGTAAAGTAACCTGTATTGCCACCTATATCTAATATGCTTTTATTATTAACATTTATATTTTCTGAAAAATACTTAAGTCGTTCCTTTTCATTCCTTGATTTGACATCAATTTTATCGTTATTTAAGTATTTCTCTAAGTCGCTTGGTATTATTTGATAATTAGAATGCTTGCTAGCGGATTGATAAAGCTCTTGTAATTTCGATTCATCCTGCATATTTTTCTCCCTGGGTAAGGGTATAATAAACATTCATTGTGTCCTCCTTTTTCAAAAAATTATCCTTATCCCATTTACTATATTCTAATAAAAATTCTTGCTTAGTAAGATTATAGAACATCGTATCTTTAATATTATCTTCACTAAAAGACTGTCCGTCATCCCAATAGTAAGTTGTATATAATATATTTTCCGTATAGTCCGGTTCTTGTGTTAAAAACTCGTATTCATAAAGCATTGCATTAAAAAAATTGACATTTGCATCTACAAATAATTGTGATGGCCCCCAAAATCTTGGGTTAGCTTCTATCATATAGAAAGAATCTAGAAACTTTTTAACTTCTACCATCACAAGACCTGTAAAACCGATTGAATAAAATAAATTTTCAAATAAATTTGAATACATATTTAAATGAAGTGATGCAGGTCTTGCTGCTAAAATTGAACCCCCCCTTTTTTGCTGGATTAGATTTTCTTGAGAAAATTTAATGCATGTATTATTTTTAAAAAAATAGTACAAAAGATAAAAACTTTGACCCCCTATATATTCCTGGAAATAAAAATCATCGACATCGTAGTCTTTACATAGTTTTTCTAAATCTGATTTTTTATTAATAATTATTGGCTTTAAAATACTACCCGTTTTTTTCGAATGATACTGTTTAGGTTTGGCTACACATGGAAGTTTAATTTGAGAAAGGTCATATTCTTTAGGTGTTTGAATTTCATATTTGTTACAAAGCAACCCAAAATCTTGCTTGTCAGAAACCTTTTCATACAGTTTTCTGTCTACCAAAGGAACATTACAGCTTAGCTCAGAAAATAATATTCTATGCTCTAATAAAAATCTATTAAGTGCTTCAGACGATGGTGCTATAAGATAATTATTAAATTCAAATTTTTTCTGAACTGAACGAATGCAATAAATTAGATCTTCAATAATTAAACTCTTGGACTTTCTTTCGCAAATTACTTTGTCTTTATAGTTGGTACTATATATTTCATCGTCATCAGAACTAGCAATAATAAAATATGTAATACTTTGTTTTTCTAAAGTACGCATAAAAGCGTAGAGAGCTCTCATGTTATAACCAGAAAAAATAATAATAGCTTTCACAACTAATCTTTATTGTTCAGTGATAATTCGAATAATTTTATCTTGATGTTCTTCTTCTAAATCAGGGTAAATAGGTAAGCACAAAACCTGCTCAGAAACTTGCTTAGCCACTGGCAATTTTTCAGCATTTGCACTAGACAATCCACGATACATAGGAAAATCACTAACTAACGGATAAAAATAGCGCCGTGCATAAATATCATGTTCACGTAATTTTTTGTAGAGTTCATCACGCGATAATGGATACTCCTTTTCAATCAAAATAGGAAAATAAGAATCATTTCCTTCACCTTCTGCACCAGCAGGAAGCAGTCGGATTCCTATAGTTTCTTTCAATGCTTCACGATAATGATTTGCAATAGTTTTCCGTGAGGCGATGCATTGATCAATATAATCCAGTTGCAATAGACCCAAGGCAGCCTGGAATTCACTCATTTTACCGTTAATCCCTGGCGCCATGACGGTGACTTCATCAGCAAATCCAAAATTCTTAAGATAGTCGATACGCTGTTTTAGCTTTTCATCCTTACAGATAATTGCTCCTCCTTCAAAAGTGTTAAACACTTTAGTTGCATGGAAGCTTAAGATAGATAAATCCCCCTGGTTTAGAACACTTTCCCCATTATGGCTCACACCAAAAGCATGGGCAGCATCGTAAATGAGTTTTAAACCATAGATATCTGCAATTTGCTGTAATTTTTCTGTGTCACAAGGTGTCCCATAAATATGTACGGCTAGAATTGCTGAAGTTTGCGGAGTGATCGCCGCTTCTACTTTGTCTGGATCGAGGTTAAACGTTACAGGGTCAATATCAACAAAAACGGGGTTATTTTTATTCCAAAGCAATGAGTGTGCTGTTGCAACAAAAGTATAGGGAGTGGTAATAACTTCCCCTGTTATCCTTAATGCCTGTAATGCAGTAATCAACGCAATAGTTCCATTGGTGAACAATGACATATGCGATACACCTAGATAATCAGATAATTTAGATTCCAATTGGCGGTGAAATGATCCGTTGTTAGTCAGCCATTTTTCCTGCCAAATTTTTTCCAAATAAGGCATAAATTCTTCTAATGGAGGTAAGAAGGGTTGAGTAACATACGTTTTAGTCATTTTTGATTTCCAATCAGAATAGAAGTCATGGCTTTATTTAATAATAGACTAAGCTAATTTTTTTTCAACATAGGAATTGCTAGTTTAGGTCAAAAAAATTGTAAGACAAATGCTATGGAAATAACGCGTGAAAAAACTGTTGGCATTTCACCAACTACATTTTCGGATCTGTTAGATTATGTATGCAAGCAACTACAGTCAGAGCATCTATTTTAACCAGTGAGTTTTAAACTATTCATAAAAAGCCTTTCCAGCCCTGTCATTTTCTAGCATCTTCCACAAGCCATCCAAAAACTCTACATTAAATCAAGCAGCTCCTTAAAAACTCCCCCATTGGTTGCTAATATCTGTTTAGGGAACACGCCTTCATTGCCTTTAAAATCAGTTACTGTTCCGCCTGCTTCCATTACGATTAGGGCACCTGCCGCAACATCATATAAATTTAACTCTTGCTCCCAAAAGGCATCGACCTGTCCATCAGCAACTAGGCATAAGTCCATTGCCGCTGAGCCAAACCTACGCTGTCCTGTAGTTTTCTCGGCTATTCTGCAAAAACGTTTTAGATTGTTTTCTACCAAATAGGATCGTAGACAGGCAAACCCGGTTGCTATCATTGAGTCTGCCAAACTGGCTTCTGATGACACGTCGATAGCTTTACCATTTTTAGTGGCGCCCTTTCCTTTTACAGCAAGGTATAAGTCATCCAGCGCCGGTGCATATACTGAACCCGCGACAAGGACACCTTCGATTTCAAGTGCAACACTAATAGACCAAAAATATTGCCCTTTGGCAAAAGAGTGTGTTCCATCTATAGGGTCAACAATCCAGCGATTGGTCTGACTATCTGATTGACCGCTTTCTTCCCCCCAGAAACCATATTCTGGATAAGCATTTTCTAATGCTTTCTTTAAATATTCTTCTACTGCTACATCAGCATCGGTTACTAAATCTCTAGGGCTTTTCTTAATTACACCGACTTTATCTAGGTTTTTAAAATAGTCCATTGCTATGGAACCTGCTTCACGAACAATCTTTTCCAGAACAGCGACGGAAATGGTCATTATTAATCCTAAGTTATATTAAAAATTCAGATTTATCATGTCCGGCATCTACTAATGTCTGCATCCATTTTGGAGAAACACCACGGCCAGTCCATGTTTGAGAGGCATCGTCCGGGTTACGGTATTTAGCCGCAACTTTTTTGCCCTTTCTAGCTGATTTGCCCCCCTCTTCAATAATTTCAACAGTTACATCAATTGAAGCGGCCAGCTCTTTAATTTGAGCAATAACTTCTTTTCGCTTTTTGGTTTTTTTTTCTTTCAAAGCATTCTCTGCTTTATCAATAACTGCCTGTAATTCTGTTTCTGAAAGTTTGCTATATTCAGTCATATCACTTATACCAATATAAATAAAATTAAAAGTATATCATCAGTCTATTAAATAATTAATACTTATTCCTTTATTACTTCAAATTTTATTTCATTTAAAACAGCACCTTGCTTATCTTCTAATCTGACGGTCCATAATCCTGCCTTTGAGTAGGTTATCAATTTACTTGTTGCCGCTCTCCATCTATTGCCCAATATATTAATTTCTCTTTTAAATATTAGCTGATCATTTCTTAACCAGCGGTGATACAAAACCTGCCCTTTCATATCAATGATTTCTGTAAAGTAATAAACTTTGCTTGCCTTATCCTTATTGACACTGAGAGTTGCTATATTATCAACGGGTTCTTTATTATCAAGGTCTGTTGTTAATAATGCCCTTACAATTTTCTGGCTGGTTAATATACTAGAATCCAATACTGGTTTTGCAATAACTTCTTTTTTAACAGTTTCTTTCTTTGTAAGCTTGGGGGGGGCGATAGCGATAGCAGCGGTTTCTTTTTTTGCTGCTATATCAGCCGGTTTGGGTTTGGCTCTGGAATCAGCAATCTGCGTATTTTGCTTTACTGGCAATTTTTCTACCGTTTTTAATTCAGGTCCTGTCTGTTCAACTGACTCAATAGATTGACCGCTAAAATAATAAAAAGGCAGTATTATAAAAATAATAAGCATTGCAATTGCGGCGAATATTCTCTGCATATGCCATTCAGTCACTATCTGTGGCTGAGAAATATCTTTCTGTTCTTTTTTTAGACCCTGGTATTTTACTTTGACGACGATTTTATTGCTTTCTTCCATCAATTTACTCTTTTGTTATTTTAGTTAATCTAATTCCAATTTGATAAAGACTTAAATCTGGGCATTAATTTTTTGCTTCATCTATACTTTCATTTGGTAATATACCACTTTAGCTCTACTATATCGTCCACAACTATTGGAAATATCGGAAACAACATGAGCAATCTGTTAAAACTGTTTCAAGAATCGTCTGCGCTCTATGGAAGCAATGCTTATTTCATTGAAGACCTATACGAACGATATCTTGAAAATCCCGATTCGGTCTCTGAAAGCTGGCGTGAAAAATTCAATAGTCTGCATGAGCAGTCATCATACGAAATAGCCCATAGCCCTATTGTTAATCGTTTTAAGAAACTGGCTGAAACAACTCAAGGCAGGCTTGCAAAATTACAGGGCTTCACCGAAGAAAGCGTCAAAAAGCAATCTGCAGTTGCCAGGCTTATCAATCATTATAGAGTTCGCGGTCATCAAATTGCGACAAATAATCCTTTGGGCAAACAGAGAGCAACCCCCCCAGACCTGGAACTAGCGTTCTACGGCTTGGCAGAGCCGGATATGGACACAGTCTTTGATACAGGCTCTCTTTATGGGATTAATAAACTGCCTTTAAGAAAGATTATCTCGGCGCTTAAAGAGATTTATTGCGGGAACATCGGCACAGAATATATGCATATTGTTGATGCAGAAACCAAACGCTGGATCAAGAATAAATTGGAGAGTACCAGGCCTGAAGTATCTAGCCATTCAGCAGAAAAGAAAGCTTCTATTTTAAAACTGCTAACGGCGGCCGAAGGCATTGAAAAATATCTGCACCGAAAATATGTAGGGCAAAAGCGCTTTTCATTGGAAGGCAGCGAAAGCTTAATTCCCGTGTTAGATGAACTTGTACAAAGTGCAGGTGAAAAGCAGGTTAAAGAAATTGTTATTGGTATGGCTCACCGCGGACGCTTAAATGTTCTGGTCAATATTTTAGGGAAAAGTCCCGCTCAGCTTTTCGGTGAATTTGAAGGAACTCATACATCCTCCCCAGGCGCCATTACCGGCGATGTCAAATATCATATGGGGTTTTCATCTAATATAGCGACCCCTGGTGTCCCCATTCACTTGACACTTGCCTTTAATCCATCCCATCTTGAAATTATTAACCCAGTAGTTGAAGGCTCAGTCAAAGCAAGACAGGATCGCCGTGGAAAAGGCAGCATAGATACCATTATTCCCATTTTAATTCATGGCGATGCGGCTTTTGCCGGTCAGGGCATTGTGATGGAAACACTCAATATGTCTGAAACCAGAGCCTTTTCTACCGGGGGCACTATTCATATTGTAATCAACAATCAAATCGGCTTTACCACCAGCAATCCGTTTGATGCCCGTTCAACTCAATATTGTACTGATGTTGCCACCATGATTCATGCCCCCGTGTTTCATGTTAATGGTGATGATCCGGAAGCCGTTATATTTGTCACCCAGATGGCTTTGGAATTTCGGATGAAGTTTCACAAAGATGTGGTAATTGACCTTATCTGCTATCGACGCTTAGGCCATAACGAAGCAGATGAACCGGCCACCACACAGCCCATGATGTATAAAATTATTCGTTCCCTGCCATCGGTCCGCGAATTATATGCCCAAAAATTACAGGCTGAAGGCATAGTTGACGAACAGACTGCATTAAAAATGGAACAGGACTACCAGCAATTATTAGATGAAGGCAACCCTGTTTCCCGTCCTACTTTAAGCAATTCAATTTACTCCTATTCTGAACAGTGGAAAAAATATTACAGCCAAGAATGGGATGCTGCTCACGATACCCGCGTATCAATGGAAGAAATTCGCCAATGCAATGATAAGCTGCTTCAGCTGCCTGCTGAATTTGAGCTGCACCCCCGGGTAGCAAAAGTTATGGAAAACAGAGCAAAAATGTCAGCCGGTGCATTATCGCTTGATTGGGGGTTTGCTGAAAATATGGCGTATGCCACCCTGCTGCTAGAAGGAAAAGATATTAGGTTAATTGGACAAGATGTCGGCCGGGGTACATTTTCTCATCGGCATATTGCTGTCCATAACCAATTGAATGGCGACACATACTTCCCTGTACAGCATCTGTCTGAAAATCAGGGACGAGCACAAATTTTTGACTCACTGCTGTCTGAAGCAGGCGTTTTAGGGTTTGAGTTTGGATACAGTTCAACTGAACCGGAAAAGCTAGTTATCTGGGAAGCTCAGTTTGGTGATTTTGCCAATGGCGCTCAAGTTGTTATTGATCAGTTTATCAGTTCGGCCGAAACCAAATGGGGACGTTTAAGCGGCCTGGTCATGCTGCTTCCTCATGGATTTGAAGGGCAAGGCCCTGAACATTCATCGGCCAGACTGGAACGCTATTTACAGCTTTGCGCCGACCATAATATACAGGTTTGCATTCCGACCACCCCTGCTCAAATTTTTCATTTGCTCAGACGACAGCTGCTTAGACCTTATCGCAAACCTCTTATTGTGATGAGTCCAAAAAGCCTGCTAAGGCACAAATTAGCCGTTTCAACATTGGAAGACCTGACCGATGGCGAGTTTTTCCCCATCATCTCAGAACAGGATGAAATCAATCCCAAACATGTTACCCGTCTAGTCATGTGTTCAGGAAAAGTTTATTATGATCTATTGGAAGCGCGTAGAAACGATGAACTTGACCATATAGCCATTATTCGCATTGAACAGCTGTACCCTTTCCCCAATGATCTATTTAAGGCGGAAATCAACAAATATCCCAAGGTAGAGCATATAGTCTGGTGTCAGGAAGAACCCAAAAACCAAGGGGCATGGTATCAGTCAAAACACCATTTTTATAATAATATAGATAAAGATATTACTATCTTTTATGCTGGTAGAGCACCATCTGCCGCTCCAGCAGTGGGCAATTACATTGTCCATATTGAACAGCAAAATGCAGTCATTAAAGCAGCACTTTACGGTGCCAACGAAGGAAATTTAACATGAGTTTAGAAATTCTGGTCCCCAGCCTGCCCGAATCCGTTTCTGATGCCACACTAGCAACCTGGCACAAAAAGCCTGGCGAGTTCGTCAATAAAAATGATAATTTGGTTGATTTAGAAACGGATAAGATTGTTCTTGAAGTGCCTGCACCTGAATCAGGCATTCTAACTGAAATTATCCAGCAAAATGGTGCTACTGTCGTTTCTGGTGATGTTTTAGCCCTGTTAGAAATAAAAGAACTTGATGAAACATCAGTTCCGCCGGCAGAGACTAAAAATCCAGATCAGCCAGCAGTAAAGGAGGAGATGCCTTTAAGCCCAGCTGTCAGACGGATTTTGCAAGAAAATAATATTGACCCTCATGCTGTAGTTCATGGTTCTGGAAAAAAAGGCCGCCTGACTAAAGCCGATGTTCAGGAGTATATCGACAATCAGCAGAAAAAAGAACAGAAACAAGCGGTTCAAGCTCAAACTGCAAAACCGCAGCAGATTAAAACAAGACAGCAAGATACTCCATCATTTACACCTCCAGTTTCTGCAAACTTTCGCCCTGAGCAACGTGTTCCTATGACTCGTCTTAGAGCAAAAGTGGCAGAGCGTTTGCTGCAGGCTCAGCAGAATGCGGCCATGCTAACCACTTTTAACGAAGTTAATATGCAGAGTGTAATAGACCTTAGAAACCAATATAAAGACCGTTTTTTGAAAAAACATGATGTTAAACTCGGGTTTATGTCATTTTTCATTAAAGCATCAATAGAGGCGCTGAAAAAATTTCCTGCCATTAACGCCTCAATTGATGATAACGATATCATCTATCATGGATACTATGATATGGGCATTGCAGTGTCAACTGATCGAGGACTTATCGTTCCTGTTATTAAAGATGCCGATCAGCTTGACTTTGCCGGCATAGAAAAAAGCATTATCAATTACGGTACCAAGGCTAAAGATGGCTCGTTGAGCTATGAAGACCTGACAGGCGGAACATTTACCATTACCAATGGCGGCATTTTTGGTTCCATGCTGTCAACCCCCATTTTAAACCCGCCCCAATGCGCAATTTTAGGCATGCATGCCATTAGAGAACGTGCTGTAGTGGAAAACGGGGAAATTGTAATTCGTCCAATCATGTATTTGGCTTTATCTTATGATCATCGTTTGGTTGATGGCAAAGATGCGGTGCAATTTTTAGTTACCATCAAAGAATGTCTGGAATCGCCGGCTCATCTTTTACTTAATATATAGGCTCAACAATGGCAACAGCAAGCACACAATATGATGTTATTGTTATCGGTGCTGGTCCGGCCGGGTATGTGGCTGCCATTCGATGTGCACAGCTAGGATTTAAAACAGCCTGCATTGACAATTGGAGCAACAGTAAAGGCCAGCCTAGCCCTGGAGGCACTTTTGTCAATGCAGGCTGTATTTCCTCCATGGCTCTATTAGAATCATCAAAAATATATCATTTACTTAATAATGATATTAATTCACATGGCATTAAGATTGATAACCTTGAAATAGATCTGTCTCAAATGATAAAACGTAAAGATTCAATCATTGATTCTTTAAACCATCACATTACTAAACTATTTAATCAAAATAAAATTGACTGTATCCATGGTCACGGTAAGTTATTAACCGCAGGAAAGGTTGAAGTTACTGAAAAAAAAGATGGTAGACAGCACCAGTTAACGGCAGAAAATATCATTCTGGCAACAGGTTCTTATCCCTCTGTGCTCCCCTGCGCGCCCGTAGATAATGAATTTATTATTGACTCCAGCCATGCCTTAAATTTAACAGAAATACCTAAAAGACTGGGTATTATTGGTGCAGGCATTATTGGTCTTGAGCTTGCTGGCATATGGAACCGCCTAGGCTCTAATGTTATTTTGCTTGAGGCCCAGGAAACATTTTTAACCACACCTGATCAACTGATATCTGATGAAGCATTTCGAATTTTTACTCAGCAAGGACTTGATATACGCTTAGGTGCCCGTGTAATTTCTGCCAAAAAAGGCTCTAAGAAAGTAATACTGGAATACCAAGACAACGAAGGCAGTCACACCCTTCACCTTGATAAACTTATCGTTGCTTCAGGACGTGAACCTAATACTGAAAATATTGCGGCGGCTGAAGCAGATCTGCTCCTTGATGAATGCGGTTTTGTTCACGTTGATAAAAACTGTGGCACAACGTTGCCCGGCGTCTATGCAATTGGTGATTTATCTGCTTTAGGCCCTATGCTAGCGCATAAAGGTCTGGAGGAAGGTGTGTTTGTTGCCGAAAAAATCGCAGGAATAGATAGCCCTATCAATTATGACATTATTTCCAGCGTTATTTATACCTCTCCGGAAATAGCCTGGGTGGGACAAACTGAGCAGGCACTGAAGGCAATTGGAGAACATTACAAAATAGGCCTTTTTCCATTTTCAGCGTCAGCCCGTGCAAATGCCTCGGGTAAAACTGAAGGTTTGGTTAAAATAATAACCCATGCTGAAACAGACCTGATATTAGGTGTACATATTATTGGCGATCAAGCCTCTGAACTTATTGCAGAAGCGGTCTTGGCAATGGAGTTTTCAGCCAGTGCAGAAGACTTGGCCAGAACGATTCATGCCCATCCTTCTATTTCAGAGGCCTTGCATGAGGCTGCTCTAGCTTTAGATAATAGAGCGCTGCATATACCGCCAAGTTAAGCACTCACTTAATATTCCTTAACTCCATGCTTTGCAATAGAATAGTTTAATTACTTCAACCTAGAAAGATCAGTACGAACGTGGAATTAAAGTGTTGAAAGAAACTATTGTCGAGAAATCAGATAAAGCCAACGGAAACCAGACTGCAATTTCAATCGTACAGAGGTCGTGCCCTTTAATTTAGGGCGACTTCCTCTTTCATTTGCCATTGACTGCTTTCCATCCATTGATTAAAGTCTGTAATTGCAATGGGTCTACTCAAATAGAACCCTTGAGCAATATCACAGCCATATGATTTTAACTTATCCATAATCTGTTCATTTTCCACACCTTCAGCAGTCACCTGCAACCCCAGGTTATGTGCCAGGTTAATGGTTGCATTGACAATAACATCATCACTTTCACTATGTAAAATATCCTGTACAAACGAGCGGTCAATTTTCAATTCAGTCAGAGGCATTTTTTTCAAGTATGCCAGCGATGAATAGCCAGTTCCATAATCGTCAATGGAAAGCTTGTAGCCCATTTTTGTTAGCCTTTCCATAATTTCCAGCGTCAGTTCAGGGTAAGTTATGATTGAACCTTCTGTAATTTCAAGAACGACCCACTCTGGCTTAATCCCTGTAGATACGGCTACACCAGCAATCAAGTCTGGCAATTCGGGGTCATGCAGATCCTTTGCAGAAATATTAACTGAAATAATAAGTTCTTTTCCCTGCCGATGCCATTCGGCACAGTGCTTAAAAGCTTCTTTTAACACCCACAAAGTTAAAGATTTTATCATCCGGGTCCGTTCTGCCATGGGGATAAATTCATCAGGAGAAATAAAGCCATGCTTAGGATGATGCCAACGTACTAAAGCTTCTGCACCATACAATTCACCCGTCTGAATAGATACCTTTGGCTGATAATAAAGCTCAAGCTGATTGCGTTCTATTGCATGGCGCAATTCGCTCATCAATGTTAAACGGCGGGGACTATGCTGATCAAATGAGGGTTCATATACAGCAAATCCATCCTTATCTTTGCTAGCCATATAAAGTGCTACACCTGCTTTTTGTACCAGTGTATCAACATCTTCTCCATGTTCGGGAAAATGTACAATCCCGACATTTGTATGGGCTGCAAAAGATAGGCGTTCAACTACCAGAGCCGGCTCCAAAACTTTCTGAATGTACTCAGCTACCAGCTCAGCTTCCTGTTCGCCCGCAGGATCGGTGATAAGAATGCTAAAAATATTTCCATCTAACTTTGCTACACTGTCAGCACCAAGAACGACTCCTTGCAAACGCGATGAAATCTGCTTGATTATGTGATCACTGCTGGTTCTGCCTAAGGTATCATATACCTCTTTAAAGTTAACAATTTCAACCAGCAAAATGGATAGATGCTTATTTTGATTATTTGCGGATATAATCCCCTGCTCTACTCTGTCATAAAATAGACTCCGGTTGGGTAAATCAGTAATGACATCATGAGTCGCCGTATAGGTTGCCTTCTTTTCCAGGTCCTCTGCCCTGCTCCGCAGCTCCTGGGTCTGGTCAAATATTAGCGCACCCGCCTGATAGGCAATAATTGAACTTGAATATTGCCCCCAGAAACCAAAAACAAAAGGAATGCCATCCAAGATCCAAAGAGCAAAATTATTTTTTTGCGCGTCAACTATTCCCTGGAGTGAAATTTCACCGTTCTGATAATAACAGACCAGGAGTGTTGCAATAATTATACTTGCAACAGCAACAGCAACTGCCTGATAGGCCGTTCTGGAAACTTCACTTTTTAAAACACGAACATTTTCACTTAATAGGTTATTTGCAATTGCTATAACCATATAAACTCTCCTTACATGTCATATTAGGCCATACTTTCCAATATCTATAATATTAGTAGACATTCGATAATGTTCAAGTAAGGAGCTGAAAAACAGGTGTTTATCGTAATCTATACCCTTTAATTTCTAAAAACTGCGAGTAGCCGGTTTTTTAAGATTTATAGACATATAGAAACACAAGAGCATTGTGCGGAATGGACAAAAAAATTTCTTAGGTAACGCGCATTAAATAACCTACCCAGATTGCGCAGGATTTTTATTCGTCTTCAAGGCGCAACGAAGGGAGCATAGCAAGCTATGTAACCGAAGTTGCAACGCTGAAGACGGATAAAAAGACAAGCAAGATTGGTAGGTTATTTATTGCGAGTTGCCTTAACTCAGGGCCACGGAAATAAAAATAGCTGACCATTTATTTCCACTGCCCAAATGAGTGTAACAGAAACAGTAGTTTAAGCTGACAAACTCATCCTAAATGCGTTAACTGTTTCGTTGGTTAAAGGCTGACGATTATGATCCCACATAACACCGCCCAGTTCATTGGCCAGCCAGTTTATTGTCTGAATATAATCATCAAAAATTTCCAGAGGTCTATCCAGCTCGCCTGGCTGCAGAAAAAAAACAATACCTGGTGAATTAAATGATTCTAGATCTGTTTCTGGGAAAGTACCGGGATCAACCATGCTGGCCACAGCATAATCGACCCTATTTTGATCATCCAGGCGTTCAAAAACTTTCATACTGCCGTATTTAAGTCCTACTCGCTGGAACATATCTGCCAATACCTTGCCGTTAAAGCCTTTATCTGCCGACGCAACGATACTGAACTGAATAATGCTGGGGAGCTCAATAATCTCTGGCTGAGCAGGCTGAATTTCTGGTTCTAATTCCTGTTCTGGCTCAATATCAATCTCACTTGCCGCCGTAATAGGGTCGGGCTCATACTGATCATCTAAAGCAGACCCTAAAGGCACAATATCAAAATCATCATTTTCTGTACTAAGTATCAATGATGAATCTATGTTATCTAAGGGGTTTCCTTTATCATAAAAATCAATATCTCGACGAGTATTTTTATTCTTTACGATGCTCCATATCACCATGCCCAAAATAACAACAGCACCTATTGAAATAATAACTATTCTTAATAAATCTTTATCCATTAGCTTTCTGCCATCTCTACTGCTTCTTCAATATCAACCGAAACCATTCGTGATACACCTGGTTCTTTCATAGTAACACCTGCCAACTGTTTTGCAATTTCCATAGTTACCTTGTTATGGGAAATGTATAAAAACTGAACTGTTGCAGACATTTCCTCAACCATTTGCGAGAATCGTACCACATTGGCATCATCTAAGGGGGCATCAACTTCATCCAACAGGCAGAAGGGGGCTGGATTTAAGTCAAAAATGGAAAAAACAAGTGCCACAGCCGTAAGGGCTTTTTCCCCGCCTGACAGCAAATGAATAGAACTATTTCTCTTGCCTGGCGGACGGGCTATAATATTGACCCCTGCCTCCAATAAATCCTGATCTGTCAATTCTAAATAAGCCTGTCCTCCACCGAATAGCTTAGGGAATTTTTGCTGCAGTCCCGTATTGATTTTATCAAATGTTTCTTTAAATCGTCGCCTGCTTTCTGCGTCAATTTTACTGATGGCCTGCTCCAGCGTATTCAATGCTTCAATCAAATCTTCATGCTGCTCATTTAGAAAGTTCATCCGTTCAGCCTGTGATTTATACTCTTCAATCGCAGTTAAATTAATAGAGCCTAAACGGTCTATTTGCCGAGTAAAATTCTCCAACCGCAACTTCCATTCCTGTTCTTCAGCCTCAGCGGATAATTGCTCCAATATCTGTTCAGGATCAGCATCAACCTCATCTAACTGTTCAGTAATTGTCTGCTGCCTAACTTTACTATCCTGCTGTTCAAATCTAATTTTATCCAGCAGCTCTTTTTGCATTTCCATTGCCTTCTGAGTATGTGTATGCTGCTCTGCCAAATCGGTGATCTGTTCCTCAGTCTGCCGCTGCAAAGCGCGTTCTGCCAGCAGCTTATTTTCTAAGTTTTCTTTATTTTCAGAAAACTCATCCAATTGCATTTTTTCATCATCTAACGGCATAAGTGATGAATTTAATTTAGTTTGCAGCTCTGCAATACGCTCGGCTGATTGCTGATTTTGTATCTGCAGCCGTTCTATCTGCTTTTCGGTCAATGCCTCTGATGCTTTTAGCGACTCAATTTTCCCCTGTAGCGCATGAACATTTCTCTGTGCTTCATTAACACTTAAATCATTATTATATTGCAGAGTTTGCAATTGCTGATTTTGCTGATCCAGCTGCTCTTTTGTTTCAGCTAATTGCGCCAAAGTTTCTTCGGCCAACTGTTTTGATTCCTCTGCTTCATTGGCTATTTCAGCAATGTCCTCAGTTTCAGCAATCACATCTTCAATATCCTGACTGACTTGGTTTAAGCGCTGCTGCTGCTGTTCCTGTTTAGCTGAGTAGGCACTAAACTGCGCACTTTTTGCTGAATACTCTGAACCTAGCACTTTATCTCTCTGCTGCAGGCGCTCTCTATTTTCTTCAGCACTCTTTAATGCTGCCTCTGTCTGCTCCAAATGCTGTTCATTGTTCTCGATGGCTTCTTGCAACTCAAGCTGTCGCTGTTTTAAGTCACGCAAATCCTTCCCACGCTGTAATACACCACTTTTATTATCAATGCTTCTGGAAGTCTTAACCCAATTAGGCCCAACCCAGTCACCTGCTTTGGTAATAATGGATTCATAAGCTCGCAAATCGGAACTTTGCTGTTTTGCAGATTCAATATCATCTGCACAATAAATCCCCGTCAATAAACCGTTCAAATTCCAGGGACATGCCACTTTATCCAATAATGCATTTTTGTTAGTGCTTTCCGGTCTTGCCGGCACCTGAGTTTCAAACAAAATAACCGACTGCTTGGTTAAATATTGCAATCCTTGCACTAGCTGATCTGCATCATCTACACAGATTGCTTCAAGATAGCTGCCTAATACTGTTTCTAGCGCATTTTCCCAGCCGTCTTCCACCTCTAAAAATTCTGCTAGCCGCTGATTGTTTGATAAATCCATTTTATTCAGCCATTGCACAAGCTCTTTTTTATCCTTACCCATCGCATGCTGCTGCAATAATTCCAGAGAGGTAATTTTGCCGTTAACCTTATGCTGTTCAGCACGATCTTGATGCAATTGATTATGAAACGCTTTAACTTTCTGACGCTGCTCAATAATCTGAGCATAAATTGCTTCAAGCTGAGCCTGAAGATCTTCCCTATCGCTCTCAATCATCTCAATACTGCTATCCAGTGACTCTATTTCTGCCAATAAATCAGTATTTGATAATTCACCACGCTCAATTTGCAATTTCTCCAGACGTTGCTGCAACTGCTGCGACTGGCTGTTTAAATGTGAAAGTTTAACTTTCTGTATTTCCGCCAGCTCTTTATATTTAGAACTTTCCGCAAGGTAGTCTTCCCATTGTTTTTGCCATGCTGTTTTGGTCTGAATCAGTTCTTGCTGTCTTAACGTACTCTCTTCTGCCTGCTCTGCAGCTGCAATCTGGCTTTCTTCTGTTTCCATCAAGGTTTCTTTGATTTCCTCCAGTTCCTGCATATCCTGTTCATATTCATTATTTGCCTGCTCTGCCTGCTGGGTTAATCGGGCAATTTCATTCAAAGTTTCCTCATGACTGGTTTCATTATGCTTAATGGCCTGCTGTAAACGGCTGACTTCAGCAACTAAATGATAATATTCCTCTTGGGCTGAATCTAACGCTTGCTGCTGATTTTTTTGATCAATTCGCTTACTGTCAATCGACTTATCTGTTTCGCGCAGCAAAACAAACAAACGATTATGTTCGGTAGCAATGTCCTGCAACTTGCTTTCCAACTGTTCAGCTGACTGATGATAGCTATTCCAGCGGATAGCCAGCAGTTCCTTCTTATATTGACGTTCCTGCCTTTTTAAATCAGTAAATTTTTCAGCTTTTGCCGACTGTTTCTTTAAATTTTCCAGCTGTTTTTCAACTTCTTCCCGCAAATCATCCAGACGCTCCAAATTTTCCCTAGTATGTCTTATCCGCGTTTCAGTTTCGTGTCTGCGTTCCTTATATTTAGAAATACCGGCCGCTTCTTCAATATGTATCCGTAAATCCTCAGGTTTAGACTCTACCATTCGGGAAATGGTGCCCTGTTCAATAATGGCGTAGCTGCGTGCACCTAAACCTGTACCTAAAAATAAATCGGTAACATCTTTGCGTCGGCATTTTGTACCATTAAGCGAATATTGAGAATGACCATCCCGGCTCACCTGCCTTCTTATCGAAATACTGCTGTATTTAGAATACTCGCCCCCCGCTTTACCTTCGCTATTATCAAAGATTAATTCCACAGAAGCTGTACTGACCGGTTTTCTGCCTGATGAGCCATTAAAAATAACATCGGCCATACTGCCGCCACGCAAATGCTTGGCAGAGCTCTCCCCCATCGTCCAGCGCACCGCATCAATCACGTTAGATTTGCCACAGCCATTAGGCCCAACAACTGCAGTCAAATTACCTTTAATGGTAATGGTGGTTTGATCAGCAAAGGATTTAAATCCGGAAAGTTTAATTTTATCCAGTTTCATTACTGGTAGAATATCCCGTGTATTTTTTGAAATAACCGCGTATTATTCACCATATTAACGCGAGTTTCGACATTTTTTTAAATATTTAGAAATATCAGTACTATAAACTGAAAAAAACAGACAACTCCACCACCCTGTTCATCAAACTTAAATTTATGGCTGGAAAAACCTTTTATACTAGCGATGTTGCCGTCGCCTTAAAATACGATGGGGAACGGGCTCCTAAAGTTACCGCCAAAGGAACGGGAGTATCCGCGGAACAAATACTTGAAATTGCTGAAGAACATGGCATTCCACTGCAAAGCAATCCAGAGCTTTCAAAAATATTAGCCGAAGTGCCATTAGGAGAGGAAATTCCGCAAAGCCTTTATGTCGCAGTAGCCGAGGTTATTTCCTTCGCCTATTTTCTGAGAGGAAAAAAGCCTGATAGAGAATAAAAACACCTCTATTTTGCTCTTTCCTGCATTTCCGAGGTGTTTTTGTCGGATAATCTTTTTTACAAAACAAGATGAACATTTAGTTTCTGAAATATTTGAAAAATGTAACTTTATTAGAATCAAAACAAGAATTTCCTAGTTTTACAAGGGGATCAACTGTTTGAATTTTAGTTTTTACTAAAAAAACCTACTTATAATAATTGAATAAGGCTTGGTACCTGTAAAAAATAATTGCCAAGCCATATCAATTAACCTTAGTATAGCGTTAGCTTTTTGCTGAGGCTTTTAGTTAAGATAAACCACAAAAACAATTTGAACCCTTAACAGTAAATGAACTTATAAGCATTCATCAGTCAAAAAGCATATTTCCCCCAATTTCCTCTTAAGCATTGACCTTCCTGCACCACTAAATATGACATTTAAAGAAGCATTAACAACACTGCCACAATACATTTTACCCCACCATTTTCTTTCAAAAGTAATGTCAAAATTTACCCATTCCAAAATTAAGGTCTGGAAAAATCTGATGATCAGTCAAATTATAAGAATCTATGGCGTCAATATGTCTGAAGCCAAAGAACAGGACATTAATAACTTTGCCAGCTTTAATCATTTTTTTACCCGTGAATTAAAAGCTGGGGCAAGACCTATCACCTCCTCTCCCAATGCTATCGCTTGCCCTGCTGATGGAGCAGTCAGTCAGGCAGGGTTAATTGAGCAGGGAGAAATTTTTCAGGCGAAAGGCAAATCATTTTCTGCAGTTGACTTGCTAGGTGGCAATGCGGAAACGGCTAAACCTTTCGAAAATGGATCATTTACGACTATTTATCTATCGCCAAAAGATTATCACCGTTTACATATGCCGATTAAAGGCACTTTAACCGAAATGATTCATATTCCTGGCCGACTATTTAGCGTTAACGGTGCCACTGTAAACTCGGTACCTGGCCTTTTTGCCAGAAATGAACGAGTTGCCTGCCTGTTTGATACAGAATTGGGGCCAATGGCCTTAATTCTGGTCGGTGCTATTTTTGTTTCCAGTATTGAAACAACTTGGCACGGCGTAGTTACGCCGCCATCTATTGAATCAGTACGCTCATGGCAATATCAGGATAATGCACCTGTTATAGAAAAAGGCGAAGAAATGGGACGGTTTAATATGGGGTCGACCATTATAGTATTGTTTGGGAAAGACAAGGTTAAGTGGGAATCTGAATTTACAGCAGGAAAGAAAGTTCAATTAGGCGAAATGATAGGCCATTCATAACTTGATATTTTACAAAACTTGAACTAAATATAAAGCTATCATTCTTCAAAAGTAACACTTATGCTGACATCAGTATCTAACTCACAGGCAATACCTAGTAGCTATATTTTTCAGTATAGCGTGACTGATACCAGCCAGCATGCTACTGATTTAGAGAAAAAAGATGACGACGCAATTAAATCTGAATCATCAACCCCCATTCAGGAAACGTCACAAAACCAGCAAGACTTAAAACAGATCCAGAAGCTCAAAAGTAGAGACCGTGAAGTCAAAACACATGAGCAGGCTCATTTAAGCGCTGCCGGGTCTCTTGCTACTGGCGATGCCAGTTTCACTTATTCTAAAGGACCCAATGGTGTACGCTATGCCATAGGGGGTGAAGTAAATATTGATACTTCACCCATTAGCGGAGATCCGGCGGCTACAATTAGAAAGGCTGACACCATTCGTCGTGCAGCTCTTGCGCCTGCCAATCCTTCTGCGCAGGACCAGAAAGTTGCTTCTAAAGCTAGTGCAATGGCAGAGAAAGCCAGAACAGACCTAATTCAGCTGGCCCAGGAAGAAGAAAAGAAAATAACAGTTGCTAAAAAAACAGTCAAAGAAGACCTAATAGACAATACAGATGAAACTGAGCCTAGTGACGCAGTTGAATTAACACCCGCCCCAGGCTCACTTATAGATATCTCTGTTTAACTAATTACAATAACCGCCTGAGCAGAGCAGTATGCCTTTGCTGTCCGAGTATCAATATAATCTTAGTTCCCTATAAATCCTTGAACACTCCAAAATATTGCATTACTCATGCAAAAATAAAGTTTTTTATCGTTATTTACATTCAATTTTTAATGAACGTATTTTATGAAAAAAATTATACTCTCCGAAACTATGGATCTTGGAATTAGGATGAAGAATTATTTCTGAATCTTCAAGAATATCCTGTTTAGTAATGCCTAAAGACTTCATCAAAACAGGATGTTTAGCCATCTCCTTTAAAGTTAACTTTAGATTTTTGTTTTCATACACAGTGACTGTCGCTTTTGGGCCAATTATAATGCTCTCAATTCTTTTGTCCCAGTTCTCACCTTTTTCGTCTACTAAATTTTTTTTATATGCAGGTCCTTGAACACGAAAACTCTTGCCTTTAAACTGAGAGTCCTCATAAAACTCGGCCCAACAGTCGCTTTTTCCTGCGTACGCCAATGCTCCATAGCTTAATGACACCATTATAATTAGTGATGATATAAAACTTTGTGCGAATACTTTCTGATTGTGTTTCATCTTAATTTTCTCCTCAATGGAATAAAAAAGACCAGGCCTGTTGATTTTTTATAATTATTATGATAATAATTTCAGGCTCACACAGTACTTATCTCATAAAAAGAGGATTTAGAAAAGGTCTTATTGCATAAACCTATCATTTAGATTAAAGAATAAGGGTCTAACAATATTCGACAGTATCGCTGTGGAGTCAAAAGACAAGTCAAACTCAGGTATTATTGAACTCTCACTCCTAAGCTAGGTTCCTATAAAATTCCTTTATCTTTTCTGCTGATACTCTTCGATATGACGCATTATTTAGCTTTACCCATAGATTGGTTACAAAATATCCATAAGGCATATCTGGGCCTTCGTTTGAAAAAGGAGTTTGGTAAAAAAAAGTCCGAGCATTGTTATGATGTTCTATATGGTTAGACAATCCAAATAATGCATATTCAGTCACCATAGAGCGGTTTACCCATGCTAAAATATTTTCCGACCGTCCTTGCTCCAATCCCCAGTGCTGATAATAATTGATTGTTTCCAGCAAGCGGACAGCTGAAAATGCCTGGTATATAAAAATAAAAACTGCAGCCCAGCCAAATACAATAAATATCAATATAAGTATTGCCATTTCAACTGCCACGCCTTGCAAAACTGAATTTGCGAGCATTTTATAATGAAACGCAGGTGCCTGAGTTAATCCGAGGCGATTCCTTTCGAAGTTCCAGGCATATTTGAAATGCCCGATAGTTACTCTTTTCCAATATGTTTCAAAACTTTCCCCTAGCCGAGCTGTCGCTATATCCTCAAGAGTTGCCACATTATGATGATGGCCATATAAATGGGCGATAACAAAATGTTCATAGCATACGGTATATAGCAATAATCTACCTAAAATGCGCTGATGGATTTTAGTTCTATGTATTAATTCATGCGCTACAATAATCGCCGAACTACCGGAAGTCGTTCCAACTAAAATCCTCATGACAACAAGGTTGACCAAAGAAGTCGCAATTTCAGGTATGTCTCCCCATTGCAGTTGGCTTGCGTAAATAAGCAGCAAGCTTATGATTATAAATTGCAAGAGAGTTAAACCATATAAAATGGCATCGTAAAACCAACTGGAAACAACAGTTTTTTGCATATTAGGGTTAACTTTCGGGCTCAGCCAGTCAATTAAAACCAGCACCCAAAGAGGGATAGTCCAAAGAAGTGCAGATACTGCATCATGGGGGCCGGTGTATAAAAACCATACGACACAAGCAGGAAATGCCAAACAGGATAAATATTTTAAATGATCGATTTTACTTACCCCGATAAATTATGTCTAAGAAACGCACCCAAAATAGCTTGGACAACTGATGCGGGATTTTTATTCGTATTCGGCTAACACATGGATAAGTGTAGGTAGAATAATACAGGCGCGATTACCTCGTCGTGAGCTGCGCAAGTGGTTATACAGCGCGTAAGACGAATAAAAAGAAAGTCTGCTGTTCAAATTATTTTGTACACGCTCCTAACGTGTTAATCAAATAATAAATTGGAAGACTCAGCTTAAATCTTCTACCAACAAACTGTAATGAAATATAGCCTCTATAAATTCGCCGCCAGTGTCTATCCAGCATTTTAGCATCACCTGTTCGCTTTGAAACATCATCCATGTAAAGCTGAATCGCTTTTTTTGCCAGTAAGGTATGCCCTGTAGCATAATTGTCAATAGAAATATGAATGTCTGCTATAGTGGAGTCAATCCCCCAATAATTCCATTCATCGACCAGTCGCATATAATCTTTCCCCAGACCACTTAATTCTATCGCCATATTCAAGCCTAATAATTCAGGCAAAAATTTTATCGGGAAATAGGACAGAGCCAACATATAGACCGGCAAGTCAAAAGCACTATTAATAAATCCTGGGTATTTTATAAATTCAGCAGTGTATATAGGCGGAACCCTGATAGATAAGCTATTCAGCAATTGCTGAAATATGTAGCAGTGATTCTTTTGCAAATGACCGTTCCCTATTTCATCTGCATAAATACTGAACAAAATATCACAAATCTCAGAATTGACATGTTGCAAAGCCAAAGAATTTTGCAGCCAGCATCCATCAATTAATATCATTGGTGCTATCTGCTCTATTCCCCATATATAGGCCGCTTTGGAAGTTTGCGGCTTCCCTTGCAATGGCTGATAGGCACTCACTTCTGCTTTATAAATATCATCTATGTAGGTATCAAGCTGCTGATGACTATAATGTTTAAAAGGAAGTGGATTGAATAATGCACTCATTCGCAACCATTTGTCAGCTTTAGTGCTGGCAACAGCCAAAACATCTGGAAATAAATCCGCATTAATCAGATAGTAATAAAGCTCTCTAGTCGATAGTTTTGCATAGTTTACCTGTTGCTTTTGTTGCTCAAATAGTCTGGTAATATTTTGCCTGGAAGATGGTTCCTGTATCAATGTCTGATTAAACCTGTCTCTGCAACGCTGCATTAACAGCTGATAAAGCCAAAAACCGTGCTGTATCCTATGCCATAAAGCCTGCTGTTGCTTCTGGTGTGAAAGATCCAGAAACGCCTGAATACATTTTGTTATCGGTTTTAATTGTTTTACTAGAACTTGGTGACGTTTCTTAAAGAAGCGGGTGGGCAATTGATGATCTGGAAAGCAGATTTCAATCAATGTCGGCAACTGACAATAAGCTAATGTAAAACCGAGAATTTCAGGCAATAGCACACGGGGAAATAGACTTAAAGCAAGCTGTATTGTGGCAAATTGAATTATCTCAGAGATGATTCCACAGTTATGACTATAGTCATAACTGTGTAGTACAGGCATTTTAACCCCCTCATTAAGCAGCAGAGAGTGGTATAACCTTTTTAGTTCCGTATTTCCTTTCTGTTTCTGTGTCAGCTGTAAAAAAATAGACATCAGCTGTACAGCTATTTCAGTCTGATTACAGTTAATTTGAAAGGTGCTCTGCAGCCAATGGGGTTGAGTTAACTGTATCGCAGCGGTTTGCCTAATACATTCAAACTGATTTTTCTGGTTTAGCCGAGACTTAGACAAAGCATCGATACTTGAAGTTTGCAAAGCAACCAATTTATCTAAACTATAGTCTTTAATAAGCAAAGGAGAATAAACTTGCTCTGCATCCTTTAATACTTCTCTAACAAAACCAAATGCAGAAGGCATAGCGTGCTGCTGATGACATGGCTGGTTTAGTTGGTAAAATAGCCATCGGCTATCTAAATTGCAATCAAAACTGTCCTTATATTGTTGGATAAACGGCATTGATAATTCAGGATCAAAAACATGCTTATACTTTTTCATTTTGTGGCTTAGCAATCAAATAATCATTAATAGCCAAAACATCCAGACCTGTAGTTAAAAAAACAGAAATGGCATCATCCAATGAATGAATCAATGGTTTCCCCATCACATTAAAGCTGGTATTCAATAGCATAGGGACCTGAGTCCGCTGATAAAAAAGATTAATTAAACTGTAAAAACGTTCATTCCTCTCCTGGGTAACCGATTGCAACCGTGCTGTTCCGTCAATATGACAGACAGCCGCTACCTGTTCTTGCATGGAATCACGCAGTTTCAGGGTTTTATCCATATAAGGAGATTCATGATAGTTTTCAAAAAAACTGTCTGCATGCTCATGTAAAACCGAGGGAGCAAAAGGACGAAAGCTTTCCCGAAACTTAATTTTCTGATTAATTATATCCTTTGTTACCGCCTGTCGAGGATCTGCCAGAATAGAGCGATTGCCCAATGCCCTTGGACCATATTCTGCCCTACCCTGTACCCAGCCTACCAGCTGGCCTTTTGCAAGCAGTTCTGCAGTAACCTCACAAATACTATCAGGTAAATATTGTATGTCCAGACAATGATTATTTTGAATCAGTCTTTCTACCTCCGCATTATTGATCTCAGACCCTAGATAAGGAGATAACAGTTTATTGTCATCAGTTAAAGGCAGCGCAGGCTGTGCCTGCTGAAAAGCCAGCCAAGCGGCCCCCAGTGCAGTACCATCATCAGCAGGTGCAGAGGGAATAAAAATCTGTTCAAAATCCGTCCTTATTTTTATTTGCCCATTAAAGGCTGAATTTAATGCACAGCCACCGCCTAAAGCCAGATTTTTACATCCAGTTACCTGCTGCAAATACTGTAGCAGCTTACTCATTAATTCAGCAAAAAAATATTGTCCGGTAAAAGCTAAATCAGCAGCCTGTTCGATAGAATTTAGACCATGCCGTTTAAAGCGCTCTAGCATGTCTATACTGAGAAACAGGTTTTTAGAATCGTGTAAACAGTCAAACCCCTGCACTGTAACAGTAGATTTTAATAGCTCATACAGCTCCGGATTAAGCTTGCCATAAGGAGCCAGGCCCATTACTTTCCACTCTTCTCCCTTTAGCCAGTTAAAGCCACATAGTTCAGTAATCTTCATATAATAAAAGCCTAGGCTTCCTGTACCTTTAGTTTCATAAAGGCACTCAAACCGCTGATTTTTAAAATGATAGAACGCCATTGAGCCTTTTTCACCAAAAGAATCAATGACAGCACAGGCTGCTTCAGAAAAAGAACTGCTGTAACAAGCAGTTGCTGCATGGGTTAAGTGGTGCTGATAATCGGCATGCCTGACAGTACAGTTGGGGTAATATTCCGCAATAATACGCGCCAAATTTAGCCCCGCACTGGAAATACTATTGCGCTGACTCGCTATCATATGGTGAAGCTGGTAATTTTCAAGCGGTGAACGCAACCGTTTAATGCCTGTTCTGGTCAGTCCTGTAGCTGTTAAACAGCCTAATGCTGAGATTATATTTTCATACAATGGGCGCTTTCTTCTCCAATTGATCGCAATAATAAACTCATCAGCAGATGGGCAATATTGTGCCAATAAGTCTTGCACCCTGAGCAACGGATCTGCAACACAGTTCAACGCCCGCTTATTTTGCATGTAGCGTTCTGTAGCTTCGGCAAATAGCACCTTGCCTTTTTCATCGACAATAGCTATTGCGGGGTCATGATAGGTAACAGAAAGGCCAATATAGTATTTCACCCAACCTTCCTTGCTGCGGCCTGTAATTCCTTCCATGAAAACTTTTGATTTTCAGCATATTCTCGTAGAAGTATCTGTTTTCGTCGCACATTAATTTGAGCGACAAAATGTGTATATTGTCCGCAGAGTGAAAAATATTCTGCCAGTATTGCACCATACCTAGATTGATTAGAACCGCAGCGGCTTTTAGCGACTTCCATCACTTTAGGTAAATATTGCCAATAAACAAGAGCATGCTTCCGGGATAGAATTTTAGCTAAAAGACTAAGGTTTTTATTCCCTGAACGATAATGGCTTTGTAAATCTGGGTCTATCAATGACAGATGCCTTAGTACCCGGTTAAAATAAGCCTTTGGATGGTAAATACCTTCCAAAATACGTAGATAATTCTGTTCTGCCCGTTTTACTGAAAAATGAAAGGGAATAAAGTTAATAACCCCATCTGAATTATTGCCACTGCTCATCTGAATGGAACGGCCCTCAGCATCTAGCCTTGCCATTAGACCTGTATAAGGCAAGGCGTTTAATAGCCCAGCCATTACAATAGGCGCATGAGTGGCATTAACAAAATCAATAAACTCTTCCACAGAGTCATCAGTATCATGGTCAAAGCCGTAAATCATTCCCATCATTACACCCGCTCCAGTCTGCTCAGAAATAAAACGTAATTTATCCACTAAACTTCGCTGACCTCGCAAATTTTGACGCTTATTTGTTTCTAGCAATGAAGCTCTATTCGGTGTCTCAACTCCATAGAAACCATTAATGAAATGAGCTTTGCGGAACCAATGCCTCAATTCTGCCATAATGGCTGAATCATCGGCCAACCGTAAAGTTAACTCTGTATATTTGGGATGATGGTAGCCAATATCCTCACCTATTCTATATAGACCTTTCAGCACATCAAGTGCTTTTCTAGGATTGGCAATAAAATTATCATCAACAACGAATACCTGCCCTGTCCAGCCCAGTTCTTTCATTTGTTGAAATGAAGCTGCCGTTTTTTTAAAAGGAGTAACTCGAAAGGCTTTACCAAACCGGGAAGGAATATCACAGAATTCACAGTTCTCTGGACAGCCGCGACTAATCTGTACCGCCATATGCATATAATTTTGCATATTGATTGAGGCATAATCTGGCTGAAAAAAATTCTCGGATAAGACAAAATGTCCTTTATAATATTTTCTTGCCTTTCCTGTACTTAAGCCTTGCAATAATTCATCAATCACCCCTTCCGCTTCATTTTCTATTAAATGATCTGCTAACCCCATTAACGGCGATTGAGTTGTGACGGCAGTTCCGCCAACGATCAATAACTTGCCCGCCAGCTTTACTTCTGTAGCAAGCTTAAATAAGCTTTGTTCCTGGGCCAGCATCCCACCCATAAAAATATGGTCAGCATCGTTGATTAATTCTTTCAGGGGGCGAGGATCAATATTTTTATCAACCAAAGACAATGATTGGTAATAGGGCTTAAGATGATTAAATAAACCCATTAACCCTAGAGGTGGCAGCAATCTTTTTGGCAAGCCAAACTCACTGGCCTGTGCGTACATTTTTAAACTTGTGGCATAACTCCAGAAAGTATCCTGGGTATCAAATTCAGGATAAATCAGCACAGCCTTGCGAGCAATTTGTTTAATCATTCTTATGCCTCATTCTGTTTTCCTCAGAATTAAGCATGATAATAACACCTTATCAAAGTTGACCTCCATAGTCTTGCTTGCAGGGGGTAAAAAAGAAAAGAAATACTCTGATTTTTCTCTATGCTTTTAGGTAACGCGCATTAAATAACCTACCCAGATTGCGTAGGATTGGTGGGTTATTTATTGCGAGTTGCCTTACTCTCTTCTGATGCTGAATTATTACCATGAAGTTTACCTCACCGCATCCCCCCTAGGTATAAGAAGCAGGAGCTGCTCTTAAGTTTTGCAGGTCATTTTCTCTAGCACTAGCTCAAAATCTTTAGCAAGCAGCGGTTTATCAAATATAAACCCTTGTCCATACTCACAGCCCACAGCTCTTAAAACCTTAAGCTGTTCCTCAGTTTCTATGCCCTCTGCGATAACTTTCAGCCCCAATTTATGAGCCATCACTGTAATGGCCTCGGTTAAAGCCATAGCACTAGCGTCTGTTATTATATTTTCTGTAAAAGAACAGTCAATTTTTAAATAATCCAAATTAAATTTATTTAAATATGACAGTGCTGAATACCCAGTGCCAAAATCATCAACGGCAATTTGAATCCCCCTTTCACGATACTTTTCTAATCGTTCAAGTACATTTTTTGTACTGTTCAGCAATAAGCTTTCAGTTATCTCAATTACAATCTGCTCCCCATTTATATGATATTTATCTAATAGATGCAGCCAATCATAATGGCTTTTTTTCATATTAAACTGGATAGGTGACTTATTAATACTGAGCTGAATATCAGTATCATATGTTTGCTGCCATAGGCTAAGTTTTCTGATTGCTTCCTCAAACACCCAGTCACCAATTTTTTTTATAAGCCCAGAATCCTCAGCAAGCCGAATAAACTCTTCGGTATTGACTTGTCCCCGTGTTGGGTGGTTCCAGCTCAACAGAGCCTCAACCTTATGTATTCTACCTGTAGATAATTCAACAATGGGCTGGTATCGCAGTTGAAACTGGTCTTCCCGAAGAGCTACATGCAGGTCTTTGAGCATCTGCAGCCTATACAGTGCGGCATCTTGCATAGATTGAGTAAAATAGCTAAACCGGTTACGTCCCATCTCTTTGGCAGAATACATTGCCATATCGGCCTTTTGAATTAGCTTTTGGCTGTCTTCTGCATCTTCGGGATAAAATGCAATACCTATGCTGACGGATATATAAGCATTTTCATCACCCAGCATAAAGGGCTTTTTAAGAGCATGAAGAATTTTATTAACGATATGCTCCGCAGATTTTTTATGTTCTAGTTCAGATAAAATCACCGTAAATTCATCGCCGCTTAATCGAGAAACAATATCAGATTCTCTGACACAGGAAACAACCCTGGCGGCTACATCTTTCAATAGAAGATCACCAACTTGATGCCCCAATTCATCATTTATCTGCTTGAAATGATCGAGATCAAGAAACAGCAGCGCTAATGACAATGAGTTTCTATGAGAAGCTTTTATTTCTTGTACCAGGTGATCATGAAACATTCTCCTATTCGGCAAATCCGTCAAGGAATCAAAATTGGCATGTTTCCAAATTTGCTTTTCAGCATTTTTTTTCTCGGTAATATCCCTTGAAACAGCAAGAATTGAAGTTTTACCTGATTCTGGATCTACTAAAGGAACCGCCTGTGTTTCCAGCCAGCGGCGGCCATTTATATTTTCAATTTGGTAAATTAGCTCTGCCGATTCACCTTGCTGAACACGCTTATTCATTTTTAGATAAGCTAGACGGTCTTCAAGCACAACCCATTGCTGATACTTTTGTCCAATTATTTCTGAAGGCTTATCTTGATAATCCAGCAACGCCAGTCCTGCCGGATTAATCTGCATCAGCTTTCCTTCAGAAGAAATGACTTTAACACTTTCCATTTCAGCATCAAAAATTGCCTTTAAATAATCTTCATTTCTCCGTATTGCCAATCTTGATTTACGCAGCCAGAAAACCCAGCAGCAAAACAAAATAAATACCGGGGATGCAACTGCAATAAATTGAAAAGCAGTATCAAAACTTGTTTCCTGAACAGGTTTACGTTCTAGCCATCGACGTGATATTTCATTTCTTTCTTTATCACTGATACTTGCCAGTGCTTTTTTCATCACAGAAAACAGTTCTGGATTATTTTTTACAACGCCAATGCGAAATTTACTTTGATATTCTGTTTGGCCAGAAAACATTAAGTTATGTCTATTTTCCTGCCGCATAATATAGTCAGCAGAAATAGCATCTCCAATATAAGCATGTGCTTCGCCTTGTGCCACCAACTGCAATGCCTCTTTTATACTATCAGTCAATATAACGGAAATTTCAGGGTAGTGCAGAGCCAGCAGCTCTTCTGCAGAGTGATTGTTCTGAATGGCAACCAGCTTTCCATTTAGCCGTTTCAAAGATCCTATATACCCTTGGGCCTGCCCGCTAATAATGGTGACGGGGCTAATAAAATAAGGTGAAGTAAAATTTAAATATTCTGATCGCTTTGGTGTTTTTATAAGGCTAAATAACATATCCAGCTCATTATTTTTGGCTGCATCCAATAGCTCAGGCCAAGACTTTTTATCCTTAATAAAGTCAAATTTAACGCCTAATCGCTGTTCCAGCAGCCTGATATAATCAATAGTAATGCCTGTATATTCACCTTCATTATTTAACCATTCATAAGGTGCAAAGTTTTGATCTATGCCCAGACGGATAACTGGATTTTTCTTTAACCAGTTTTGGTCTTTAATCGAAAAGCTACCGGGCCGAGGCTGATCAAAAATAAACTCATGAAGCTCCGAATCTGTTAAATATCTAGAAAACTTTACTTTTGCAATCAAATCAGATACCTTTCGCAAACGTATTTCATCGACCGTCCCCAGAGGAATAGCATCTGGCATAATCTGATTTCGAATTACCTTCGCCTCAAGACGCAACTGATCAAGACTTGAGCTGGCATTATATTTTGAGCTGATAAGCCGAATAATTTCTTTCGGGTGATCCAAGGCATATTGCCAGCCTTTTAAAGATGCTCGTCTAAAACATTCGGCACGGATTGGATGGTCAGTTAGCTCAGACCGACTGGTAAATAAAATATCGCCATAAAAATCAACCCCATAGTTTTGAGGATCAATAACATTTATCTTTAAATTATTTCTTTTAAAGAAAAAATACTGGTCTGTTAAATGAGATGCAATAACATCTGTTTTATCATCAATAAGCGCCTGATAGCCAAATGAATGAGGGATGAGAGTATATGCATCTTCAGATAATCCATTGTCACTCAGCAGTATACGCAGTGCCAGATTATCAGCCTCTGCATAGTTCATCATGATGCGTTTGCCAATGAAATCTTTCGGAGAGTCAACACCTGAAGACTGTTTACTGATAAAAACAACAGAGCTGCGCTGAAATATTGCAGCCAAAACACTAATGGGAGCCCCATTAGCATACTCAGTGATGATGCCCATATCCTCAACCCCATATTGAACCTCATTGGAAACAACTTGGTTGACAACACTTAATTTTGGGTTTCGTTCAAGAATATGAACATTTAGGCCTTCTTCTTCATAGAAACCCTGCTCTTTAGCGGCATAATAGCCAGCAAACTGAAAGGTATGAAAACCTTTTAACTGCAGACGTACTGTTTCAAGTTCACTTACATCTTTGCTTTTTTCAACAGAAAAAGATGTGCCGGATAAACAAAAAAACAATACGCCAAGTTTGAGAAACAATGTTAGTGGCATAACCCCTTCAAGACAGCAAACTAAAATCAATGGCCTATTAATAGCAAAATACTTATATTTTGTCAGCATTTGTTTACATAGCTAAAAACTTGATTAATTAGATTTTTAAGCAACAAAAAGAAGCTCTGAAGAATCTGCCAAGATTTATTTTATTCTATATAGGGTTCAATTTCTCATTTATGAATAAGAAATTAATGGAACGCACACAGAATAACTTGGACAGCTGGTGCAGGCTTTTTATTGGTATTCGGCCATCAATATATGGATGTGACCAGGCAGAGTAATACAAGAACTATTGCCAAGACAGATAAATTGTACGCGTAATGGGCCAGACAGCTAGTTATACAGCGCAGAAGACGGATAAAAAAAGTAGGCAGTTCAAGAACTTGTACTCATTCTAAATTACAAAAGTAGGCGCCAGTTTTCTTGTCGGCATAAACCATAGTTTATGCTATATATCTACAATCTTATTTTGATCAAAACTATCAACAACTTTTTTGCCGACGTACCCTCTTGGGTTGCTTAATATCCTTGCTCCCGCAATTCTGTAGTCACCTGGACTATGGATATGGCCATGAAACCAGGCTTCTATAGCATATTCATGAAAAAGATATTTGAGGTCAGTACAATAAGCCATTTTCTTCAGTTTATTTCTGGAATTATCCCAGCTCCATTCTGTCGGCGCATGATGTGTAACCACAATGGTTTTTCCTTCATACGGTTTAGCCAATTCCTTTTCCAGCCATGCTCTGGAATAATAATGAAGCCTGCTAAAAGCCCTTTGGTTAAAAGGTTCATTATTAAATTTAATTTTTCTAAAGTCATTTAAAACCTTTCCCAAGGCATTCGCTGTTTTTTCACCCTCTAAAAAAAGATCCGCCCATAAACTGCACCCTAAAAAACGTATGCCTTTAAATATGAAAATATCATTTTCAAGAAAATGAATAGAACTGCCTGCACATTCTTTACGCAATGCCTTTAAAGTCTGATTGTATTCCTGAGTATAAAACTCATGATTACCTGCAACATAGATAACAGGCTTATTTAGCTGTTTGAGCCAGTCAATGCCCTGTTTAAAAATACCAATATCGCCTGCTGCCACAATAATGTCAGCATCGTTATCCGGTGAAGCCTGGGGGCCAAATTCTAAATGAACATCAGAAAAATAATTTATCCGCACAATTTAACTCTTAATGACTATTGAGGATGGAGTATAATTTCTAAGTATATCATCTTACATATTTATTAGCTTAGCGCTTCAAAAAAACCAACATGTCAATTAGTCCCAGAAAACATACAAACCAAGTTTTGGTTGGCAATATTAAAGTCGGCGGTGGCGCGCCTATTGTTGTTCAATCCATGACTAACACCGACACTGCTGATATAGCAGGTTCAGTCAAACAGATCATGGAATTATCCAGAGCAGGGTCAGAACTCGTTAGAATTACTGTCAACTCAGAAGAGGCGGCAAAAGCTGTACCTGAAATCCACAATCAATTGGTACAAAAAGGCTTTTCTGTACCTATAGTCGGTGATTTTCATTTTAACGGCCATAAACTGTTAGAAAAATACCCTGAGTGTGCCCAATCGCTGGCAAAATATAGAATTAACCCAGGCAATGTTGGGCGCGGTAAAAATCGTGACCCGCAGTTCCAGCAAATGATTGAGTTTGCATGTCAATATGACAAACCTGTTCGCATTGGCGTTAACGGTGGAAGTCTTGATCAATCTGTTTTAATGCGCTTATTGGACGAAAATAGGCTTAAAGACACTCCGCAGGAGCTTCCAGCCATTACCCGCGAAGCCATTGTTGTTTCAGCACTGGAAAGTGCCGCTAAAGCTCAGGAATATGGCCTGGATGGAAGCAAGATTATTTTATCCTGTAAAATCAGTAATGTTCAGGAGCTAATCAATATCTATCAGGATTTGGCGGCACGCTGTGAATACGCTTTGCACCTAGGGTTAACTGAAGCCGGTATGGGATCAAAAGGTATCGTTTCATCATCTGCCGCCTTATCCGTGCTTATGCAGCAGGGTATTGGAGATACCATTCGAATCTCATTAACACCTGAGCCAGGTGGCGATAGAACCAATGAAGTCATCGTTGCTCAAGAGCTGCTGCAGACTATGGGGTTCCGGTCATTTACACCTATGGTTATTGCCTGCCCAGGCTGTGGCAGAACAACTAGCGATTATTTTCAAAAATTAGCTCAAGATATCCAGTCTTTCTTACGCCACCAAATGCCTGTCTGGAAAGGAAAATATAAAGGTGTTGAAGAAATGGAAGTTGCAGTAATGGGCTGTGTTGTCAACGGCCCCGGTGAAAGCAAAAATGCAAATATAGGCATCAGCCTTCCTGGCACCGGTGAAACACCTGTAGCTCCAGTTTATGAAGATGGCGAAAAAACAGTAACATTGAAAGGCGATAAAATAGCTGAAGAATTTCAGGAACTGGTAGAGCGTTATATCGAGTCTCATTACGGAACGCATTAAGAAGATTTAACACTATTATGTAGGGGCTGAGGTTCTTGAGTTTGCCCCTACAATTTTATTAGTTCAGCAGACTAACCTTCTATTGTTGTCCATTTCGCCGCTAATTTTCCAGAAGCAATACCAAAACCGACACCAAGAACAAGGGAGAAAGAAATGACAAGTAAAGGATTATTCCAAGCCATACCCAGCAAGACATCCTTATTCAAAATATCAGGCGTCTGCAGCATGTATGCAAAAGTAGCTGAATAGCCAAGCACTGTTGCAGGAATACACGAAAGAACCTTAATATTTGCAGCTAAACATGAAACGATAACTGAAATGGTTACTACAATAGCGGCCATAAAAGGAAAACCAAGCGCAGCATCAGCAGGAATATTAGTTAATTGAACTGCCGCATACCAAGCCATAGCCACGCCAAACACACTGCAAATTGCCGTATTTTTAGCCGCTTCATCATTACCGCCCAAAGCAAAATAAGCCGCCCATGAAATGGTTAAAGCCCATATAAAAAAAACACCGGCAAGCGGCCCTACAGCCAAAAACGTTGCCAACCCAGCTAAAACACCAATACTCATAGAGAGTGCGGTAAGACCATTCATATCAAAATCTCCAAATTCTCACCTCATTAATGATTATTAGTTGGTTCTGCAGAGAGGCAATGCCACAAAACTCAACATAAAATACCTAGCAGATACAATGATTGCCAAAGCATTGAGCAGATTTAAGCATACCAGAACAAAATATGCAAAATTCAATACCGGCTAACATGAAGATACCTTCGCCCTATACTATTCATTCAGCATGCTCTGCTTTATAAATGCTGAGGTCACCATATCCATAGTGGAAATATGACTGATATACCACTGCGGCCAGGTATCCTTCACATAAGCGGTTAAACTTTGAATGTCATGCCCTTCATTCCAATCCTCGATAATTGATTCCAACCCTTGCAGGGCTTCAACATGCTCACCATGATGACAATGGTAGGCTGGAAAACCATATTTTTCCATCATTGAATTCTCTTTGTCAAAATGAGCTTTCGTGTGTTCAAGCCACTGCTGACATAATTGAGAGATTTCAACTTCATTTTCAGCTATGATCGCAGAATGAATGGCATTCACAATCTCAAGTTCTTCCCGATGTACATCATTCATTGCATCCATTGCTACCTGAGGAATATCCTCATACTCTAAAACATTACTACCTTTCATGATTCCTTATTCCTTCTCAGAAAAATTTTTTATATTATAAACTTTCAAGTCTTTTTCCAAACATTACCAGTTTTCACCAAGGAGCTCAAAATGTGCCTGTGGATGCAAACAGGCAGGGCAAACTTCTGGTGCTTCTTCCGCCTCATGCAGATAACCGCAATTTCTGCACCGCCAAACTACCTTGCCATTTCTTTTAAAGACTCTACCGGCTTCCAGGTTATCAGCAAGGTCTTTGTATCGTTTTCCATGTTGCTTTTCGGCAACCGATATAGCTTCAAATGCTTCAGCTATATGATCAAAACCTTCCTCTCTGGCTACTTTAGCAAAAGCGGGATACATCACCATCCATTCATGATCTTCTCCACCCGCGGCTTCCCGTAAATTTTCAAGAGTCGAATTGATTTTTCCTGCAGGAAAAGTTTCGGTAATCTGAACGTTGCCACCTTCAAGAAATTTAAAAAGACGTTTAGCATGTTCCTTCTCCTGATTTGCCGTTTCTTCAAATATATCAGCAATCTGAACCAGACCTTCCTTTTTGGCCGCACCTGCAAAATAAGTATATCTATTTCTTGCCTGTGATTCTCCAGCAAACGCTATCAATAGGTTCTTTTCTGTTTGCGATCCAACAATACTTTTAGACATTTTGTTAACTCCTAATAATAAATCAGCTATTAAACAATGGAAATACCTTTTAAAAATAGTTATATAAGTTATTCTTAACCTTAAAAAAAATTGATTTTCGCAAATTTTCCAGGATGTAACATTAATGGAGTTAGAAATAAATAATCATCCATTATCACCTCCCTAAGATTCTATATTTTATGTGCCAATTGTTCATTATAAAGGGCTGCTATTAAATTTGCCTGATAAACCATTCCCGTCAAACGCTTTTCTGAATTGATAATGGGGACCTGCCGAATGCCATGAGAAGACATCAATGGAATGAGATCAGCAATATGGGTAGTATCCGGCAAGCTAATTACTGCGGTGGTCATAATAAGGCCAACAGCCTCTGGTTTTGAGGCTGATAAATGCGCTGTACGCCGAATAAAATTCCGAAATTTATCCTGAAAACTGTCATATGCATTTAAATCAATGCATTTAAAAAAATCATTCCAGGTAATAATGCCTATAACCCGCCTGGCACTATCAATCACAGGCATTGCTTTAAGTTTATGGGTGCGCATAATCTCCCATGCATCCTCGACCTCTGTCCCAAACTCAACAGCAATAACATCTTTAATCATAATATCGGAGCAGAAAATTGCCCCTTTTATACGCTGAAAAGTGTTCAATTCAACCTGAGTTAACAGCTTACTTAATTCAGCATGTGTCATATCAATAAATACATCATTTTTTTCTAAAGCCATACTTAAATCCTGCTCTGAAAAACCTATCCGGTGACTTGGCTGTACAATGCTATGGCGCTGATTAATTTCTTTTTTAACTGGCAGTACACTGGGATAGTTTCTCTTCATCACCCAGCGATTAATAATGATCGCCAGAAATAACATAGTAATAACATTAATGGCAACGGGAACAAGAACAAAAGAATAGCCTAAAAAGGTTAACGATTCTCCGGCCATAATGGGGGTTAGACTTGTGGCCGCAGCCGGCGGATGTAGACAGCGAAAGGCTAGCATCAAAAAAACAGAGCCTCCTACTGCTGTTGCAGCCGCTGTAGATGTTTCAGAAATATTTAAAGCGCAGGCCACGCCAACAATAGCTGAAATCAATTGTCCGCCAACGAATGGCCAGGGCTGGGCCAAAGGACTGCTGGGTATAAAAAAAAGAATAATTGCCGAAGCTCCCATTGAGGCGACAATCATAGGGTAGCCTGGCCATGGAGATATTATTTTAGTGAGTAAGGCAATAAAAAAAATTGAACAGAAACAGGCAAGGAGAGAAAGCAGCTTGAATTTGATACTTAAATTGACAGGATCAATCGTTAAGTATTTTAAAAAATGAAATAATTTCATTTTAAAATAATGTTGAGTAAGTAATTTTCACCTAAGTTAACCGGTCTTTACCAATACGGAAAAATAGTACCAATTAAAACAAAAAAGGCCATCCTTGGCCTAGCAGAGATTTAACTGCCCGGTACTTTTTTAAACATCACTTTTGCTGCACCGCAATCAGGACATTCCCAATCATCAGGCACGTCAGCCCAAACCGTTCCTGCAGCAATGCCACTTTTTGGATCACCTTTTGCTTCATCATAGATATGACCACAAGTTTTACATTTATATTTTGCCATTTTTACACCCTAAATTACATTAAAAAAAACATGGTTAAAAACTTAAACCATATTCGAATTGTAACCTAAAAAAAAATTCATTAACAACAATTATGATACTAATTTAACGTGCCTTATCCCTTATCATCTCTATGTTATTTAAAAAAATAAGCGTATACTTTGTGGCAGAATTATTTTGAATATTTTTAGCGAGGGAAAACATGTCTGATCTACATAAATGGGATGTCGAAGACGAGGAATTTTGGGAGTCTGAAGGCAAGACAATAGCCAACCGTAATCTTTGGATTTCTATTCCCAGTTTACTGAACGGCTTTGCGGTTTGGCTATACTGGGGCATTATTACGGTACAGATGCTAAACCTTGGCTTTCCTTATGAAAAATCGCAATTATTTACTTTGATGGCGATTGCCGGTTTAACCGGGGCAACTTTACGAATTCCCAGCAGTTTTTTTATTCGATTATGTGGAGGCCGAAACACTATTTTCTTCACTACTATTCTGTTAATACTTCCGGCATTAGGCGCAGGTATTGCATTGCAGGATAAAAACACTCCTTTCTGGGTGTTTCAGATTTTAGCTTTGCTCTCTGGATTTGGCGGCGGTAACTTTGCATCCTCCATGTCTAACATCAGTTTTTTCTTTCCGAAGAAAGTACAGGGCTTAGCACTCGGATTAAATGCCGGTTTAGGTAACTTTGGCGTTACCACCATGCAAATTTTAATCCCGCTTTCTATGACCTTTGGCTTATTTGGAGCTTTGGGTGGCGAACCTATGATTCTTGAAACCACTTCAGGCACACTGATTGGAAAAATCCCTGCCGGAACTGAAACGTATATACAAAATGCTGGCTTTATCTGGCTGCTATTCCTTGTTCCCCTTGCCTTCTTCACTTGGTTTGGAATGAACAATATCCGTACCGAACATGTTTCTCCAACTATTAGAAGCCCACTTACATGTTTCAGCATGATGAGCCTTATGCTTCTAATCGGTTTTATCAGTGCTATTTTTGGTCTTTGGCTCATGCTGCCTGAAACTGTTAACGGTTCTGGCTTTCAGGTACCTAAAGAAATTGCGCTATTTATAGTTATTGCCCTTACCGTTTCATTATTAAAAATTATTCCAGGTCAAATTGGTGAAAGCCTAGGCCGTCAATATCAGATTTTTGATAACAAGCATACCTGGGTAATGAGCATCATCTATACCATGACGTTTGGTTCCTTTATAGGCTTTGCTGCCTGCTTTCCTTTGGCAATTAAGGTTATTTTTGGCTATCAGCATCTGCTAGTTGATGGCGTGATGAATCATGACATCCCAAACCCTAACGGCCCCAGTGCTTTGATGTATGCCTGGACAGGCGCCTTTATTGGTGCCTTGATTCGCCCAATTGGAGGCATGATTGCTGATAAATTTGGCGGTGCCTGGGTCACCCATATCTGCTCTTTTATCATGGTACTGAGTGCCGGCGGTGTTGCCTACTACATGAAAGCCGCTTATTCCTCAGCTACACCAGAAGAGTTTTTTGTGCCTTTCTTAATTTTATTTTTAATTTTATTTGCAGCTACAGGCATTGGCAACGGTTCTACTTTCAGAACTATTTCCCAGGTTTTTCCTAAAGAACAGGTTGGCCCCGTACTTGGCTGGACATCAGCAGTAGCGGCATACGGTGCCTTTTATATCCCTAAAGTATTCGGCGAACAAATTAAAGCGGCCACACCTGAAGTGGCGCTCATGGGCTTTGCTTCCTTTTATATTGTATGCATTATGATCAACTGGTGGTTCTACTTACGCAAAGATGGCGAATTTTATAATCCATAGACAGCAATAATAATGGCATAAAGTATGCTCTATAGTCTAAAATTAGAAGGTAGCACCTATTTCTAACCAATTTCTATCAAGATTGGTGCATAGTTAACATTATCCGCACCAATCTGCTCCAGATAGAATTGTTTCAATCCTAAAATCCAGGAGAAAAATCGATGAGTCATTTTTTAGACCGTCTTAATTTTTTCAAAAAAGTCCAGAGTACCTTTTCGGGTAAGCACGGAATAGTCACTAACGAAGATCGCCAATGGGAAGACGGTTACCGTAACCGCTGGCGTTTCGATAAAGTTGTACGTTCTACGCATGGCGTAAACTGTACCGGCAGCTGTTCGTGGAACATCCATGTTAAAAATGGCTTGGTTGCTTTTGAAATGCAAGCGACTGACTACCCCCGAACGCGACCTGACATGCCTAATCATGAACCGCGCGGCTGTCCGCGTGGCGCGAGTTTCTCCTGGTATTTATATAGTCCATTGCGCGTAAAGCACCCTCTTATCCGTGAGCGTCTTGTCTCTTTATATAGAGAAGAACGTGATGCTGGCAAAGACCCTGTTGAAGCCTGGGCGGCCATTCAGGAAGATCCAGAAAAACGTAAAAAATACACTGCTGTCCGTGGCCTAGGCGGTTTTGTTCGGGTTGACTGGGAAGAAGTTTCTGAAATAATTGCAGCCTCTAACATATACACCATTAAAGCACATGGTCCTGACAGAATAGCCGGCTTCTCCCCTATTCCTGCCATGTCGATGATCAGTTACGCGGCCGGAAGCCGTTATTTATCATTAATTGGCGGCGCTGTTTTATCTTTTTATGATTGGTATTGTGATCTGCCGCCTGCGTCACCGCAAACTTGGGGGGAGCAGACGGACGTACCTGAATCTGCTGACTGGTACAACTCAACCTATATAGTCGTTGCCGGTTCCAACTTGCCAATGACCCGAACACCTGATGCACATTTCTATGCTGAAGTTCGCTATAAGGGTGCAAAAGTCGTTGCCATTTCCCCTGATTATGCTGAATACGTAAAATTTGCCGATCTTTGGATGCCGGCTAAACAGGGTACAGATGCAGCCATCTTTTTAGCTATGGGGCACGTTGCCTTAAAAGAATTCTTCATTGATAGCCAGGATGCCTATTTTGAAGAATATACACGTACTTATACTGATATGCCGATGCTGGTCATATTGGAAAAACACAATAAATCGTATATTAACGGTCGTTTTCTTCGTGCAGCCGATTTTGATGACTCACTAGGCGAAAAAAACAACCCAGACTGGAAAACAGTCGTTATTGATGAAAAATCAGGCGATATTATTGCACCTAACGGTTCAATCGGTTTCCGCTGGGGTGAAGAAGGCAAATGGAACTTAGTGCCTAAAAAAGGCAGAAGAAATACTAAACCGCGTCTTAGCTTAATTTTTGATAACGATGATGTAGTTGAAGTTTTACTGCCAGATTATCAAACAGGTGTTGACGTATCTATGAAACGTAACGTGCCTGTTAAAAAAGTCACTTTAAATGGCAAAGAAGTTCTTGTTGCTACAGTATTTGACTTACAGCTTGCTCAATACGGCCTAGACCGAGGATTAGGCGGCGATATCGCTAGCGGTTACGATGACGCCAGCATTCCGAACACCCCAGCCTGGGCTGAAAAAATCACTGGTGTAAAACAGGCAGATATTATCCGCAGTGGCCGTGAATTTGCTGATAATGCATCGAAGACCATGGGTAAATCAATGGTCATCCTGGGTGCCGGTTTAAATCACTGGTATCACAATGATATGCATTACCGTGCCATTATGAACCTGCTGCATATGTGTGGATGTATTGGTCAAAGTGGCGGTGGCTGGTGTCATTATGTGGGACAGGAAAAGTTACGGCCACAAGCTGGCTGGGCACCTATTGCTTTTGCATTGGATTGGCAAAAACCGCCTCGTCACATGAATGGCACAACCTATTTCTATTTTCATACTGATCAATGGCGTTATGAAAAAATAGAAGCAGATGCTTTAATGACATCAACAGCACAAGCAACCTATAAGGGCCACAATTTAGCTGATTACAATGTGGTTTCTCAACGTTTAGGCTGGCTGCCTTCTTCGCCTCACTTTAACAAGAATCCGCTTGACATTGTTAAAGATGCGGAAGCTGCAGGCGCAACTGATGAAAAAGGCGTATCTGACTATTTAGTTGAGCAATTAAAATCAGGTGATATTAAATTTGCGGGAGAAGATATTGATGCTCCAGAAAATCATCCGCGTAACTTATTTGTCTGGCGTGCCAACCTAATCGGCTGTAGTGCTAAAGGCCATGAATATTTTCTTAAACATTTACTGGGCGCTCAAAATGGCGTAATGCAGGATGTACTTCCTGAAGCGGAAGGTCAGGAAATTAAATGGCATAAAGATGCTCCAATCGCTAAATTGGATTTAATGGTTGATATTAACTTTCGTTTAAATTCAACGGGCGCTTATTCTGACATTGTTTTACCTACCGCAACCTGGTATGAGAAAAATGATCTGAATACCACCGATATGCATCCATTCATCCACCCATTAACCCAGGCTGTCGACCCAGGCTGGGAGTCACGTTCTGACTGGCAGATTTTTAAAACGCTGTCTAAAACATTCTCAGATTTAGCCGAGAAACATTTAGGCATACAAAAAGACGTTGTTGCACTGCCTCTTTTGCATGATACGCCTGCTGAACTGGCGCAAGCGATGGATGTTAAAGATTGGAAACGTGGTGAATGCGAGCCCATTCCTGGCAAAACAATGCCCGTATTAAAAGTAGTTGAGCGCGATTTTGCCAATACTTATAAAAAATATACTTCTTTAGGACCTTTGCTTCCGAAACAGGGCAACAATATTAAAGGTATTGATTGGAACACGGAAAAAGAATACCAGCATCTGAAAGATATTAATTACACCATTAAAGAGGAAGGCATCTCCAAAGGGATGCCTTCGTTAGAAGATGATATTAGTGTCTGTGAAACAATTCTTTCTTTAGCGCCAGAAACCAACGGTGAAGTAGCTGTTAAATCCTGGAAAGCGTTAAGCACTAAAACAGGGGTAGACCATACTCACCTGGCTCTGCCACGTGAAGATGACAAAATCACTTTCCGTGATATTAAAGCACAGCCACGCAAAATCATTACGGCACCGACGTGGAGTGGAATTGAATCTGAAAAAGTAAGCTATAACGCTTGCTACACCAATATTCATGAACATATTCCTTTCCGTACAATAACAGGACGTGCTCAGTTCTATCAGGATCATCAATGGATGCGCGATTTTGGGGAGGCATTCTGCTGCTATAAACCACCAGTTGATATGCTGTCAACCGCAGAAATGATGAAACGTGTAGGTAAAAAGCCGCATTTAAAACTCAATTGGATCACGCCGCATGGAAAATGGGGTATTCATAGTACCTATCATGATAACCACCGCATGCTGACACTATCGCGGGGAGGACCACATCTTTGGATTTCTGAAACTGATGCAGAAAAAGTTGGCCTGGAGGATAACGACTGGATCGAAGCACTCAATATAAATGGTGCAACTATAGCCAGAGTGGTTGTCAGTCAGCGTATACCAGATGGAATGGCGATGATGTATCACGCACAGGAAAAACATATCAACGTACCCGGTTCAAATACTACAGGGAAGCGAGGTGGCATTTTAAACAGTGTAACCCGTGTAACGGTTAAACCAACCCATATGATTGGCGGATATGCTCAATTAAGCTATGGGTTTAACTATTATGGAACGGTAGGTTCACAACGGGATGAGTATGTCATCTTGCATAAATTAGAAAACCAGGATGTTCAGTGGCTAGAAGAGCCGTTAACTGCCGAAAAAGAAAAGCAGCTGAATCCTGAAGGCGTGCCGCAGGCACCGTACACTTGCACAGATGAGTCGGAGAAATAGACAATGAAAGTAAGAGCAAATTTTTCACTGGTGATGAATCTCGATAAATGCATCGGCTGCCACACCTGTTCAGTGACTTGTAAAAACGTCTGGACCAACCGTAAAGGGGTTGAATACGCTTGGTTTAATAATGTCGAATCAAAACCTGGCATTGGCTATCCCAAAAACTGGGAAGACCAGGAACAATGGAATGGAGGCTGGGAATTAGTTAATGGCAAACTGCAATTAAAATCGGGAAGCCGCCGTAATATCTTAAAGAACATATTCATGAATCCGAATATGCCTACTATTGATGATTATTACGAACCCTTCACTTATGACTATGCCACATTACAGAATAGCGGGTTAGTTGAGGCAACGCCGACAGCAAGGCCGCGCTCTTTAGTTGACGGCACTCGCATGGAAAAAATTGAATGGGGACCAAACTGGGAAGATGATTTAGGCGGCAAATTTAAACACCGGGGACAAGATACCAACTTCAGCAACATGGAAAAACAGATCTATGGCGAGTTTGAACAGACTTTCCTTATGTATTTGCCACGCATGTGTAACCACTGTGTTAACCCAGCCTGTGTTGCAGCCTGCCCTTCCGGTTCCTTATATAAACGTGAGGAAGACGGAATTGTGCTGGTTGACCAGGACAAATGCCGAAGTTGGCGCATGTGTATAAGTGCCTGTCCGTATAAGAAAATGTTCTATAACTGGGAATCTGGAAAAGCTGAGAAATGTACTGGCTGTTATCCGCGTGTAGAATCCGGCTTGCCAACGGTATGTTCTGAGTCTTGTGTTGGCCGTATTCGCTATAACGGTGTGATGCTCTATGATGCTGACCGTATTGAAGAGCTAGCTTCTGTAGAAAATGACCAGGATTTATATCAGGCACAACTTGATTTATTCCTTGATCCAAATGACCCTGAAGTCATTAAACAGGCTAAGGAAGATGGCATTCCTGAATCATGGATGGATGCTGCACGTAAATCGCCGATTCGTAAATTAATTGTAGACTGGAAAGTGGCATTCCCATTACACCCTGAGTTCCGTACTTTACCGATGGTCTGGTATGTACCGCCTCTATCACCGGTACAGTCACAAATTGATCAGGGCAACCTGTCAACCATGGCAGATGGTGCAATTCCAAGTATAGAAACCTTGCGTTTACCGATGAAATATTTGGCCAATATGTTTACTGCAGGTGATGAAAAACCAATTGTTGCAGCCTTAAAGCGCATGATTGCTATGCGTAGCTTTTACCGTTCCAAAAATGTTGAAGGTAAAACAGATTTGGCGGTATTGGAAGAAGTTGGCTTAACTGAAGATCAGGTCAATGACATGTACCGGTATATGGCAATTGCCAATTATGAAGACCGTTTTGTTATTCCAACCAGCCATGAAGAGTTGCGCCAGGAAGACTTCCATACCTTTCAGGGACAAAATGGATTCACCTTTGGCAATGATGGATGCAGCATTAGCCCTAATGCTTCGCTATTTCCTGATAAACGCAAAAAGACTTCTGATAATTTGGAGTTTGTACGCTATCACCCTGCCGCTAAGCGTTCTGATGGAGAAAAAGCATGACGCAGGTCTACAAGGTACTTTCCGTTCTGCTGGAATATCCGACTAAGGATTTAACTGCTCATTGGGATGATATGAATCATCTCATAAACGAACTGCCCAATCTGTCGGCTGAAGATGAAAAAATACTCAGAGGATTTACCCTCTGGGCATCTAGCCTATCTTTAACAAAGTTTCAGGCAGAATATGTTAATAACTTTGATATGACGGCCGAAAACTCACTTTATCTAACTTATCATTTATTTGATGAACAAGACCGGGATAGAGGACCTGCCCTAATTGAACTGTCAGAACTCTATAAATCTACAGGTTTTGAAATTGGCAGCGGTGAGTTGCCCGATTATCTCCCATTGATTCTGGAATATGTCTCGACTATGGATGATGAAGCGAGTGCACATGCATTTTTGCAGCAAACATCACAGGCCGCCGATATTATTGCCAGCAATCTGGAAAAAAATGAAAGTCCATACGCGCCACTGGTCAGAATGGTGGCTCGTCACGGGCATGTTGAAGATATTGCAGCATAGGACTCATTATGAACTTATCAAATTTACTTTTTGGGATTTACCCCTATATCGCCCTGACTACATTTTTTGTAGGCAGTTTAATTCGTTTTGACAGAGAACAGTACACTTGGAAGGCCGATTCCAGTCAGATATTTGAGAAAGAACAGCTGCAAAAAGGCAGTATTCTGTTTCATATCGGTGTGCTTGCTCTGTTTATGGGACATTTTGCCGGATTGGTAACCCCGCATTCATGGTTTTTATCTTTGGGTGTGTCTGACATGATGCACCAAATTGTCGCCATCTCTGCGGGTGCAGCTTTCGGCTCTTTATGCATGATGGGCGGCGTCATTTTATGGAAGCGCCGTATGTTCCATCCCAGAGTCAGAGCCAACAGCCGTTTTATGGATCTGTTTATTCTTAACTGGATATTAGTCACACTAGGTGTTGGCTTGCTTACCATTCCTGTATCTATCTATCATGCATCAAGCGGTGACACCTCAGCAATGATAGCCTTAGCAGATTGGGCGCAGGCAACTTTATCCCTTAATGCGGATGCATCACTGCTGAATAATGTAGGCTTTATCTACAAACTTCACCTATTTTTAGGCATGTCCGTATTCTTTCTGTTTCCTTTTAGCCGTTTGGTGCATGTCTGGAGTATGCCTTTAGGCTATATGTTTAGACCTTATCAGATAGTGAGAACTAAATTTGTAAAACAAAGATAAGCGATAAATCATGTAGGCTGGATGAGCGATAGCGTAATCCGCCATTAACATTAAAACCCATTGTCGGATTACGCTATCGCTCATCCAACCTACGTTATTTTATATCTATGGAATTTAAATTTACCGACCCAGCTACTGATTTTTCAAGTGGCTTACAAGTTATAACTGACTACCATCAAGATTTTCTTGCTAGGGGGCTTCAACTAATCATTTTGGCTGAAGAGATAAAACAGCAGGGCATGACAGAGGATTTAGCCAACCAATGCATAAATATGTACTGTCACTACTCACATGCCACATTGCTACATCATAAAGATGAAGAAGAAGGCCTATTTCCATTATTAGTTGACCAGTCTAGCCTGGTGGTCGGCATGATCGAACGCCTGATTATGGATCACGAAGAAATAGAAGAATCCTGGGCAACGCTATCAACTCGATTGAGCCACCCTGAAAAAATCACAAACTTTGATCATTTTTTACATATAACTATAGAGTTTGAAAAAATACTAAGAGATCATTTAACCCGCGAAGATGAGGACTTTTCACCCTTAATAAAAAAAATACTAACTGATCAGCAATTAAAACAGGCAGGAGAAAAAATGTCACAGATAAGGCATTTAACTGCTTAATTTACTCACCGCCCACTCATTAGGCGGTGATAAATGTATAAAAGTACCATGGAGATTCACCATGAAGACGAATAGAATAATTAAAAAAAGTCTAATGAATAATTCCAGAATAAATAATATCGTAAATTTTTTTTCTGCATTGCTTTTCATTTCCTTAGCTGCTTTTCCCGTCCATGCTAATGAGAGCAGTCAGCATCATTCGGGCAAGCATTCATCAAAAAAATTGACTAATTTTGGTCCAGGGGATCATTATCAGCATAATATGGCTATAAACTTGTCTGAATACAAGAAAGTCAAAAATATTAGCAAACTGGCCTCTGACTTACCTAAGCCACTTAATAGAAAGCAGTCAGAAATAGTGGAAATCAAACTTGAGGCTTTCGAAGTTATTTCTAAAATTGCCCCTAACATTCTTTATCATTACTGGACTTTTAACAAAACAGTTCCAGGGCCATTTTTAAGGGTCCGAGAAAATGACACTGTTGTGCTGTCACTGCATAATGACAAATCCAGCAGCCACAGTCATGGCATAGATTTACATGCGGTCACTGGCCCAGGCGGAGGCATGGCTGTTACAAAAACTGAACCGGGCGATACAAAAACGCTTACCTTTAACGCAACAGCCCCCGGCCTATTTATTTATCACTGCGCTGCTGGAAACCCTGCAACTCACATTGCCAACGGCATGTACGGTCTAATTTTAGTTGAACCCAAACAGGGACTGCCTAAAGTAGATCATGAGTATTACATTATGCAAGGTGAGCTATATACTCATGGAAGATTGGGAAAAAAAGGATACCAAAAATTTAGCAGTCAAAAAATGCTTGATGAACATCCAGAATATATAGTGTTCAATGGCCGTACAGGAGCACTGGTCAAAGATGGTCAACTGAATGCAAAAGTAGGCGATAAGATCAGAATGTTTATCGGCAATGCAGGTGTCACTAAAGTGAGCTCATTCCACATCATTGGTGAAATTTTTGACCGAGTCTATCCAGAAGCAGGTTTAAGCAGCCCTATAAAAAACATACAAACCACACTGATTCCTGCGGGCGGAGCAACTGTCGTTGAATTTAAGGTCGATTACCCTGGAGACTATGTTTTAGTTGACCATGCTTTAGCACGGGCTGACAGAGGTGCCTGGGGGATATTACATGTTACCGGAGAAAAAAACGATTCTCTTTACTTTGGAGATTCGGATTTTTCCGATGATGATAATGCACATCATAAAGAACACTAACCTTGCTTTTATATCAAGCACAACTACCTTTAAGTTAAGGTAATCTATATCTATTAAGTGATAATAAATTACCGCATCAAGGTTAAAGACAAAAATACAAATTACCAACTTTTATTTACCAGGAGATACTTATGCACGAACTTGATGGCATCACTAGCGGCCAGCAAACAAAAAGTCTAGCAGTCAGCACCATTGCCTTTACGGTATGTTTTGCAGTCTGGACGATTTTTTCCATCATTGGAATAAAAATCAAGCAAAACTTAGGACTATCTGACAGCCAATTCGGCTTACTCGTTGCCACCCCGATATTGACAGGATCATTAAGCCGTATTTTTCTAGGCATATGGACAGACCAATTTGGCGGTCGCATCGTTTACTTCTGTTTAATGCTAACCACCTCAGTTGCGGCCTGGCTCCTTTCTACCGTTTCAACTTACGAAATGTATCTGGTTGCTGCATTAGGAGTCGGTTTAGCCGGTGGCTCATTTGCTGTAGGTATTGCCTATGTTTCGCGCTGGTATGAAAGCGATAAACAAGGTACTGCCCTAGGCATTTTTGGTATGGGCAACGTAGGCGCTGCAATAACAAACTTTGGCGCTCCTTTCCTATTAGTTGCCTATGGCTGGGAAAATGTAGCTAAAATTTATTCTGTCGTTTTATTTGTTATGGCACTTATTTTTTGGTTTACTACCGAAGAAGACCCCGCAACAAAAGCAAGAAAAGAACGTGGCGAAAAGGTAAGGCCTGCTTTAATGCAAATGGAGCCTTTAAAGCACGCCCGCGTTTGGCGTTTTGCCATTTATTATTTCTTCGTATTTGGCGGATATGTGGCACTAGCGCTTTGGCTTCCTCGCTATTATATGGGCGTTTATGGACTGGAAATTCAAACAGCGGGCATGCTGGCTGCTTGCTATGCATTGCCGGGCAGTATTTTTAGAGCGCTAGGGGGATGGCTATCGGATAAATGGGGTGCTAGAAAAGTAATGTACATTACTTTTATTGGCTGTCTATCTTGCCTGTTCTTTTTATCATATCCAGCAACTGACTATACAGTTCATGGCATTGAAGGTCCTATTAAATTTAGCATAGCTATAGGCTTAGTTCCTTTTGTTATTCTTACCATTTTTCTTGGTTTCTGTATGTCTTTAGGCAAGGCGGCCGTTTACAAGCATATTCCTGTTTATTATCCTGGCCATGTCGGGGCTGTTGGCGGCCTAGTCGGTTTAATTGGCGGTCTTGGCGGATTTATCCTACCCATCTGTTTTGGTTTAATGAATGACTTCGTAGGAATATGGACCAGCTGTTTTATGCTGTTATTTACTATTGTTGCCATTTCATTAGTCTGGATGCATTTTGCCATTATCATTTCAGATAAAAGACTGCACCCAGAAATGCAAGGACCTAAATCATTGCCTGAAATGTTAGAAGATGTTTAATTCCCATAAACCTAAATAAACCATTATTTAAGAGAACTTTTAGGTTGAATTGAAAAAAATAGCTGGAAACAATTATCTATAATTAGCTAATTGTTTCCAGTCGCCTAATATTCTTGCTTTAATCTGTCAGTCATGACCTGTTCCAATTAGCATCCCGTGCTAGTTCCATCACTGTAACAGGCTTGGAAAACAAATAGCCCTGTACAATATCACAGCCATTTTCCAATAAAAACTTTAATTGTTCCTGTGTTTCCACACCTTCGGCAATCACTTTTTTATCTAACGCATGGGACATTGCTACAACAGCTTTCACAACAGCCTGATCCTCTGGATTATCAAGCAAATTACGGATAAAAGACTGATCTATTTTTATATAGGAAGCGGGCAAATTTTTCAAATAGGCTAACGATGAATAGCCTGTACCAAAATCATCAATCGCTATTAAAATACCGGCCTCTACCAATTCCTTCATCACTTTAATAGCCACATCCAATGCCTTCATCAATGCACTTTCTGTAATTTCAATTTCAATCCATTCCCTTAAAGCACCTGTTGCATCAACCTGTTCAATAATATTTTTAGCCAACTCGTAATTTATCAATTCAACAGCAGAAATATTTATGGCTATTTTTTTAAACTGAAACCCTATTTCCGACCAATGAACAGCCTGCATACAAACTCGGGTGATAACCCAGCGACTGAGCTCAACAATCAACCCTGTCTCTTCAGCAAGCGGAATAAATTCTATAGGTGAAATATCGCCTAACTCAGAGTGCCTCCATCGCATAAGCGCTTCATATCCCTGTATTTCATTTGTCAGTACATCATGCTTCGATTGAAAAACCATGCTCAGTTCGAAATCATCATCATAGCAATTTTCATTCAGTGCTTTGCGCAGAGCCTGTTCTACATCCAAACGACGATTACTTATCTGATTTAAATCTGACGAGCAAAATGTATAGCCCTCTTTTGTTTTTTTAGCAACATACATAGCGGCATCAGCCTGCTGCAATAATGTATCTGCATCTTCCCCATCCTGCGGATAGATTGCAATTCCTATGCTGGTACCAAGAATAAATTGCTGATCATTATAAACATAGGGAGCCAATAAACTTTCAATTACTTTTTTAGCGACATTTTCTGCCGCGTCAGCGCCAGTATCAGGCAAGATCAAGGTAAATTCATCCCCTCCCATACGGGCTGAAATATCAGAGTCGCGTAATTGCGTTTTCAATCTACCCGCAGTTTCTCTAAGTACCTCATCCCCGACTGCATGACCTAAACTGTCATTTACTGTTTTAAACCGATCAAGATCCAAAAACAGCAATGCCATAGACTGGTTGCTTCGATGCGACAAGGCAATGATTTGTTCAAAACGCTCTTTGAAAAGCCGTCTATTGGCTAATCCTGTTAATTCATCATAATAAGATAGCCAATTTAACCGCTCATGTGTCTGCTTTAACAGCGTTATATCATGAGCAATGCCTTCCACTCCAATACATAGGCCCTGATCATCATAAAGAGGCGTTTCCAGTATTTCCAGTTTATGTTTATAGCCATGATTATCAACCACTTCTATTTCATATGCGGGTACTTTTTCACCTTTTATAGAGCGGGCATTGTAATCAACTACTTTACTATTATCTGAATGATCTGAAAGAAAATAGCTGAAGTCTTGCATACAGTCGTTAGTTTTATAACCTAAAATACTGGTAAATGAAGGACTTAAATAAGTAATGACCCCGTTTAAATCATGTTTATAGAAAAAATATTCATCCCTTAAGTTTTCAACCAGACTCCGGTATTTCTGCTCACTATTTTGCAACTGTTTAGTACGCTGGAAAACCTGAGTTTCAAGGTTTCCTTTTAGCTCATTCAATTCGCTATTAGTCACCAATAATTTATTTTTAGTCTTTTTAAGTTTTCGGCTCTGATACTTTATTTGGCCAATCCATAAAATCATAACGCCTAAAACACCTAAAAATATACTAACAATTTGCCTAATTGCCTTATAGTCATTTGGCACTTTAATAGGCGGATACCATTTGCTTTTAATTGCCTGAACTTCAGTTTCGGTAATTAAACCAAGTCCCTTTTGAAAAATTTCGGCCAAAATGGGTTGATCCTTTCGTACCGCAATACTTTCGTTTGCACTATTGCGATCATAAAATGCAGCCACTTTGATATGACTTAAAAGATATTTATTTTGAATAAAATAAGTTGCCGCATAATAGCTAATTGCAGCATCCGCCTGCTGAGTTTCAACAGCAACCAGTGCATCATGCATATTATCCACATAGAAAGGTGTAATCTCAGGAAAAGCTTTTAAAATATCTACTGAGTACTGATAGCCTTTAACTAAGGCAACGATTCTACCAGAAAGGTCATTGCGCCCTTTTATTTGAGTGTTCATTTCATGGGTAACAATTACCAATGATTTAAAAACATAGGGACGGGTAAAAGCAAATTGATACTCACGTTCTGGCCTATCAACCATCGTGGCAATAACATCAATTTGTTTATCAAGAGCAGCCTGATAAATTTCTTCCCAGACAACCCGCTTGTCGATCTCAAGTTCAATATTAAGTTTTTTACTTATCAAGCGAATTGTATCGTAAGAAATGCCCTCCAATTGTCCTGCTTCATTAATAAAACTATAGGGAGGAAAATCTCCCTCAAAGGCTATTCTAATAGGCTGATGAGCTTTAAGCCACTGCTGTTCTTCTTCTGTGAGCTGTATTGGTTTTAAAGGGACCGCTTGCTCAGTCTTTTTTTGTTTTTCGAACAAGAAATATTGTTCATAAGCATAAATGCATAGCCCAATCAGGCTGCAAAAAATTAGAACTTTCCCAATCTTTATCACAATTTTCCTTTCCTCAAACTTACACCAAATAAGTATAGGCTATAAACACAATAACTAAAGTTTCATAATGCTAGAAAAATAGGTTGAGTGCAGAACTATAGTAATTGATAAACTTTTACATGCACTGTTTAGTAGCTTGCTCATATTTTTTCGCCAACAGCTGCACATGCTTTTTATCGTTTAAGAGTATATAAGAATCTTTGGCTGTAAAATCTTTAAATAGGTAGGTAGCAATGCACATGCACTGCTCAGAAATAAGTTCTGAATCGGCTTTTTTATAATTCAGATCAGCCATTTTCTTGATAACGCATTGCTGAGCAAATTCGTGTTCAAAAAGATGCTTTTCCATATCTGTATTTTCTGCATGAAAGTGGTCATAAACGTGCTTATTGGTATCTTGCTCTGCTGAGCAGGAAATTAGAACTACAGACAATAATGTATAGAAAAAAGCAACCGCTTGCATTTGAATAATTTTAGTTAAACTGCTCATAGTGTATTACCAATAAATAGTATGATGAGTGTAAGAAATATTTATAATGCCGTTCGGATCATTTCTTTTGCTGATTACCGAAATGTTCCTGCCGTGTTAAACAAAATAAAGGCTGAAGTAACCCCAACACAATATGCCCAAGTCATTTACGAAACATCCTATCGGAAATCAACGTTTAAGAAATTAAATTCCTGCTTAGAGCATGCTGTAATGACGGGATCTCTGCAACTGGTCTTTGTTTAGTATTTAGCTAAAATAATTTTATAGCTTCCCATCAAATGCACCAAGATTTTAGCATGAAGATAATTGTTTGGAACTTAAATTAATAACTAAACTTCCTTTTCTCAAGCTGATCTTTATATAGAAATCACCTGATATGTTTCGGGCTGACCTTTTAAAAAATCATGGTATAACGTCGTGAAACCTGACAAATCCTCAATAAACAATCAATGTCTTAGAGTAAATTAAATTTTATTACAGCCACTAAAATCACTTTTTATCCTCACTAGTAGCTGTTAGTTATTATTTTAATAAGTAAAAAAAGTCTTTATAAAACCCAGCAACCATTTATTGAAAAATCCAATTCGACAGTCTAGGCCTACCCCCTAGTCACAATTAAAAACTGCTTATCCCATATCGTCAAAGCGGATGGAAAAGGCCTGGGATGAACTGTTTTAAGGTAGGATGGAAAAGCGGCAGCGCATTCCGTCAGAATACCGAACGCCTGTAAATTATCGCGTCTATCATGTCGGAAAACGCTATCGCTATTCCAACCTACAGTTCCGTCTTACGTGTTACAGTTCCGTCTTACGTGTTACAGTTCCGTCTTACGTGTTGAAGCACCGCATCCGTAGAATTTACGTTGCGTTGCTGACATAGGCTTAATTCACCGCCTGTTTGACAATCGTATCGGCGAGTTGGGTTTGGGTGATTTGTGCCTGATTAAGATTGTCTTTTAGAGTGTCGCAGAGGCTTAGGAGTTGGTTTACTTTGGTGACAATTCTATTTAACTCGTTTAAAGGAGGTAAAGGTACAAGTAAACTTCCCAGTATTGCTAAATTTATATTTTTTTGAGCTGTAGATGGGGCATAGTCTTCAAGATGATTTTTTGCAGTTCTTATAAAATAATCAAAATATGCTACATTCATATCTGTTTCAAAACAGTTAAATCCAACTACACTATCTGGAAAACAGGCATCAAAACTAAGTATTCCAGTATCAGCAATATTGGCAGCTATAGTTATACATAATGTACCTGTATGCCATAATCTACTTTGTTCTAAACCAACTTTATTATATTTAGCCGTATAAGTAAGTACTAAAGGATCAGCCCTAGCAACATCACCAGTTTGAACTAAAGGAATTGTTCCACCATCATAGAGAAATGGAGCATTTCTTGGGCGATGTTTAGACTTTCCTCTTGCTAGTTCCCCTATATCTGGCAATCTTACCCACTCCCACCCATCAGGTAACCCAAACGGTTTTTCATCCTCTGTAATTTCAGGTAAGGCTTTTTGTTTTTTGATTTTGCCTTCTTTAATTAGTTTGGCTTTTTCTTTGGCTATTTTTTCCAGTAGGACGCTGGCGGGTTCGTCTTTGGGGTTTTGGGGGACGAGTTTACCCATAACGGCGAGTTGCAGGATGGTTTGTTTGAGCTGGTCGATGCTGTCTTCGGTGGTGAAGAGTGTGTCGAAGTGTTGGGCGATGAGTTGATTGAAGTAGTCGGCGGTGGTTTGTGCTTCAGGTGGTTTCCCTTCGATAGATTTAGGGTGAACAGGGTGTTGGATGCTGGCTTGCTCATCCTGAGCCGTGAGTTCTGAGCCTGTTGAAGGGTCGATGGGTCGATGGGTAGCGGTTTCGATCAGTCCGTTTAGCAGGGTTTTAACCAGTGTCTGGTGGGTGGCTTGATGGTCTGCCTGCTCCTGTTCCAGTTGGTCGCAGAGTGCCATCAGTTCATCGACTTTGGCGACTATGCGGTGTTGTTCGGCTAGGGGTGGGAGTGGTATAAATGTATTCCTAAGATTTTTCTGTGTAATCTGGTTTATCGTTGTCGTACTAACACCTTCCAAAAAGAATCTAAACACGGGTGATTTTAGAAAAACCTCAACATATTCATTAAAAGTTGAGCGGAAAATAGCCATAAAAGCACCAAATGCCATATCTTCTTTAAGATCAGAAATCATTGCAGTCTTACCAACGAGCGCTTTGCTTCCATTTCGGGCACATATGAGAAGGTCACCTTCGTTTACCAATACGTTACTTTTAACTTTTTTATCAACTCTTACTAAATCAAGTAAATCAATCTTCCCATTCTGAATATTACTAGATCGTAAAACAGGTGTCCCTTTGTCGGCTATGTCTTTTGGAGAATAAGTTAATCCAATATTTGTATTTCCAATATCATCAAGCCTAACTCTGATCCAGCCATCTGGTAAGAAAAATGTTTCTTCTTCGTTAAGAATATCAGGCAAAACCTTCTGCTTCTTAATCTTCCCCTCATCAATTAAGCGTTGTTTCTCCTCCGCTATCTTCTCCAATAAAACACTAGCAGGTTCATCCTTCGGGTCTTGTGGCACTAGCTTTCCGCGCACGGCTAATTCCAATATCAGCTCACGCAGTTTTTTAATCCCATAGCCTTCTTCTTTTTTAGCGCTACCGCGCCCCACGGCTTTTTTCTGTTTTTGCGCTGTTGTCCAAATATCCAGATGGTCGGTGATTACGTCCAGCATCTACGCTTCTCCACTTTTGCCAGTGTTTCCACTAAGTGCTTTTTGTAATATATCTTTTAGCTCACTTCGCAAGTCGGTAATGGTGGCTTGTTGTGCCTGATATTGCTGTAACAGTTCGGCTGGGTCGTGATTTATCTGTTCGCCCACATGCGGGTTTTTAATATCGAGGTTGTAGTTGCTGGCTTTTATATCATCCAGTGACACTTTCCATGCTTGTTCGGTTTCTACGCGTTTGGCAAAGCCGTCTGCCTCATCGCCCCACCAGTCTATCTCGGTTGCAAATTCTTTAAACTGCATCGGTTTGGTTTTGTTGTAGCTTGTTACGCCGTCTGGATAGGGGTGTTCGTAATACCAGATGTGTTCGGTAGCGGTGCCTTTGGTAAAGAACAGCAGATTGGTTTTTATGCTGGTATAGGGTGCAAACACGCCATTGGGCAGGCGCACGATGGTGTGTAGATTGCATTCTTCCAGCAATTTTTGTTTCAAGCGGGTTTTCATGCCTTCGCCGAACAGGAAGCCATCGGGCAAAACGACGGCGGCGCGACCTTCGTTTTTGAGCAGTTTGATAATCAGTGCCATAAACAAATCAGCGGTTTCGCGGGTGCGTAAGGTGCTGGGGAAGTTGTTTTCGATGCCGTCTTCTTCCATGCCCCCAAAGGGTGGGTTGGTGATAATAACGTGTACGCGGTCTTTTTCGCTGTAGCTTGTATAAGGTTTGCTGAGAGTGTTGTCGTGGCGAATATTGCTGGGCGTGTCGATGCCGTGCAAAATCATATTGGTCACGCAGAGCATATAGGGCAGTGATTTTTTCTCTACACCGTGAAGTGATTGTTGTAGCTTGATTTCATCTTCTGGGTTGTTGACTGATTGGCGTTTGTGCTCAATTACATTGCTTAAAAAGCCACCCGTTCCACAGGCGGGGTCCAGCACCTTTTCTTCTAATTGTGGGTTGACGCGGTTGACGATAAATTCGGTAATGGCGCGTGGTGTATAAAATTCGCCTGCATTGCCTGCGCTTTGCAGGTCTTTTAAGATTTGCTCGTAAATATTGCCAAAGGTGTGGCGGTCTTGCTGGGTGTTAAAGTCTATCTCACAGATTTTATTGATAACTTGGCGCGTGAGTGTGCCTGACTTCATGTAGTTGTAGGTGTCTTCAAATAGATCACGAATCACTTGTGCGCGTTTGCCTTGTTCGCCTTGAGTGGTGAGTTTGTCTTTTAGGGTGGGGAACAGTTGCAGGTTGATAAAATCTGCCAGCTCATCACCTGTGATGCCTTCTGCATTATCTGCCCAGTTGCGCCAGCGTAAATGATCGGGGATGGGGGATTCATAGGGCTTGTCGTCATCAGCGAGAAATTCTAGCTCGGCTTCGCGGTCATCAAATATTTTGAGGAAAAACATCCAGACTAATTGGCTAATACGCTGTGCATCGCCATCGACACCTACGTCTTTGCGCATGATGTCTTGGATGGATTTTATGATGCCTGAAACATTGCTCATCGTTTATTACTCATGGATTGTGACTTACTTGATAAGTATTAATTGTGGGATGTATTTAAAGTCTTTCACATTGTAGGTCAATAGACTGGCGTTGTTTTCAAGTGCCGCTGCGGCTATCAGTGCATCTGGAATATCCAGCGTATGGCTTTTGGCATATTGGGTGATTAGCTGTAATGCGGTTGCTGAAATGAACTCATTGACCTGCACCAGATCAAATAATTGAAGAAACTGGCTGAGCTTTTGTGTTTCGCGTTTGTTTCTTGCGCCGCAGATTAGCTCCATTGCGGTAATGGATGAGATAGAAAAAGGCGCTTGCAAGCTGGCTAGTTTCTGCTGGGTTTTGGGGTTGTCTTTGAGTATTTCTATCAGAACATTGGTGTCTAGCAGTATCATTTCCACGCTTTCTCACGCAGGTTTTGTTGGGTGATGTCGCTGTCTTTCCACATGCCAGAGAAGTCTGAAAAGTCGGGAGCTTGCGCTTTCTTTTTCTGGGCTTCTAGTTCTTTTCTTAATACCTCGCGGATGTAGGCAGAGACTGTCAGGCTCTTTTTACTGGCAGTTTTTTTTATTTCGGAGAAGAGGTCTTCTTCAAAGTAGAGTTGAGTTCTGTGCATGACTACCTCCTTTTAAGTAGTTATCTCAAGCTGATTCATAATTTGGGCGAGCCTGAAGGCTCACTTCCGGATGTAATTGTACATCATAATCATACATTGTTTGAGGATTGCTTGCTATGCTGTTTCGTCTTGCCTGAATAACTCTTGTTCTAGGTTTTGAACGGCTTGATCGTAAGCGGCTTTGTTACCAAAGGCATTTTTTACAATTTCCATGGGTGCGCCCATTTCGCTAAAGGGTTGTAGCTGTAAGACTTTGTTACTTTCTAAGGTGCTTAAGCCTTCATCGGCGTATTTATCCAGCAAGGCTTCAAGCACTGCGCGCGCCTGATCTCCATATTGAGTAAAGTAGTTACGCTTTTTAACGTTGTTGGCGCGTTCTTTTCTTGTGAGTGGTGGCTGGTCGTAGGCAATATGACAAATCATATCGAATACACCGTATTCTTTGCCTTTGCCACCTTTGTAAATATCTTCTGCAAGGTTATCAAAAATTACGCCATGTTCTTCAAACAGGTCAACAATGGCTTTTTTCTTTTTGGTTTCGCCCCAATGTTTTAGAAAATCATCTAAAGACTCAAACTCTGATTGGATTTGTTTACGGCTATAGTCGCGGTAGGACTCTGTAATTAAGTCACCATCTGCTCCGATATACTCTACGCGCTCGGAAATTATTTTTACTGCAACGCCTTTGACGTAAACTTTTATACTGCCTGATTCACCGTCATCATCATCTTCGTCATCATCATCTGGATTTTCTGGGTCTGGCGGTACGGGGTCATCATCGTCGCCTTGCGGCTCATAGATTGAAACAGGTTCGCCATCAAAATCAGGGTCACGGAAAAGCTCGGTGGCTTTTTTGAAATCCATAATGGTGAAGTAGTATTTATTGTGCTCTTCGTCGATGCGTGTACCGCGCCCGATAATCTGCTTAAAGCTGGTCATGGAGCTAATGTTTTTATCTAACACGATAACTTTGCAAGTTTTAGCATCTACGCCTGTGCTTAATAACTCTGATGTTGTGGCGATGACGGGGAATTTGGATTCTGGATCAATAAAGCTATCTAATTCTGCTTTGCCTTCGACACTGTCACCCGTGATTCGCATCACGTATTTTGGGTTGTCAGTGGCTATTTTACCAGCGGCATTGACGATGGCTTTACGCATTCGCTCGGCGTGGTCTATATCTTCACAGAAGATAATGGTTTTTGAGTAGGGGTCGGTCGCGTTGAGCAGTTTCATCACACGTTTGGCGACTAACTTGGTGCGCTGATTTAAAACCAGTATGCGATCCATATCTTGTTGGTTGTAGGTGCGGTTTTCTATTTCATTACCAAGATCATCTTTCATGCCTTGCGGTGGTGTCCAGCCGAGGATGTCTTTATCAATATCTATACGAACGACCTTGTAGGGTGCAAGAAAGCCGTCTTCAATGCCTTGTTTTAAACTGTAGGTGTAAATAGCTTCGCCAAAATAATCAATACTGGAAATGTATTTTGTTTCTTTCGGTGTGGCGGTTAAGCCTAGATGGATAGCACTTGAGTAATAGTCCAGAATTTCGCGCCATGCAGAATCCTCAGCCGCACTGCCACGGTGACACTCGTCGATAACAATCAAATCAAAAAAATCTGGCGATACATTTTTGAATATTTTGTCTGCTTCATCTGTGCCTGTCATGGCTTGGTAAAGCCCTAGATGAATTTCGTATGATGGATCAATTTTTCGGTTTTTAATTTTGGTCATGACTGAGCCAAAGGGCTTAAAGTCATTCACCAGCGTTTGATCGGCGAGGATATTTCTATCAACCAAAAATAAAATCCGTTTAACCTTTTTTGCTTTCCATAAGCGCCAGATAATCTGAAAGGTGGTGTAGGTTTTGCCTGTGCCTGTTGCCATGACTAGCAAGATACGTTTTTGACCGTTAGCGACAGCTTCAACTGTGCGATTGATAGCTTCTGTTTGATAATAACGTGGCTCTTTGCCTGAATTATCTGTGTAATATGGTACTGTTACCAGCGCTTCATTTTCGTCTTCTATACCCCGGTAGGTTTTGTAGCGTTGCCATAGTTCATTAGGGGCTGGAAAGTTTTCAAGCGGAAACTCTACTTCTATATCTTCACCATCGGCTGCTACTTTGTTGTGTGAGGCAAAGGCATCACCGTTAGAACTGAATGCACTGGGGACTTGTAGAATATCAGCATAACCTAGCGCTTGTTGCATTCCATGACTGACGGTTTTGTTGTTTTCTTTAGCTTCTACAATGGCAACGGGAACACCTGCCTCCCATGAGAGAACATAGTCTGCAAATTTCTTCTTTTTCTTATTACGGGAGGACATATTGCCCCGCACGATAACAGGGCCCGGGGTAAGCGTCACCTCGCGCCTTATTTGCTTTAGTTGATCCCAACCTGCTTTAATAATAGACGGGGTGATGAATAGATCACAGATGTCTATTTCGCTGAGTTCTTTTTTTTCTTTGCTGTCCATTTGCTGAGATTACTATTCTCTATGTGGTTATCAACTTATTGGCTGATGTGAAAACTATTTCAGTATACAAAACCTTAGGCGCTTAGAAAGTACTGCGATATATCTAAAATCAAACTAAGCAACGACTTACATTCTGCTATTTAAAACCTCGATTTAATCACACCTATAATAGTATCTGATGTCAGATATTACCATGAAAAATTGCTTTTTCATGGTCTCTTAGATTCCAGTGTTATACGAAATCAGCGGATGTTTTTTTGCCTGTTCAATCTGTTGTAATAAATTGGTGGGTTCAGAGGGAGTTGTCATTATATAGTAGCCTTACTTGCACAAAGATTCGTTAATAAAAAAACATCCTGATTACCCACTACAGAGTATTGCATCTTACTCTAAACGGCTATTTTGACCGGCTAAGAACCTACAAAGTGGCCAAATTGGCCGAAAATAACTATCAATCACTGTATTTACTAGAAAATAAAGGTCTTATTCTTTGGCATGGTTAATGCTTTTATCATATTTAATAACATCAAATAAATGATCCCTAAGCTGGTAATAAAGAGTAGCAACCTTGAATAAACATTTTAATATCAATATTGAGATACGGGAAGTACAGCAAAATATCCAGAACTATTTACAGAAGCACTGGAAATTGTTTGCGGCAGAAGGTGTATTTTTCATTATTCTGGGGAGCACAGCTATTATTATTCCTCAAGTTTTAAGTATTGGTATAGTGCTGTTTTTTAGACTGTTATTAGTGATAGGCTCTGCCTTTCAAATTACTTGAGCATTAAGTATGATTAGTATGTCAGGGTTTAATCTGTAATTTTTTATCGGTTTGTTACAGGCGATGATTGGATATTTTTTGATAACTGCCCCCTCAAAAGGAAGGGTACCTCTGACTATGCTGCTCATCTTATTCTTCACTTTAGAAGGTACTGTAAAAATTTTTCTGGCTTTCATGATTCGCCCACTGGTACGATGGGAACAGTTATTTTTTAACGGTTTCACATCATTGCTGCTAGCTATTATTGTTTGGGCAGGCTGGCCAGAAATTGCATCTTGGGTATTAGGATTGATACAGGGTATTAATATACTTTTTATGGGCTGATCTTTGCTAAATCTTAGTTTGCATCATAGAACAGACTCCGAAGCCTAATTTTTTGCTCTCCTTTTCAATTAACGCGTTATAACTAAAAAAGGTGATTTTATATGAAAAAAAATAGTCAGGCATTTCCACCCCCTATGGATGCCGATAAAGTTCGTTCACTGGAGGCTGAAGCACTTTTGAACTACCTAGAAAGCAATGAGAATGGACTCTCTTCTACAGAAGCTCAAGCTCGCCTTGATTTTTATGGTCTCAATACCATTCAGGAAAAACATAAAAGCAATCTGCTGAAATTCTTATCCTATTTTTGGGGACCGATTGCATGGATGATTGAAATAGCAGCTATTCTATCGGCTATTGTTCACCATACCGAAGACTTTATTATTATTGTTTTTATGCTATTTTTTAACGCTATCGTCGGGTTCTGGCAAGAATACCAGGCAGGCAATGCCATTGAACAGTTAAAAAAGAATCTGGCCTTAAAAGCCCGAGTATTAAGAGATGGGCAATGGCTCACTATTGATGCTACTGAGTTAGTGCCTGGCGATCAAGTGAAAATTCGTTTAGGTGATGTTGTACCTGCCGATATTGCACTGCTTGAAGGTGAATATCTTAGTATCGATCAATCTGCACTAACGGGGGAATCTCTGCCAGTAGACAAACGGACAGGAGATTTGATTTTTTCTAGTTCTATTGCCAAACAAGGGGAAATGACAGGTGTTGTAACTAGTACGGGAGCACATACCTATTTTGGTCAAACAGCTAAATTAGTTAGTTCAGCCAAAACGGAATCACATTTTCAAAAAGCCGTCATGCAAATTGGAGATTACCTGATTTTTATAAGTCTGGCTTTAGTTGTGGTTCTGGTACTGGTTGGGTTTGAACGACAACTTCCACTGATGGAGTTAGTCCAGTTTGCGTTGATTTTAACGGTGGCATCCATCCCTGTTGCCTTGCCTGCTGTGTTATCAGTTACCATGGCTGTGGGTGCTATAAAACTTGCAAAATTAAAAGCGATTGTTTCTCGTTTAGAAGCTATTGAAGAGTTGGCGGGAATGGATATTCTGTGTTCTGACAAAACCGGTACATTAACGCTAAACAAATTGACTCTGGGCAAACCAGTAGTATTTAACGGTGCAAATGAGCATGGCATTATTCTAGCAGCATCACTGGCTTCTAATGCCGAAAATCCGGATGCAATTGATACGGCTATTTTACAAAACCTTGATGACAAAACAATATTAAGCCCTTTTCATCAGCAGCATTTTATGCCTTTTGACCCGGTACAGAAGCGTACCGAAGCAACCATCAAACCCGAAGAAGGCCATCTTTTTAAAGTTAGCAAAGGTGCACCTCAGGTTGTTCTGGATTTATGTCTGCCAGATACTGCCATGCGCGAACGTGCTGAACAAACAGTCAATGAATTCGCTCTCAAAGGCTATCGTGCTTTAGGCGTCGCTAAAACAGATGAAAAAGGACAGTGGGTTTTTCTAGGCATTTTGTCATTATTTGATCCACCCCGTGAAGATGCCGCCAGTATGATAGAAGAAGCAAAAGCACATGGTGTCGATATAAAAATGGTGACTGGAGACAATATTGCGATCGCCAAACAAACAGCAGGAGAACTGGGGTTAGGACAAAACATCCTATTGGCCGAACAAATTATCAATGCTAAAAACAAGCAAGATATTACGCATAATATCGCTCAGTGTGCAGAAAGGGCGGATGGCTTCGCACAAGTGTTTCCTGAGCATAAATACTGGCTGGTAAAGGACTTGCAGGCAAATAATCATTTAATTGGCATGACGGGGGATGGCGTCAATGATGCGCCTGCTTTAAAACAGGCCGATGTGGGAATAGCCGTATCTGGTGCTACCGATGCAGCAAGAGCGGCTGCTGACCTGGTGCTGACAGGGACAGGACTGGGGGTTATTATTAATGCCATTGAAGAAGCGCGTCGTATTTTTGAGCGTATGAATGCGTATGCCATTTATCGCATCACTGAGACCATTCGCATTATGTTATTTATGGTCACAGCAATACTAGTTTACAACTTTTATCCGATTACAGCAGTGATGATTATTCTATTGGCATTATTGAATGACCTGCCGATTTTAACGATTGCCAAAGACAATACCCATTTACCACATAGCCCGGTACGCTGGGATATGCGTAAAGTCTTGACTGTTGCAACTTTTCTGGGTGTGCTCGGTGTTATCGAAACTTTTTTATTATTAATGATTGCCAAAAATCATTTTCATGTCAGCATTGAGCAGCTGCAAACCATTATTTTTCTTAAATTGGCCGTTGCCGGACACTTAACATTATTTGTTGCCCGTACCCGTCATTGTTTTCTTACGCGTCCATTTCCCGCACCTTTGCTTTTATTTGCAATTATCAGCACCCAAATCGTGGCAGTGTTCATTGCTAAATTTGGCTGGTTTGTAACGCCTATTTCCTGGGAATATATTGGATTGATCTGGGCTTATTGTCTGTTTTGGGTCTTTATCGAAGATGGCATAAAATTACTGGTCTATCGTCATTTGGAATATAGAACCAAAAAACATCACACCTTTCTTAGTCGACTTAAAGGTTCTTTGCACTTTCGCTTTCATTTGCGCTGAATATGGGTGAGTTTCTTATAGCCAGCTTCAAAACACACTAAACAACCTTTTAAAGGATACCATTATGCAACATCCATACTTACCCCGTTCGCTTCCGGTTAAGCTGGAAATATTAGCAGAATTTGCACTTGATCTACGCTGGACATGGAGCCATGCTGGTGATGCATTATGGGAATTAATTGATGCTAAAATCTGGAAAAAAACACGGAATCCATGGATGCTGTTGCAAAATGTCAGCAGTGAGCGTCTTGAATCGCTGGTTAAAGACAGGGCATTTTTGGCTAAGTTAGAGGCATTAAAACAGGAGCGAATTGAATATTATAATCAACAGGGCTGGTTTAAGTCTGAATACCCTGACAGCCAATTGGGAACAGTTGCCTATTTCAGTATGGAATATGGACTCGGTGAAGCACTGCCAATCTATGCGGGCGGTTTAGGTATCTTGGCAGGGGATTTATTAAAATCAGCCAGTGATTTGAACTTACCTTTAGTCGGCATCGGTTTACTATATCAGCAAGGCTACTTTCGGCAAATGATTGATGCTCAAGGTGCGCAACAGGCTTTTTATCCATACAACGAACCAGCCAGCTTGCCCATTAAGCCTGCAATGGATAAACAGGGCAACCGACTGGTTATTACATTGGATTTACCGGGGCGTGAGTTGTTTCTGCGTGTTTGGGAGGTACAGGTTGGGCGCATTTCTCTTTATCTGCTGGACAGTAATGATTTGATGAACAGCCCCGTTGATCAAGCGATTACGGCAGAATTATACGGAGGCGGTCAGGAAAAACGTTTGCTGCAGGAAATTGTTCTGGGAATTGGTGGCTGGCGTTTACTGGAAAAGCTGGAAATACAGCCAGACCTTTGTCATTTGAATGAAGGCCATGCGGCATTTGTCGCTTTGGAACGCATCAGTTCATTCCAAAGGGAACAGGCCGTCACATTTGAAGAGGCTCTATGGGCAACCAGAGCAGGCAATGTATTTACCACACATACCCCTGTCAGTGCCGGTTTTGATCGTTTTAGTCCAGAATTAATCAAACAGTACCTATGTGGAACTATTCAATCGCTGGGTATTTCTTTAGAACATTTCCTGTCGCTAGGACAAACATCGGCAGAGTCTCCCGAAGAGTCATTTAATATGACTTATTTTGCCTTGCGAACCTGCTCAGTTGCTAATGGTGTCAGTCGTCTTCATGGTCAAGTCAGCCAACAGCTGTTTCAGCAGCTTTATCCGCACTGGCCTATAAAACAGGTCCCTGTGGGTTATGTTACTAATGGGGTTCATGTACCCACTTGGGATTCCAGTTTTGCAGATGCTTTATGGACGCACTTCTGCGGCAAAGGACGCTGGTCAGGAAAAGTCGATGATCTGCGTGAGAAAATAGAAGCGATTAAAGACAAAACCATATGGACATTTCGTGGTGAAAGTCGAGAAAACCTAGTGAGCTATATCCGTCAGCGTATTATTGAAAAATTAAAGTTACGGCAGGCACCTTATGAAGAGCAGGCCTCAGTACAAAATATTTTCGATCCCAATACACTAACCTTGGGATTTGCTCGTCGTTTTGCAGAATACAAACGTCCAAACCTGCTGCTCCACGACCCAGAACGTTTAATAAAGCTACTGACTAACCCGCGTTATCCAGTACAGCTTGTTATTGCAGGAAAAGCTCACCCGGCTGATGGCGTAGGTCAGGGACTTGTTCAGGAGATGGCTAACTTTGTCCGCAGGCCGGAAGTTCGTAAACACATGGTGTTTCTGGCAGATTATGATATGGCAATGGCTGAACAATTTGTACAGGGAGTAGATGTCTGGGTCAATACACCGCGCAGGCCATGGGAAGCCTGTGGAACCAGTGGCATGAAACTGCTGGCTAATGGGGGGCTTAACCTGTCTGAATTGGATGGCTGGTGGGCAGAAGCCTACACGCCTGAAGTTGGCTGGGCATTAGGTGATGGCCAAACTCATTCAGAACCAGAATGGGATGCTGTCGAAGCCGACCAACTTTATCGTTTACTGGAAGAACACGTTGTTCCTGAATTCTATCAGCGTAATAAACTTGGAATACCCGAGAAGTGGGTTGCCCGGATTCGAGCCAGTGTAGCAACATTGGCACCTGAATATAGCAGCAATAGAATGTTACGTGACTATGTTGAAAAATATTACCTCCCTTCAGCGCGTCTAAATCACCAGCGTATCACCGATCATGCAGGAACAGCAAAAGAATTGGTGCTATGGCAGCAGCGGCTGGAACAGCACTGGCCAGCCATTTATATGCAAAACCTTCAGGTTGAATCATCCGACTCAGAACACCGCTTTTGCCTGCATGTATATCTAGATGATTTATCGGCGGAACATGTGAGTGTTGAAATTTACGCCGAGGGACAGGGCAACAATGAACCTTTTTGTCAGATTATGGAACAAAAATCAGCTTTACAGGGAGCCGTAAATGGTTACATCTATGAGATAACTGTCCCAGCTGACCATCCGGCTGATGATTACACGCCACGGCTATTAGCTAGTCATCGCCATGCCAATATTCCTGCTGAAGAAGCACATATAAAATGGTATCGTTAAAGCTGAATTAGAAATAGTATAAACAAATGTTGGAATCCATACCGCCGCTGCTGCTTCAATTTATCATGACAACAGCATTTTCATTTATTGTTGGGCTGGAATTTCATAGCTATCTGCGTATCAACCAATATCAATATGATTTTGGCAGTACACGCACTTTTGTGCTGGTAAGCATACTAGGCTTTCTTTTATATCAGCTAAATACAGAGGGATTATTTTTTGCAATAGGTATGGGAATACTTGGTGCTATGCTAGGTATTTATTACTGGCGCCGAGCAGCAAAAAAACACTTTTCATTGCTTGAAATTATATTGACACTACTGGTTTTTTTGATCGGGCCGGTGACTATTCATTTCCCTAGCTGGTTTTTAGTGCTGTTTGTCGTCCTACTCGTGCTGATGCTCGGAGAAAAACCGCTGATTCATCAGTTTTCAGAAAGTCTAGCTAGTAATGAAATTGTAACTCTAGGCAAATTTTTGATTTTATCGGGTGTAATTTTACCGTTACTACCTGATAAACAGCTGTCCGCAGAATTGCCGGTAACGTATTATAAAGTTTGGCTAGCTGTTCTTGTGGTATCTGGATTTTCTTATCTAAGCTATCTCGCCCAAACTTATTTTTTTAAAGCGCGGGGCTTGCTGATTACGGGAATACTTGGCGGCCTTTATTCCAGCACAGCAACGTCAGTAGTCATTAGTCGACGGGCACAGCATATGGCCAATGAGCGCAGTAGCGTTTCTTCGGCGTTGATAATGGCCACCGCCATGATGTACCTCAGACTGCTGGTTATTATTTTCTTTCTTAATACCGCTTTAGGCAAACAGCTGTTTATACCTTTTGCTATTTTTATTTTGCTTTCCTGCCTGGCTGTTATGAGTTTGCTGCGTTTAAATAACTGCATTGCCGCCAAGCCGCCTGCTGATGCAAGTAGGCATCCCCTGGAATTATCAACAGCCATTCTGTTTGCCTTAATGTTTGTATTTTTTGCTTTTATCACTCAATACATCATCAGCCATTTTGGTAACCAAGGGCTTAATTTTCTTTCCATTGCCGTCGGCTTTACTGATATTGATCCGTTTATCCTGTCTTTGCTATCAGGTAAATTTTCAGTTCCAGAAAATGCCATTGTCTCCGCTATCATTATCGCCAGTGGCAGTAATAATTTGTTAAAGGCGATATACGCAGCATTACTGTCTCGAAACCGTTCAGTAATGGATGCAGTCATCTGGCTGCTGTGTTTGTTTGTCTTTTCTATTTTTTATGCATTTTATCTTGTTTAACCTAAATAATATTCTTTACCAAGTGTAGAAATAGAATCCCATTGCCAATGAAAGATAACCCTAGAAAAGGATAGTAAATATGTCTCAACAGCGAAATAATGATTTAATCTTAAAAACTCTAGTTATAGGAGCTTCCATTGCATGTCTTGTTTACTTTTTTCATCCGGGAGTTGGACAATTTAGCATTATTATAAACGGGGAGCCTGTTGCAGAGCCTTTAACCCGTTTTGCAGCAATTCCTGCATTTCTCATAGTCATGCTGCTTACCAGCGCGCTTATGCTTTTAGCCTTTTTGGGTGTTGGCATGTTTATGTTTATAGCAGCATCAGTATTCGGCATGTTGGGCATTTTTATTGTGGCACCCTATTTTTGGCCTGTACTAGCTCTAATTTTCTTTATTATTTTATTCATGTCATTTGACAATAATTAAAGCAATTCATGGTTTCTTGGGTTGCCGATTGCAGCATTCATTAAAAAAGCTCCCCTTTAACCTGGAATATCAGTTGGCCGCGGGCTTATAGTGCAAGCTATTGGTTCAAATTCCCTATGCCCTTTCTTGACTATCAACGGCTGACTGCGCTGTATGCTTACCACGCAGAACGTAAGAACAACAGATTAATCACCTAAAAATTCCCCCTTCTGGTGTTGCCACATTTGGTAATATCGACCTTGTTGCTCTAATAATTGCTTGTGTGTCCCCTGCTCTATAATTCTGCCCTGCTCCAAAACGATAATTCTATCCATCCGTAAAATAGTCGAAAGCCGATGCGCGATCACTATGGCTGTTTTATGTTGTAGTAAATCAAAAATAGCTACCTGAATTTGTTGTTCAGTCAATGAGTCTAACGCACTGGTCGCTTCATCCAACACCACAATCGGTGCTTTTTCCAAAAATGCTCTGGCAATTGCAATACGCTGCTTT
>JALSLW010000079.1 GCA_026988155.1 Methylomonas sp. | reverse complement strand
CCGTCTCCAAACATAATTAGCCCTATAGACCCCTTAACTTAATGACATTGGGGCGCACCCAATGAGCAAGGTCTATTTTGTGAATAAACTTTAAGCAAAAATACTCAATACGCCGTTACTGGCTATAGCTCTGCCTGCTTCAATCTCGTCAGCTATATCCATAGTGCTTTCTGCCTGTCCATTTTCACCCATTTCATTAGCCTGCTTTTCGCCTTTGCCTGCATCACTTCCCATTTGGCCGAAACCTTGATGCTGTTTTTGCCTTGGATCCTCTTGAGATACACTGACTTCAGACAAGTTAAGCTGCTGTGCAGTCAGCATTTCTCTTAGCTTTGGCAATGCCGCATCAATCGCTTCTTTTACTGCTGCATGATGTGCAGTAAAAGCTACCGATACTTGGTCTTGAGTCGTTTCGACTTTGATTGTAACCGGCCCTAAATGCGCCGGATTTAACCTAAGTTCAGCCGACGGGATGGCCTGTTTATGCATCCAGACGACCCTTTCACCCACTTCCTTATTCCATTCTGGATGAGCAAAGTGTTTCGTCATAGGAGGAATCTCTGATTTATTCTCTGAGATTACTGCACGATTAAGATTGGCAATATCCATTGCATATTTCGGCAATGCTTTCTCTGTGCCCATGCTTACATCTAAGTCTCTAACTTTAGTTTCTAGGCCATTACCTTTCTCATTCTGTTTAGCTGCCAACATAGCATTAAAATTTTTCTGAGCGGCCTCAGTCATTATATTGTTTTTTTGCATCGGAATTTCAGCTTCAGATTTAGCTGGAATAGCGGCACTGGCTACCTGCTCTTCTGGCGCCTGCCTTAAGGATAGGTTTTCTTTATTCAATCCGGCTTTAACCTCTGGACTGATCGGAAGAGCACCTTTTTCTACTGCTTGAAAATTGCTGGCTTCCATTGCTGGCACACCCATACTATTTTCCATATCTACTTCCTTGATAAATTCATCAACCCCATCCACTGAAATTTCAATGTCTTGCTGCTGACCCAGCTCTTTTGAAATTGCTTTAGGCATTGTTTTTTCAAGGCTCTCGATCTCTGTTGCAATCTGAGCGCCTAAAACCAGAACATCTTCTCCTAATTCATCTTTTTGTTCTTCTAGAGAATTTAAAACATTTGTCAGTGTTTCTAAAGTGTTGTCTAAATCAATCTCTGTTTCCAATTTAGCTTCTTGCGATAACTCATTATCAGTAAAACTTACAAGACCTGCTAAGGTTTCACTGCTATTAGACAAACCGGCAATATCTTGCTGTTTATTTGCGGATCCATTCATCAGCCCTGCAATTTGAGGCAATAGTTTGCCACTATCAAGATCATCGGCAGATAAACTATCACTAGCATAATTACTTATATCTAACGCCTGCAACTGATTTATTTTTTCCACCAATGCCTCTGAAAATGCAAGTAATTCGCCAGATACAGTGTCTTCAGCAGATGCGGTCGACTGCATCCCATCTATCCCTGTTGCCGGCGAAGTAGCTGACAGTAAATTTGCATTATCTATAATCATTTTAATTCTCCGAATATCTTACCTAATACGAAATATCTAAGCATTTTCTGCGCCACTATTTCGACCAACCCTAGAGGCCCGATCATCTTGCTCACTTTGTTCTCGCTTATCTTGTTCTTTAGCTTCTTCCTTAACAGCAGCTCCGCGCACTTTTTCCATACTCTTGGTTTTTTGGTGCTGCTTTTCCCAATGGGTTTGCGTAGAGCTCACTTTTTCATCTAACTCAGCAACTACTTGTTTCTGCTGTTCGATTGCCATCGACAACTTGCTCACAAACGCTCTAAACTCAAGCAGCTGTTTAATATTGGCACCTGTTACGCCTATTGATTGATACTGATCTTTATAGCCCTGCTGATAGTCTTTCAAATGCTCCAGCTGCTTTTCGGCATCTTGCTTTTGTCTTTGAATCTCGCCTAAGGCTTCCAATGCCTTTTTCTCATTTTTAACATTTAATTCGACTATTACATTCAATCGTTTAGATTTTTTCATTAAACACTGCTTTAATTGGCTGTTAACAGAGCCTCTAGCTCAGCTAAACTGCGATCAATATCAACTGCTTCATCCATATCCTGCTGCAAAAATTCAGATATGGCACTATTTTTTGCAATGGCTTCATCAATTCTTGGGTCTGAACCAGACTGATATGCGCCTACGCTGATTAAATCTTTATTCTGCTGATAAAGTGAGTACAATCGCCTAAGTTCTCTAGAAAGGCTCATATGCTTTTTGTCTGCAATATCAGGCATCACTCGACTGATTGATGCTTCAATATCTATAGCAGGAAAATGACCTGATTCTGCAAGACTTCTTGATAAAACAATATGACCATCTAATACCCCGCGGGCAGCATCAGCAATAGGGTCATTAGTATCATCCCCTTCTGCCAATACCGTATAAAAAGCAGTAATTGATCCGCCTCCTTCGTCACCATTACCCGCTCTTTCTACCAGATGTGGGAGCTTTGCAAAAACTGAAGGCGGATAGCCTTTGGTTGCCGGGGGTTCATCAATCGCCAGTGCAATTTCTCTATGTGCCTGTGCATACCGAGTTAAAGAATCCATCAGCAAAAGCACGTCTAAGCCCTGATCTCTGAAATATTCAGCTATACTGGTTGCCAACATCGCTCCATGCACTCGCATTAGGGGTGAATCATCTGCTGGAGAAGCAACTACAACGGCCCTTTCCATACCTTCTTCACCTAACGTTTTTAATACAAACTCATTGACTTCCCGGCCTCTTTCTCCAATCAGCCCAACCACTACCACATCAGCACCGGTAAATTTAGTCATCATCCCCAGCAGCACACTTTTCCCAACTCCTGTGCCTGCAAATAGCCCCATCCGCTGTCCTCGGCCAACAGCAAGAATTGAATTGATTGCTCTTACACCAACATCCAACGAATCTCTAACAGGTTTTCTTGATAGCGGATTAATGGTCTTGCCATTTAGTGAAATCTTAGCTTCTGTTCTTAAAGGCCCTTTGTCATCTAATGCATTTCCGGCACCGTCTAAAACACGCCCTAACAGGTTAAAGCCGACTTTTGCCAAACTGCGCTTACCTAACGGAATAACTCTGCAGCCAGGCTCTAACCCTTGAGTACTTCCTGTTGGCATTAAAAAAATACGCCCACCGGCAAAACCTACAACTTCAGCACCTATCCTTTTGCCTGATTTGCTTTCAACCTGACATAAGGAGCCTATTGCAGCTCGACAGCCTTCAGCTTCTAATGTTAATCCAACCATACGGGACAATTTCCCTTCAACTACCATTTCAGGAATATCGGCCAATCTTTCCGTATATGTCATTATGCTTTTTGCCCAGACTTCATTGCGATTAGCTAAAGGAATCATTCCGATTGATCCTCTTCTCTTTCACCGCCGAGTACAGTGGCAACAATAATGGCTAATCTATTTTCAACCGTTGAGTCTATATGGGAAGTATCCGTTTTTACTATACAGCCTCCCCGTGTGGTCAAAGGATCTTCGCTAATATTCCAAGGTGACGAGACATCATCGAGAGCTAAAGAGTTTTTCACCAGCTTGGCATCTTCAGGGTGAAGCTGCAATGTTAATTTCTGGGCTGCCACAGGCAATGCATTAACTGCCTCTCTAACCACGGCAATAATTTGCCCGGGATCCGTTTTAATTTCTCTGCGTACTACCTGCTTTGCAATGCCAATAGCCAAGCCAACCAGCTCCTTTTCTACGGTTTTATCCAGCTCTTTAAATGGCTCGCATAATGATTCCAGTAAACTGACAAATTCAGCAGACTGTTCTTCCAATAAATGCAAATTATCATCGTACCCTTTCTTCTCGCCTTCTGTTTTTCCCTGCGCAAAGCCTTCGTCAAACCCCTGACTTGAACCGTCTTTATAGCCTTTTTCAAATCCTTCTTTTTTGCCTTGCGCAAAAGCTTCATCATAGGCCTGCCGCTGCATTTTTTCGATTTGATCGACCGTTAAGGTCGCACTTTCTTTCTTGGGCTGTTTTATTGCAGACTGCTTGTTGCTGCCAAACTGCTCAGCAACATCCCATAAACCCAGTGCCTGAAGTTCAGATTCTGAAAACGACTGACCTTTAGACGAGTTCATCACCGCCGCCGCTTCCTAGCATCATTTCACCTGATTCAGACAATTTCTTGGCAATCGTCAATATATCTTTTTGTGCTGTCTCTACCTCACTCAATTTAGTTGGCGGGGCAGCCTCCAAATCATCACGCAGCATTTCAGCGGCACGTTTAGACATATTGCCAAATATTTTTTCTTTAAGTCCATCACTGACTCCTCTCAACGCTAGCAGTAATTGATCAGTAGAAACTTCTCTTAACAAGGTTTGAATTCCTCTATCATCAACATTAATCAAATCAGCAAAAACAAACATTTTATCCTGAATTTGCTGGCCTAATTCACCATTAAATTCATTAATGCCCTCCATCATTTCTTCACTTAAAGCACCTTCCAGATAGTTTAGAATATTAGCGGCTGAATCTATGCCTCCAATGTTAGACGCTTTAACACTATCGCTGCCTGTCAACTGTTTCTCCATCATATCATCCAGCTCTTTAATGGCTGATGGCTGCACACTTTCCATGGTTGCAATTCTCATAATGATATCCGAGCGCTGATTTTCGGGTAATAATGCCAGGACCTCTGCAGCCAGATCAGCTTCCAATAAAGACAGAATCATGGCAATAATTTGCGGATGTTCCAAACGAATCAAATCAGCAATAGACCGGACATCCATCCATTTAAGCTGTTCAATCCCTTTACTGTTTGCCCCCATTAGAATGCGGTCAATAATGCTGCCGGCCTTGTCTTCACCCAAGGCATCCGTCAGCATATTCCGAATATAGGTATCTGAATCTAAGCCGAGACCAGTTTCATCCTTAACTTCCATGATAAAACCTTCAAGGACACTGTCGACCATTTCTGACGTTATATTTCCCATCGTTGCCATCGCGGTTCCGACTATTTGCACTTCTTTTGGCCCCATGTTCTTTAGCACACTGGCGGCCCTATCCTGACCGACAGCCAGCAGCAATAAAGCCGCCCGCTGCGTAGCCGTTATGCTAACTTCTAATTCAGACATCGCTTTTTAACCACCCTTTAAGAATTTCAGCAACCAGAGCAGAGTCTTCATCAATCAGTTTCTGTACATACTCCAGCCGTTTTTCATAGCTTTGCGGCGCTTCTAGCAACAGCAAGTCTTCAACTCCGGCTGACAATCCAGCCTCGCCTTCCTCACCCGCCTCGCCATCATCTGCAGGAACTGCCATGGGCTTGCCATTTTCGTCAAAACGTACCGTACCGCCTATTGCATCAGCTTCTGCATGTGCATCAAGCAATGCTTTAACTTCTTCGTCTCTTGCCACCAATCCTCGCATAGTGGGGCGCAGCACACCAAAAACCAAAAATAGAACCACTAATACTGCCGTTAACTGTTTAGCTGCATCAAGAAACCAGGCCTGCTCCCATAAAGGAACTTCAGGCAAAGCCTCTAGTTCATCAGGAATTCTAAAGGAAATATTAGTGACAGTAACCTGGTCGCCACGACTGCTATCAAAACCCACGGCCTGCATAACCAGCGCTCTTATTTGATTAATATCTTCCTGCGGATAAGTTTGGGTGCTGAATGTGCCATCCCCCAATTGTACTTTCTTATCATCTACCACGACGGCTACAGATAGCCGACGCAAAACCCCCGTTGCCAGGCGGGTATGAGTGATAGTTTTATCCAATTCAAAATTTCGGGTTGCACTTTTACTGCTAGAAGAAGGCGAATCTGCACCTGTCTGAGCCCCCTCGCCTACCGCAATCTCGGGTGCAACACCTGCAGGCGGAGGCTGATTTGACAATGCACCGGGAACGCCCTGAATAGCACTGCTGGAATTCAGGTCTTCCTGTGTCTGTTCACTTCTTAAGGCTGGCAGATCAGGGTTAAACATTTCCTGAGTTTTTTCTGTAACAGTAAAATCCACATCGGCTGAAATTTGCGTTTGCATACCCTCTCGCCCAACCAATGGAATCAGAATGCTTTCTATCCGGTGCATTAAATGCTCTTCAAGATTTTTTTTGTATTCAAACTGCTTTGATGTTAAATACATATCTTCAGAAGACTCATTTCCACTGAGCATTCGTCCTTTTTGATCAACTACAGTGACTTGAGAAGATTCCATCATAGGCACACTGGATGCAACCAAATGCACAATTGCTTCTATCTGGCCTTTTTCCAGAGTTCGTCCCTGATATAAACTGACAATAACTGATGCACTGGGTTTTTTACGTTTACGGACAAAAACAGATTGCTTGGGCAGTGCTAAAAGAACTCGTGCTGATTTAACATTCTGGATGGCCGAGACTGTTTTGGCTATTTCCCCTTCCAGAGCCCGCCGAAAGCGCATTAATTCAATATTTTTACTGGTACCAAAACCTGTTTCTTTATCCAGTATTTCATAGCCTGAGCTTTGAGTTCTAGGCAGCCCCTGTGCAGCCAGCTTAAGCTTTAACGAACGTACCTTATCGGCAGGCACCATAATCGCACCCGATTCTGTTTCTACCGAATAGTCCACCCCCAGCTGATCCAGGGTTGCCAATATTTCAGTAGCATCTTCATTTTCCATCCCTGAATAAAGCAAATCATACGAGTCTGCCTGAGACCACAGGACAACAGCAATACCAACAGCAACGCTTAATGCTATTCCGAGCATTAGGCCTATTTGCCTAGCCATAGACAAATTGCCCAGTCCCTTTAAGATAGGTGGCGTTTCTATTTCCTGATTTAATTTACTTAGCGCGCTAGTATCTGGCTCCAGCTCTGCTAAATCACCGCCTTCTTGCTCACTCATTAATTAATTTATTTATGGGTTGCTTAAATAGTACTTTTAAAAAAATACATTAACAGCATCGCTAGCTGCAATATATGCATTCTTTTAATCTAAAAATCTATAGATTAAATATAGACGCAATACTGAGATCTACTATAGATTTTAAGATTTTTTATGTTTATTTTTTTAACCAATTGTTACATTGGCATATTCATCACGTCTTTATAGGCATCAACTAATTTATTTCTAACTTGAAGCATTGCCTGAAAAGATACACTGGCTTTCTGCGATGCAATCATAACCTCTGCAAGACTGACATCTGCATCACCCATTTCAAAAGATTTTGATAATGCTCCCGATGCTTTTTGTGTGTCATTAACCGAATCAATAGAGTCTTTCAGCATAGCAGCAAAATCTGAACCGCTATCGCTCGCTTCTGCAGGCTTAATAGTTGGACTGGAAGCTTCAATAGACATTGACCGCATCTGAGATAGCACTTGGTTTATATTTATATCGCTCATTCTGTTCTCCCGCTGTTTCTGAGTTGATTTTTATATGAAGTTATATGCATTTTTCAAGCCAACAACAAAATATCGTCACATTATCCTTTCAAAAGCTAACAGGGTACAGCAACCCCCGCATCTTTCATCCTGGCTATTTTATATCTCAGTGTTCTGGGACTAATCCCCAATTTCTCCGCTGTGACCTTTCTGCTTCCCTTTTCATTATGCAATGTCTGCAAAATAATATTTTCTTCAGCTGACCTTACGCTATCCCCTAAACAGGCACCGGTACTGGCAGGCACAGCAGGCTCAAAAGAAACATCTGCAATTGATTTAACCGACTCCGGCCCATTCTCATCTTGATCAAACATCAGCATTTGGTCGTCCATATCACCTTCAAACACCAGGCATTCAGGCAAAATATAACCATTCCTATGTAAAATCAAGGCACGCTGCACCACATTTTCCAGCTCCCTTACATTGCCAGGCCAGCCATAATTCTGCATAACTGCAACAGCATCTTCTGTAAAAACAGGTAAAGATTTTCCTTCTTGCCAGTATTTTTTCATTAATTCCATTGCCAACGGCAAAATATCACCCACCCTATCTTTCAGCGATGGGATTTTAATGGGGAATACATTTAAACGATAATATAAATCTTCCCTAAACAGACCCTGCTCTACATATTCCTTCAATTTTCGGTTAGTGGTCGCCAAAATTCTGACGTTTAAAGAAACTTTCTCCTGCCCGCCCAGGCGCTCAACTTCTTTTTCCTGCAATACCCGCAGTAATTTAGCTTGCAGCCCAATATCCATTTCTGATATTTCATCTAGCAGTAGGGTACCGTTTTGAGCCTGCTCAAACTTACCCGGCATAGATTGCACCGCACCTGTATACGCACCTTTTTCATAGCCAAAAAGGATAGACTCCAGCATGTTTTCAGGGATTGCCGCGCAATTTATCGCAATAAAAGGTCCATCATGGTGTTGGGAATTTTGGTGAATAAACCTTGCCATTACTTCCTTACCTGTACCGCTCTCGCCTTGCAGCAAAACAGTAACATCTGTTTTTGCCACTTTAGCGGTTAAGGCATAAAGCTGCTTCATTTTGGAATCCTGAACAACTCTTTCACTAGCTGCTTTAGTTTCTTCAGGCACCACCAATTCAGCCACCTTTTCCACCAAAACAGAGGCCTCAAAGGGCTTGATCAGATAATCTGCAGCGCCAGTCTGCATTGCTTTTACCGCCTTAGGGATAGTGCCATAAGCTGTCATCAGCAATACAGGGATTTCAGGATGTTTTTGCTGCATATTATTCAATAACTGAAAGCCATCCATAACAGGCATCTGAATATCGCTGACCACTAATCTAACAATATTCTTAGCCAACTTGCTGAGCGCTTCTGTACCATTATTGGCAGACACTACTTTATACCCTTCTATTTCCAGGGTGTCGCATAGTGCTTCACATAAATCCAGATCATCTTCTACCACTAACACATCATACTGCTTCATAGCCGTTCTCCATTTTCCGATAGCCATCACCTGACAAATTGGTTATATATTGATTAACGCAGGGCAATAGCAAAGTAAACAAGGTACCTTGACCAAGTTGCGATTCACATTGGATTGAACCGCTGTGCGCTCTGACTACACTGTCTACAACGGCCAGTCCCAATCCTGTTCCTTTCACCTTGGTGGTATAAAAGGGTTCAAACAGTCTCTGTTTTGTATCGTCATCCATACCTGTACCGCTATCCTGTATTCGGATCTGCAAGCTGGTCTGATCCGGCTGATTCAGCTGCAGCGTAATTCTGCCTTCACCATTCTGGGCTTCCACCGCATTATTCAGCAGGTTCATAATAGCCCCTAGCAATGCATCTTCATTCCCCAGCATTACGTCCGCCTGAACGTCATTGCCAATAGAGAATTTAACAGCATTCTCTATCTTTATATCTTGCATATTTTCATTGATTCTTTTCAGCAAATTCTGCAATGAAAAAACATCCATGGTTAAATGGCCTTCTTTAGCAAAGACCAGCATGTCGTTCACCTGCCTTTCCAGATAATTCAGACGTTCAAGGATTTTATTGGAAAATTTGATGCGCTGATTATCAGAAACGGAAACTTTATTCATCTGGGAGGCATACAAAATAGCGGTAGAAAGCGGTGTACGCACCTGATGCGCCATACTGGCCACCATTTCGCCCATCGCTGAAAGATGTTTCTGCTGATTGACCATATCTTGCAATGACCGCAGCTCACTCACATCAGAGAGTAGGATAATCTGGCCCGAGTCATTATTTAATGCATTCTGAGTCACACTGACTCTAATGCCATTTCTTAGCTGCCGTTCGTGAGGGTTATCAAAAACCGAAATCAAGCTGCGTTGAACCACCTCTGACCATTTTTGCCCTATGAGTGGCTCAGATAAATATTTAAGCGCAATATCATTGCAATCTACAACTTTGTTTTCAGCATCTAAAACAATAACTGCCGCCGGCAATGCTGCCAATATCTGCTGTAAACGGTCAGCCAGCTTTTCTTTTTCTATTAGTGTTGTCAGTCGTTCTGTACGGGCGGTAGCCAGCTCTTTACTTAAGGTGAGTACTTGCGTTTGCAACCCTTGGTAAGAATCAGACAGGTTTTGAGAAAGCTCATTAAAAAGCTGAAAAGCATCCGTCAACCTTTCGGCTTTTATTGTTTGAGGAGTAACAGGTGTATTCATATCTGATTATTGCTTTTGTTAGTTACCTAACGTAAAAGCAATAATTAGACCAAGTCAATTATTTATTGTTTTTCAATAGGTTAAAAAAAACAGATGGCAATAATTTGACGAACTATAATAGTATCTTTTTTGCGTAAATTTCGTGGCACAATAGCCACAAGAGTTTGCCCCTACAGGTAAAATTGTCTGCTGTTTCTATAACACGCTAAACGATCAAAAACGATTGTGGTATTCCAGAGAGTCAATAAAGCCACTAATCATATCTATCCATGTCCCCCCGTTATTTTGAAACAATTCTATCCAGTAGACTAACTCTTTTAGATCAGGGCTACGCTGTAGCATACCTGAATAAAGCATAATTAGATTTACAAAACCACCCGTTTTTAAACGAAACTCTTCTGACTCTGAAAAACCCACAATGATTCCACTTCGCCTCTTGCCATTATTAAGTTCAGATACCCAGTAATTAAGTCCATTATAGTCAGGTTCTCTTCCCAAAACATTTTGATAAACTAAAGTCACAAAGTAGTCATTGCTAATTTCCCTATAAATAGCTCTAAATTCAGCTGATTGTATAAAGGCTTCGGAAATAGATTTCAAAGACATACCATTACGAAATTTACTCAGCCAATAGTTTAACCCCTGAATATCTGGAATCCTCTTGAAATAAGCAAGATATAAGCGTACAATAGGAGCAACTCGCCCTGAAAATTCATTAGATCCTATAAAGTTTGCGATCACTTCTGAACGTGGCAAATGCTGTTCATCAATCGCTTTTCGCCAATATTCTATCCCACCGGCATCGCCTTCACGGTGGAAAAAATCCCTATATTGCTGCTCAACAAATAAACGGGCGCTGCCAAAAATACTGTTAGATGATGGAGGAGGATATTTTAAAGAAAAATTGGCCATAACTGATGCAGATGCATTGACAGTAATATCACATACAGCAGTTCCACTACAGTCTCCACTCCAGCCTAAAAAAATAGAATTGTCATTAGTAGAATTCGCAACTAGTGATACTTTGGTATTTTGTACAAACTCTTCAGTACAGTCATTCCCGCAAATAATACCTGATGGACTACTCGAAACTAAACCATCGCCATTGCCAATCAATGAAACATTCAAACTATACTTTTCTTGCTGCTTAAAAACACCTCGCCGATAAATAGTCGCCTGACTGGCCTTTTTGAGCCATAAAGATGAATTGCCTTTTGCCGCTATTAAATTATCAGCAAGAGGCTGGCGAAATAATGAAAAACCAGTCAGATTAGCAAGAGAGACTTCCGGAACAGAATAAATTATGGAGGAATCATCCCCAGTAAATGCCGGACTAACCATATTAAATGAGGAGCTAACTACTTTGACGTTATATGACTTGCCATTCAGTAAGTTTTTTGTACCAATAGTTATGGAACCTAAAGAATCATGCTGCGCCCTTTCAAAGGTAATAATATAATCGCGTGTCTGACTAAAAGAAGCATTTCCAGAGTCACTCTCTGGATTTGGCTGTGTTATAAAAGAAACTCCGCCCGTATTTAGGTCTAATCCATAAATGTTCCAAACCCCTATTTTCGAGCTACTTTCAACTTGAATTTGACTAAATGCATCGTACATCAGCATTGATCCATCCGAACTAAAGTCCATTATATCGGCTCGAAGCACCTCTACTGTATCACCGTCTAACAAAGGTGCTCTAAGTTCAATAGTCTGTGAAGAATCACTAGCAAGATCAATGAGCATAATTTTATTTTCAGGCTCACCTTCTTCATTTAGCAGAATAAGTGCTAAACGTTTGGCATCCGCTGACATTGTTCCAGAATATACCTGCCCAGGGAAACCTAAACAGTCGCCTATCTGTGAGTTATCCGTTTGGTAAATGCAAAAGTCATTATCTGAACTGACAAAAGCCACTTTACTGCCATCTCCAGATACTGAAAGACGTCTTTGCTTCACTTCTATTGGAAATAGTGGGTCTAACTGTTGCGGATCATTAAACGCTTGTTCTTTTCGGCCTATAAAATAGCCAAAATTAGCTTCGCCAGTATCCAAAACATTAGACCCCCAAAAAATAGCTAATGTAGAATCTTCAGCATTGATTACTGGACGCTGATTAGGAACAGGGGGTGCAACATTATCAAAAATTTCTACATGATCAAATGCTTCAGCGGTTATCTTAGCCTGAGCAGATCCAATACCAAACAGTTCTTCCGCAGAAGCTATAGCGCCTCTGCGGGCATCCACAAATTGCGACTGTGGCAAAAGCTTTGTAGTTAAGGTTCTATAAAATATCTGCTCGGCATCACGTATGCCTATTGCACCTGAGAGTCCTTCAGCCAATAAATAAAAGGCATGATTAATGATACTGCTATTAGAATGTACGCCACCAAAATCCCCCGCCTTATCAGCTGATAAATGAATGAATTGAGACATTTTTGCTGGACAAGGCGTATTTCTCCAACAGTGTATCAAGGAAGGCTGTTTATAATTCTGAATTGGCGTGGGAAAAACGCTTGCTCCTTTAAGCCAATCTGGCGAACCTCCTTTTAAACGTGCTTCAGCCATCTCGCCAAAAATATCTGAAAAGGCTTCATTCAATGCACCAGACTGGTTTTGAAATATAAGACCGGCTTCAGCCTGAGTTATTCCATGCGTCATTTCATGTGCAACGACATCAATTGCTTTGGAAAGAGGACGTTTATCACCAAATAGTATATAACGCCCATTCCAAAAGGCGTTTGCTAGATCGTCTCCTAGCCGAACTATGCCAATGATATTTCCACCTTTCCCGTCTATCGAATTTCGATTATATCGTTCAAGAAAATAATCATAAGTCTCAGACAGTCCATAAGACGCACCTACTCCATCGGGAAGCCAGCCATAATTATTGTGTGAGGAGGTGATATGAAAGACAGATTCCGGAAGTTTTTCTTTAGATCCTTTATTCTGGAAATCCAGAACCATAATAGCACCCTTTGCAGAAAAAGGATGCTGTGGGTTGAAGCTATTAAACATAGGTTTACTGGAATCAGCCATATAATAGAGATTATTTTCTCTCCACACATTAAGTGAATGGGAAATGCCAGAAATATCCGTGCCAATGCCCTTAACATTAAAATCCATAACCTGTTCATAGGCATCTAATTTTGTCCCAGTATGCGCGTCAATTATGGCTAGCCAACGTGACGATAGTGAAATTTCAAATTCCATTTTCCATGCAAGGCGAGGGGTACGGTCCACTGGAGCATAAATGATTAGCTCAGGGCTGGGGGTTTCTGCCTTTTCGCCATCTGGTACAATTCCAATGGCGGCATCAATTGCTTCATCGGCTGTTAACGTAGGTTTTGTTACCAGCTTTCGGGGTGTTGAAATATAGGCACCGGACATTAAATCCACATCCCCCTGCGGATCAAGGTGAACCATAAGCTCAGCTGGCCAAACGGGCAGCCCCTTATAAACCTGAGAATAACGCAGATGACATCGCTTGAGCTTATCTTCCTTCCTTTGAATCAATTCAAATTCTTGATCTGGGTTATCAATTTGCAACACACCTTTGTATGCATTGAGGAATTCACGGCCAAGTACTTTATCCTGCTTCTCGCGAGAAATAGGCTGAGAATTCAATCCCGCCAGATATTTTGCCGTAGACAATTCAGTTCTTGCTAACAGCTTGCCTTTTAGCTGGCTAACACTGCCCGTTTTTTTTCGTGACCGCACATCAATAGTAAGTTTTTTTATGGCACGTTTAATTCTTTTTGCCGTGTTATTTGCTTTTTCTGCTAAATACCCAGAATTTGCATTAGTTGCGGTAGATACGGGTAGCCGAGCCGATTGGCTAGTTACCCTCCCCATATTCTCAAATTGCTGCCGTATCCGTTCAATCGCCTCATCGGCCGCCAAATTACCTGAAGAATTCAGCTGTCTGGCGTTCTGCCACAAATCGGGGTCAAAATTAGACTGTACCGATTTTTTCATTGCGGATGGATTAGCCTGTAGCCCAGAAACAATCCCGCCTGCCATAACATTATTGCCTGTAGCTTGACTATTTGAAACCACAGACAGCCCAATGAGCAAAAAGCCAGTCAACTGCTTTAGCCGAAAATGAGAGCTAAATTTTACATTTATTTCATTCATTACAACTTTCCTGATGAGCGAGAATAGACAGAGGGTATTTTGTTTATAACTAGGCCTGTATGGGCATTAACAATGACTTTCCAGCCTTCTGACAAGCTAACGGTTACCGATACCTGATAGGCCAATAAGGGCTTTCGTTTCTGAGTAAGGTAAATAATAGTTTTCAGTTTACACTCTTGGCATTGAGAATCAATTTCAAATATTTTCGCAATATTTTTAAGCACCTGCTTTTTACTGAATATTGACTGGGTATCTAACTTTGAGGGAGTTTTTATATAATCTGCCTGTACCAGCGAAATGTGATTACCTTGATTTAACTGGATTAATATCTCGGCATTCCATATTGGAAAACCTGAATACACCTGCCGAAGGCGAACTTGGCTGTACCCTAGACTGTCTTGGTTAACCGACTTTAATACAAATTCATCTTTGGGGTTTAGGATGCCAAAAAGATCTTTATAGGCATTTAAAAAGGCAATAGCTACTGTTGCGGGATCATCTAAAGACTGGATAGCCCGGAAGTCCCTATCTTCCTCTAAAATAGAGGAAAGATTGCCACCTCGTAAATATGAAGTTGTGCCATCCTCAGGGCGAACAATTACTCTAACATCAAGAGGCAGGCCACTAAGGTTTTTTTGCAGCTTTGAGGGAAATCCGGGGGTTAATGTTTGCGCCAGTGCATCTTTAGTCATGCAGGAGATAACAATGACCAATAAGAGAATAAATATATTTACTGATAAAAAAGCCAGAGTATCATCAATTCCCTTTTTTATTCGAAATCTTCCCGATTGTTTAGTTATTGAAGGGGTTCGTAAGCAAAAAAAACCGCAACCACATGATGTTATTAATAATTTCTGCATAGGCCATATTCCCTTCTTTCATTTCAACCCAGCAAATCGTAACACCCCACTTCAGTTTATTCAACAAACACTGCTCCCTCCAATCCCTATACTGGAAATTAAGACAACTCATATTTACGCAGTTTTTCAACCAATGTGGTCCGGCGCATATTTAACAGTTTTGCTGCATGTGCCACCACACCGTTGCATTCTGCCAAAGCCTGTTTAATCAGGTTAATTTCCATATCCATTAAATATTCTTTTAAATCCATGCCCTGTTCTGGCAGTTGCCGCTCGGCTATCGAACTATTTTCTGCTTCTGGCTCCTGCTCTCTATCAGACAAAAGAGTTTCATCTTTAATATCAATTTCAGAAAGCTCTTCCTTAATCAAAGCATCTATCATCAATCCTTCCGGAATCTCATATTTCTGAAATTTATCAGGTAGTCCCTTTGCATCAATTATTCCATTGGGATTTGTTATTGCCAGCCTTTCTATAAAATTAGATAGCTCTCGCACATTTCCAGGCCAGGGGTGCTGCATCATTAAAGCGAGTGCATCAGTAGTAAATTGCACTGTTTCTCGGTTGCCAGCTTCCATTCTGGCTGTTAAATGGCTGACCAATAGGGGAATATCCTCTGCTCTTTGTTTTAAAGAGGGCAATTCAATGGGAAATACATTTAAACGGTAAAACAGGTCTTCTCGAAACCGCTTTTCTTTAATTTCAGCCTCAAGGTTACGATGTGTTGCGGCAATGATTCTGACATCGCATTCAATGGCTTTATTACTGCCGACACGCTCAAAAACACGCTCCTGAAGCACTCTTAATAATTTAACCTGCATAGGCATAGGCATATCACCGATTTCATCGAGAAACAGAGTGCCGCCTTCAGCCATTTCAAACCGCCCCTGTCTTGCAGTCAATGCTCCAGTAAATGCTCCTTTTTCATGCCCGAACAGTTCACTTTCCAGCAATTCACCCGGGATTGCACCACAGTTAATAGGTACAAAAGGTTTGTTTTTTCTGTCAGAAGCTCGGTGCAAAGCCTGGGCAACCACTTCCTTGCCCGTTCCTGATTCACCCAGTACCAAAACGGTTGCCGTAGACCCTGCAACTTGCCCAATCAATTCTCTTACCTGTTTTATGCCCGCACTTTTCCCAGCCAATCCCTTATTAGAAACTGCTGTTTTTGATGCCTGCTTCATTGACTGCACAGGCACTATTTTTGGGGAAGAAATTTTTTTTAAAATCTCGGTCAACATTGGGTAAAGTGTTGGCCATTCACAGCTCTGTGTTACCATTTGCTGCACCGCTGTAGGAACCTGTATTGACGCTCCCTTTTCTATCAGCAAAAAAATTGGCAGCTCTACACTCAAATCCTGCACAGATTTAATCAATGTCGCTAGTTTTTCACAGCCATTCCCTATAAATATTGCCCTTAAGTTCTTCAAGCTGTTTAATGCAGAAATATACTCAGAGGAGTTTACTATAGAAACCTGATATTCCAAAAATGACAAAATGCTCTCAAATTGCCGAGTCCTTATTTCATCATCATCAATTAATAGTAATTGCGGCAAAACCATATGCTTACACTCTATCCTAAATTACATACAGTATAGCAGCCTTTTTAAAAATTATTAGCCTCTCGGAAAAGAAAAAAACAACTGCAATTATCCTAAAAATATCATTTATTTTCAATATTCTATAAGAGCTTATTAATGCTTGTTGAAGTCGTACCATGATTCCCCCTCCTATAAATTTCAAATCAAAACTTGACAAATATTTCTCAACATACAAACTAGGGACTTGTATTTTAATTTTGAGTCACTTCTTTGAACGACATATCTCTAAGTATATTGTTCGGTATACTTGCCGGCCTATTACTGCTCTCTGCTTTTTTCTCAGGTTCTGAAACGGCGCTGATGACTTTAAACCGTTATCGACTGCAACATTTAGTTAAGCAAAAACATAGAGGTGCCATCAAAGCCAATAGGTTATTGCAGCGACCCGACCGATTAATGGGACTCATTCTACTGGGTAACAATTTTGTAAATATTGCGGCATCTTCTTTGGCAACAATCATAGCCATAAGGCTAATTGATGACGGTATTGTCAATCTCAGTCAGGAAGAAATAATCCTTGCCTCAACTGCCACTTTAACTTTTGCAGTTCTTATTTTTTCAGAAGTTACACCTAAAACATTGGCTGCTCTTAAACCTGAAATTCTTGCATACCCCGCCGCCTGGGTCTACACCCCGCTATTAAAACTATTTTACCCCTTTGTTTGGGTGGTAAATTTGATTTCTAATCTGTTATTGCGCTTAGTGGGTGTTAACGCATCCAAAATAAAAAAAGATCAGCTCAATAAAGATGAACTGAAAAGCATTGTTGCGGATGCTGAAGATCTGATGCCTGCCAGGTACCAAAACATGCTGTTAGGCATTATTGATCTTGAAACAGCTTCTGTTGAAGATATTATGACACCAAGAAATGAAATTCTTGGCATCGATTTGGAAGAGCCTCTTGAGTCCATTATTCAGCAAATCCAGACTAGCTCTCACACTCGGCTTCCTATCTATAAGAAGAGCATAGACAGGGTTATTGGTTTTTTGCATTTAAGATCGCTGATTCCCTTAATCAACCGCACAGATTTTGACAAACAGAGCATCACCGAAAACATGGACAAGCCTTTCTTTATACCTGAAAGCACTCCCCTGCATAAGCAGATACAAAGCTTTAAAGCAGAGAAACTGCGTATCGGCCTTGTTGTTGATGAATACGGTGATGTACAGGGCTTAGTTACACTTGATGATCTATTGCAAGTCATTGTAGGCGAATTAGTTGCAGAAGAAGCCGATGTTAAGGAACAGAAAGATGGCAGTGTTCTGGTTGATGCCAGCGTAACTGTTCGTGAACTTAATCGCATCACTCAATGGTCTCTGCCTACGGAAGGCCCAAAAACCCTCAACGGCCTTATTATCGAATATATGGAAACAATTCCGGAACCTGGTACCAGCGTTCCCCTTCATGGCTACCCCCTGGAGATAATTAAGCGAGATGAAAATACCATCAAACTCGTTAAGTTCTACCCAAAAAAATGATACTTTAATTCAGCAAGCTTTTTTATACAGTCTATAATATTAGATCTAAGCAAGTCATTTTACGAGAGCAATGGCAAAATTTACGATTTACTTTAAAGATAAAGCAATTCAATCGTACATCTACGATTCAGGTACCGTCCACATTGGCCGTGACGATTCCAATGATTTAGTGATAGACAATCAAGATGTTGCGCCGGCGCATGCTGTTGTGATTATTAAAGAAGACAGCTACATTATCAAACAGTTAAATGAAGCCCACCCTTTAGTCATAAACAAAGAACCTGTTAAAGAAGCCATCCTTAAAAATCATGATGTTATAACTGTTGGCAAACACAATATTGTTTTTTCTGAAGCAGAGTCAACAGTATCCACTGAAAATGAACATATTGAATTTGTTAACATAAAATCAAACGAAAAACAGGATACTCCTAATGCCAGTCTTCAGGTATTAGATGGCCACCATATTGGCAGAATACTTCCATTAAAAAAATCCATGACCCGTTTTGGACATGGTGGCTCCGGCGTAGTTATCATTTCCAAAAGAAAGGACGGCTATTTTATATCCTCCTTAGAAAGTGACCCTAGCATTCAGGTTAATCAAAAACCTTTAGGAGATAAAACTATTCATTTAAAAGTAAATGATATTGTCCTTATTAATAATATTTCGATGCAATTTTTTCTAGAGTCTTAATCATGAATGACCTAACAAACGACAAACGCCATTTTCATCGTATTTTTTATAACGCTGATGCTACCTTAAGCAGTGAATCGAGTTCTCAATCCTGCAAATTAATCGATATATCATTAAAGGGCTGTCTTTTAAGGTTTGAAGCACCCTGGACCGAACCTTTAGATAGCCTTTACTCACTTAACCTACAATTGTCTGATGATGTAAGCATTAGCATGCAAGTGAGTGTTGCACATGTTGTCGGTAACAATGCCGGGTTTAAATGTGAACATATTGATATAGACAGCATCTCACAATTACGCCGTCTAGTTGAACTGAATCTTGGCGACAGCGATATATTGGAAAGAGACCTATTGGCTCTTACCTCATAAAAAATAGCCATGGCAAAAAAGTAATATTTAGAAATATCCAAAGGCATCAAGAGCTTCGGAGACTGTTGATGCTGCACTAATGGTTAATCCTTCAACTGGCTCTTTAGGTGCATTAGCCTTAGGAATTACCGCCTTTTTAAAGCCATGTTTTGCCGCTTCATTCAGCCTTGCAAAGCCATTTGCAACGGGTCTTATTTCGCCATTTAAGCCAATCTCGCCAAAAAACACTACATCATGAGGAATCACTTTATTTTTAAGGCTAGAAACAACACCTATTATAATAGCCAAATCAGAAGCCGTTTCCGTGACTTTAATTCCACCCACTACATTTGCATAGATTTCATCATTCGCAGTAAAAATACCTGCATGCCGTGTTAAAACAGCCAACAGCATTGCCAGTCTATTCTGATCTAGACCTACAGCTAACCTGCGTGGGTTACCATACTGACTTTCAGTTACCAGCGCCTGAATTTCTACCAGCAAAGGCCGGGTTCCTTCCCATATTACAGTAACAACACTGCCTGACGAAGGTTCATCTGCCCGCGACAGGAACATAGCCGATGGGTTTTTAACCTCTTTCAGCCCACTGCTTCCCATAGAAAAAAAACCCAGCTCCCCAACACTGCCAAACCTGTTTTTATCTGACCTTAATACCCTAAACCTTGCATCATCCGTCGATGACAATATCACCTGTGCATCAACAATGTGACTCAAGGTCATTGGACCTGCCAGAGACTGGTCTTTTGTAACATGCCCCACCATAAAGATAGAGATGTTATTTCTTTTTGCATATTGAGTTAAATAGCTGGCAGACTCTCTTACTTGGGAAACTGAACCGGGTGCTGTATCAGAATCAGCGGTATGCATAACCTGAATTGAATCAATAATAAGCAACACAGGCTTTTCTGAATCCACAACATCACAAATGCTCTGCACCGAAGTTTCAGTCAGCATTTTAATTGATCGGGCATCAAGGTTTAGGCGGTTGGCTCTCTCTGCTATTTGCTGTAAAGACTCCTCTCCAGAAACATAGAGTACGGAAAACCCCTTTTGAGCAACACTGGCAATGACCTGCAGCAGAATAGTACTTTTACCTGCACCTGGAGCTCCGCCAATCAATACTACACTGCCCCTGACAATTCCGCCCCCTAAAACACGATCAAATTCAACGAAACCGGTGGAAATTCTTTCTGCCTGCGCTAAATCTACATCAGAAAGGAATTTAACCTCTGAGTGGGCACCTGCATAGCCAGCTGTTTTTAAACTCTGTTTTGAAGCAGCTGCACCTAAACGTATTTCCTTAATAACATTCCATTCTCCGCAGCTTGTACACTGTCCCCCCCACCTAGGGTATTCCGTACCGCATTCAGTACAAACAAACGCAGTTTTCTGTTTTTTAGCCATGCTGTCATATCCGAGAGTAAAATAAAAAACCCATCCTCTGTAAATTTTCGGACAATTGCTTTACATATACTCTGCCAAATACAATTAACATTTATAATCAATAAACCTTAAAACTGTCGGAACTATATTTAATATGCTGATCCGTTGCCTTATTAAACACAGAACCTAAAACATTAACGTCTTTTAGCAATTCGGCTGCATGCTTTAATTCATCTGTTTTGGTGTGTCCTTCATCTACAACTAACAAAACACTGTCAACATAAGGCGAAAAACTCAGTGCATCTGCCTGAGTCAAAATAGGCGGCATATCAAAAATTATAATCCGTGATGGATAGCGGTTCTTTAACTCATCAACCAATTGAATCATTTTAGGAGATCGCAATATTTCCGTTGAATTAAGCACAGGCTTGCCCGCAGGCAGCACAACTAAGCGCTCGATACTTGGATTTATCAGCAATTCATGAACAGGTCTGTCATGCAACAGATAATCTCCCAGTCCCTCATCAGCTTCAATATCAAGCATGGTATGAATTGCTGGGCTATTTAAATTTGCATCAACCAGCAAAACCGTCTGATCCAATTCCATTGCAATGCTAATTGCCAAATTTACGCTTATTAAACTGCTCCCAGCCCGATTACTTGCTCCGCTCACTGCAAAAGTAGTCCAGCTATTGCTGTCCATTACCTGAAGTATGCGGGTACGCAGCATTTTATATGATTCTAACCAATTTCCAGGCTTAAAAGTCGTAATCACTCTGTTCTCATGCAGTTTAGCATTATTGGGTTTTTGAACTCGTGTCAAGATATAATTTATACTTTCAACTTCTTTTTTCATAAGCTATTTTTTAATTTGGTGAATCCTAAGGGTAATTTAATTGATAAGAGAAATTTACAAGTTCTGTCCTACAATTCACTTATCGCATTCTCCCGCAAGCCAGGAGAAAGATAAAAACAAATATGATTAAACTATATTCGCAGCTTTATGCATTAATAACCCGTAATAATTTATACCAAAACACGTCTAAAGGCATAAATAGAAAATGAAACGCAGTTATTAAAGCAATTAATAACAATAAAACCGAGAGATACATGATTCTTTTATTCCTCCTTGTATTTTCGAATTCATGCTTATTTTCCAGATAAGGAATACTGGCTAACGGAACCGTGCCTAAAATCCCAGCCACTGTGTTTTCATTATAAATTGACGTATCCATAGCTTCAGTTGCCGCAACTGTGGCAATACCAGCACCTATCGCCAATATAAAACTTAAAAACAATATTGCAGGACGGTTAGGGCTTACGGGTTCCAATGGCTCCTGTGGCGGATCAATAAGCGTGAAGCGCTCACCTTTACGGTCAGCTTCCAGGTGCTGAGAAATCTCTGCCTCCATCTCCCTTGCACTTACTTCCCTGTAGCGTAAATTGGTATTATCAAGTTCTTGCACCATATCTAAATATTCCTTTTCAACCAAGGGTGCTCTTCGTACCAAGTTTTTTAACTTCTCAATTTTTTCCTGCATTCTTTTACGGGTATACCCAACCGATTTAAGCTCTGTATTGACAGATTCTAACTGAGATATCATGGTAATATATGCGGGATTATCAGGTTCTATAGATGAGCTGACAACAATTGATTTTTTAGATTCAAACATGGTCTCTTGCAACTGAGCAATCTGTTTTTTTAGCGCAAGCACATCCGGATGCTCATTGGAATATTTTTTCAGCATTGAAGCCAGTTCAACTTTCTTTTCAGTCAATTCCGAATTCAAATCATTCAAATCAGAATTTTCACCAATTTGACTTTTGAGTGATGCTATTTCTCTTTTAGCGGCAACAACATCTGGATGATTTGCCGAGTAGGTTGCCAATAGCGAAGGGTATTGAGATTCAAGAATTTGCAGCCTATCTTTTATATCAAAAACCCGGTTACCGACTGCATTGGTTGCCAATGCATTTGGGTCAATCTGTGCCAACTGCCCCTGTAAATAAAAATGACGCTCCTGAAGTGAACGCTCCTGACTATCCAGATTTAATAGCCGGCTATTCAAAGCTGTAATTTCCTGTTGATTGAACTGGGTAATTTCTGGCAATGAATTCAAGTTTTTTTCTTTATAAGTAGCCAGTTTATCCTGCATTGCTTGCATTTTTTCCTTAAGCCTTTTTTTCGCCTCACTCAAAAACAAAGTGGCATTTTCTGCAGACAAAGTACGTGACTTAATATTTTCCTTTAAAAAAATAGTAGACAATTCATTAGCAACATTTTTTGCTACAACCGCCGACTCATCTTCAAAAGACAAAGTAAATGCAATGGTTGCCTGGGTAGGTGCTCCTCCTCTTCGCTTATCAACCACATCAGCACTGATCGTATCAACAGTAATACGCTCACGCATCTTGTCTAAAATAATTTCTAGGGAATCATTCTTTCGATCTTGGGCATAAAGGTCATACTTTTTTATGATCTTAGATAAATTTACACGCGTCATAATCCGCTGACTGATAACCTGAATGCGCTGATCAGCATAGGTAGTCACGGTTGATCTAACTAAGTCTGTTGGTATATCCTGCTCTTCAATTAGAATGGTAGCACTTGAACTGTATACCGAAGGCAATAAAGTGGCTAATAAAACTCCAAGTAAAGCAAAAAGAACAAAAGGAATAATAAAATATTTACGCCGTCTTTTAAGGATTTTAAGATAGTCCCTAAAATCAGATTCCTGATTTTCCTGGTTTTCCATATTGTTGGTACCTAATAATTTAGAATGATTAATAAAAGAAAGCGAGGAGCAAACTTACCTTTATCTTTTTTTTAAATGTAGCTGAAAGTTAATAAAAAATAGCCATTTTCTCATGTCAACCACCCTCGAAAGGTATGAGGAAAAGCCCTGAGCAACCATGTTAAACAACATCTATTCTAGATAAGTCAAAAAAGCACAGCATTATTCTGCAATGCTCTTCAATATATCTTTAGCCTGATCTATCCCCATATAATCAGCTCCCTTTGAGGTAGCCTTTTTCAAATAGTTCCGAGCTGACTCATTATCGCCCAGCTTATAATAAATCATTCCCATATGGTAATTTATTTCTGCAACATCACCATTCATCTCGACCACAGATTCCAGAATTTTCTGGGCCTTTTCATAATGACCCTGTTTATAAGCTATCCAGCCAGCAGTATCCAATATGCTTGGGTTTTTACTTTTTTCCAGTGGAGCTGCCAACTTTTCTGCACGATCTAAAGTTTCTTGGCTTCCGCCATATTCAGCTAAAAAACTTACTAAATTATTAATCACAATGACTGAGTCAGGGTGTAACTTATATGCCTGCTCATAGAGGTCTATAATTTTATTATGGTCATTATCTTTTTTATAAATTGATGCCAACATCTCTATCAGCCCTATTGAGCCTTTAGTTTTTTCAATCCCATTTTTTAAGACTTCAATCGCCCCCGCTTTATCCTTATTCATCAGTGACACTAAAGCCAGATTTCGGTATACACTAAACCATTCCGGCTTAATTTCTACAGCCTGACGAAAAGCCTTTTCTGCATCTATCAGTTTTTTATCACGTAAAAAAACTTCACCCATCAAGTTATAGGCAACAAAGTGATCTTTCTTCTCTCTGACTACTTTGTTTAAATAAGAAAGGGCATTGCCAGACTGATCCAGCAACAAATAACTTTTAACCATTTGCGTTAAAGGCTCAACAGACCCGGGCTTAAGCAATAACGTCTGTTTAAACGCTTTAATACTTTCCTGCCACTTTTTTTCTGCCTGATAAGCCAGACCGGATAAATAATATCCTTTTGCGGCATCCCCGCCTACAGTCCTAATTTGCTCTGAGACATCCTGTGCTTTATCCCATTTTTTTTGAAGCATTTTTATCTTGAAGAGATATTCAAGTGACTTTTTATTTTTCGTATCCAATTTTAAGGCTGCTAAAACATCCGCTTCTGCCTGCTCTGGCTTTCCTAAGCGAAACAATAATTCAACCACCCTTAACCTTGCCTCTATGTCAGAGGGTGCAATTGAAACAATCTTTTGCAGATTTTCCAAGGCAAGTTCTGCATCGTTATTGGCAATTTGAGCTGATGACAGCAGTTTCAATAACTTGATATTTTCCGGCTGACCTACCAATGCCGCACGAAAATCAGCTATCGCGTCAGGAATTTTTTTATCTGCCAAAGCAAACTGGCCTCGTAAAGTTAACGCCTCAGCATCACGCGGGTTCTCTTCCAAAACTATTTTTATTAACTCTTTAGCCTGGTCAACACGTTTTGTTGAAGCATAAAGTCTCGCCAATGCATTTCTGGCCTTAATTCCAGAAGCACCTAGCTTATCTAACTCAACCACTTTATTTAAAGTAGCTTCTGCTGCAGCTAAGTCTTTTTTTCCCATTTGCAAGGCTGCCAATTTAAAACGCAAAGCGTAGGCTTCAGGCGACTGGCTGATCAGTGCTGACAACTCATTAATTGCTTTATCCGGACTATATTTATTTGCTAAAAAATCAATTAAATAGAACTGAGCAGCCTCGTCATCGGGGTTTTGCTTAACCGCACTTCTCAATACCTTTTCAGCTTTTTCCATTTGCTTTTCAAGCAAATAGAATTCAGTCAATCGCTTATAGTGCACCAATGAATCCGGCTTAATTTCAATCAGTTTTTTTAGCTCACTCTCCGCCTCGGCCATTAACTTTTGCTTATGATAAAGCTTTGCCAGCATTACATGCATTTCTTCATTGTCAGGTGCATCTACGATACCCTGCTTCAACAGTTTAACTGCCGACTCAATTTCACCCGTTCTTGTATATATAGCAGCCCTCATTACAATGGCCGAAGAAAAACCGGGACTTTGCTGCAAAACCTTTTCAATGCTTTTAACAGCCTCATCAATATTATTTTTAACTAAGTTAACTGTTGCCTGAAATAGCAGTACTTCATTATCATCTGGTGCAAGAGCAAGCGCTTCATTCAGCATTTTTTCAGCTTCGTCAAGGTTCCTGCTCATTAAAAAAAGCTGGCCAACCCTAACTCGGGACATCACATGCGTTTCATCGGAACTGGCAAGCGAGCGGTAGTGTGCAAAAGCTTTTCTTATTTCCCCCTGTTTACTTAAAGTTTCGGCTAGCTGATAACGGCCTTCACTATCTTTAGGGTCAATTTGCAAAACATTTTTAAATGCCAACAATGCCTTTTCATACCGGCCTTGCTTAAACAGCTCTTCTCCCTGCTGCAGATATTTATTTTTGCGCTCCTCTGCTCCGCCGCAGGCAATTAACCCGGCAACAATACAGGCAACACCCAATTTCTTTATTGCATTTCGTTTTTGCATCAACTCTATTCCAAAAGAATTTATAACTATCTTAATAAAAAATGGAAAACTATTCCCAGCAACGGCTTTAAAAAACCAGTCTATTTAAGGATATAATATTTAATGGCCACTACCAAATCACGGTCTTAGACAAGAGCAGATTATATCTCACAAAAAGATAAAAAGACCTGTTATTTTCTCACTCCAGCACCTTTGGTAAAAAAACATAAGACACCTAAAGATGCTTGCATTTAAAAAATAGGTTATTTCACACAGTAAATATGTCATTTCCCTGCTATTTATTTTAAAAAAATAATACACCATACTAACAAACCTATTAAAAACAACATAATATAACATTGGCATAGATAGTGCTTTAAATCAAACAACTACAAAAGAGAAGGAATTCCCTTAAAAGGATTTTTGTAGTTCACAAGCCATCCCACCGCAAGGAGGGTTTGGAAAGCCGGGGGTCTTATTCATATAGACAATCGGCTGCCTCCTTAAGGATAAGGCGGGCGGGAAAAGGAATTTAGGGCAAGATGCCCTATAATTTCCGCATTTTTGCTAGTCAGGAACATAACTTTGCATCACCCCCTCTGATGCAAAGGTTCCTGCACTACGCATTTATTTGCACTTATCCATCAACAAATCAAACACCACCTTACCTTTTCTACTCCCAACACTCTCAATGCCCTTTCAGCAAGCGATGAATGACAGAAAGCTGTTCTGCAATTAGAGAACTGGAATTAAATAACGAAACGAACCGATCTTTCCTGTATTTTTAAAAACTTAAGCAACATCATATGCGGTCAGGTAGAGTTGCCAACTATCCAGCCAAAATCAATTACGTATCTAGCCGTTGAAAAACCAAACAGAGAACCTTTTTTGCACTAGCTTGTCTCATTACAAATGGCATATGGCTGCAAATAACCTTTCATTGCCTGCAAAACCCTAAGCTTAAAAAAAATATAATTCATGCAATACGATAATTTATTACATTTTTTTACTACTCTTAATTATTCTTGACTAACTACTTTTGAGAGGTGGGAATTCGATGACTCAACTTTTTTATATGTTCCCGCAAAAATCACAGTATAGCAATACTATACGTACAAAATGCCTGCCGGCCCTATTCCTATTTCTGCTGACAGGCTTCACCCCCCTATCTGCAACTGCCATTGTTCCAATAATATTTAGCCCTCTGCCTGCATTAACAGCGAATGAACTTGGTGTTATTGTTAACGACTCTGACCCTTTAAGCATTAAAATTGCCAACTATTATCAGCAACAAAGAAAAATACCCGATCAAAATATTATTCATGTCCGCTTCAACCCAAATTACAAAACCTTACCCATTGCCATATTCAACAAAATAAAACAGCAAGCTGACAAACTAACACCTAAACACGTCCAAGCATACGCCTTAACCTGGATGCATACTTATCGCGTTGACTGCATGTCGATCACTACAGCATTTGCCGCCGGCTATAACAGCTCTTTTTGTGCCAATGGCTGCAAAAAAACTCAACCATCACCCTACTATAATAGTGAAAAAAACAAGCCTTTCGATGAATACAAATGGAGACCAGCCATGGCACTGGCTGGTGAAAATTTTGCTGATGTCAAAGCCTTGATAGACAGAGGCATTGCATCTGATTATAGCCACCCGCTAGGTACCGCCTATCTACTAAACACCTCAGATAAAGCCCGAAGCAGCAGAGCTGTTTTTTTTCCAAAAATAGCACTTCTTTTCAATGGCATATGGCCTATAAAAACTTTGCAACAGGATTATATAGAGAACAAAACAGATGTTCTGTTTTATTTTACAGGCAAAACGCATATTAAAAAAATTCAGTCCAATCACTTTTTACCCGGTGCAATAGCCGATCATTTAACCTCAGCCGGAGGCGTATTGCCGGGCAGTAAACAAATGAGCAGTCTAGAATGGTTAAAGGCAGGAGCAACCGGGAGCTACGGTGCTGTAGTAGAGCCGTGCAATTTTGTTCAAAAATTTCCAAACCCAGGTATATTGATGTTGTATTACCTTAGAGGCAACAGCTTAATTGAAGCCTATTGGAAAAGTGTTGCCTGGCCTGGCCAAGGCATTTTTATTGGTGAACCGTTGGCCAAACCTTTTGCTTATCAGACAAGGCCGCCGGCTCAAAACATCCTTTAGCAACGAGGATTTATTGCAACCCTCATTTATCATATAAATCAAAATTTTAAAATTAAAAAGCTTCATATTCCGAAATTTTACTTAATTATTCACTCTGCTATACTTAATGCAACGGATAAAGATAAAAACTTCTAATTAAAATGAAACCCGAAAGACGTCGCCACCATAGAGTAAAACCCAAAAACGTACAGGCAGATGTGCTTTCCGCCGTCCCTTCCGAAGTAGAAATTTCGTTAACTGGTGAAATTTTAGACATTAGTCGCACAGGCATTAGGATAAAGCTCAGAAAACCATTAGGGAAGAAAGTTAATGACAACCTAAAAATAACCATGACCTTGCCTGAATCCGGCGTTCCATTTACAGTACATGGGACTCTTAAACACCTACATTCTGATACAGAATATGGTGTGCATTACACTCATCATATCGATGGCTCAGTTGATGACATGCTCTTTGAATGCGTCAAGCTGAACGACTCTACGCTTTTAATTAAATCACGGTAATTTTTTCGCTGCGCCTAATTATGCAGGCATCCATAATAGCGTCTCTAGGCCTCTTACAACCCAGCATAAAAACTGGCTCATAATATTGCTTCGGTCCTCTTTGAAGTTTGATTTGGTGGGTGTTGAGGGGATCGAACCCCCGACCCTCGCCTTGTAAGGGCGATGCTCTCCCAGCTGAGCTAAACACCCATCTATCAAGTATCAAGGATAGAGCATTGTACATGCTTTTTTATTTTTTAGCACAATAAAAATATCTGATTGCCCACTTAAACAAAATAAAGACTGAAGTTACTGCAACACTTTATGTCACGCGTCATGCCTGCCATTGCTCCCTATTAGAAATATACATTTAAAGATCTAGATTCCTGACTAGATAATGCTGAAATGACATGACCTCTGGAACTGATCTTTTTAAGTGGCGATAACTCCTAGGTAAACAGGAAAATGCAAGTTAACGGCCATTCAGCCTAAAATAAAACTTGCCTCTTAGGTATCTGAAAATAAATAACTTTCCCATTTTACAAAAGAGCAAGCTTTTGTTTGTCTCCGGGTAATTATACAGTTATTTACTTCCAGTAGCCTTAGTAACCCATACAGAACTTAGGTTAAGCGTTTTTTTAACTTTAACTGCATATGCAGCCGCTTCATATTTACTTTTAAATCCTTTGACTCTTAATCGAAACCATTTTTTACCCTTTATATTAACCTCTTCAACTATAGCAGGAATGCCCTTTTTCTTAAATTCTTCTGACTTTCTTTTGGCATACCATTCCTGTTTAAAAGAAACCAGGTTAACAACCCACTCCACTTTCACAATAGGTTTCTTAGTCTTTTTAACTCGCCTTTTAGCTGGGACAATTCTTTTCTGCTGCTCCAGTGTCTCAACCGAAGCCAGCAAACTCTCTATGGCTTTTTGGGCATGGTCATTTTGCCCTGCCAAGTCATCAACTATTGCTTTTAAAGCATCAGATTGCCGGATGCTTTTATTCATCGCATCCAGCTGCTCATTAAGCCTCTCATTTTCTATTTTTAGCGCATTAATTTTAAAATTGACTTCCCGCATGCCTGAACCAATATCTTTGGCAGTAATAATCTCTATTTCTTCTTCCAGGGTTGCAACTAATTCTGTGAGGTTTTCAGCATCAGTCTTCGCACCATAGCCAACTGCCCCTAAGATTCCGGCAACTAACAGTGCCAAAACTGCAACCCCTAAAGCAACATAAGTTAAAGTAGGCACTTTACTTTCACTTTCTCTTACCGCTTTTTTCAGCTTACGCTGTTCTTTTTGCAGCGAATCTATCTCTTCAGCTGCAGAATCGTCTTTTTTTGCTGTTGTCGCGGTTAATGTGGCAACCAGCTCTTTCAATTCTTCATTATCAGCCCAAAGCTGACTAACCTGAGCATTAAGCTCATTAATTGTCGAGTTAACCTGGGTTACATCTTCGACTGTTTTTTCAACTATTAAGCTTTGCGCATCCAGCGCATTCCGGAAATCAGCTGACTCAATCTTATTCTCCGCATTATCCTGCTCGATGCTATTTTCCTCGGAGGGTTCGGTATAAACAGGAGAGTCATATTCAAGATCATCCGACTCTAGCAGCTCATCATCCGCCGATATGTCAAAATCAAGCATATCATCCTTAATTTCTGCATCGCCTTGTTCATCTAAAGGTTGTGAATCAATTAAACCCTCATTTACAACCTCCTTTTCACCTTCTTCGGAATCAGCCTCAGATAGGCTCTCTTCAGAAAGGACCTCTTTAACATTTGAATCTGTCATTTCAGCTTCAGAAAACTCATCCTTAACTTCTGTATCTACAGAATCAAGCAAATCATCTACATTAAACTCATCTTCATCTGCAAACTCATCATGTTCAACATCTTTTTCTGCAGAAATAGAATTTTTCCCAATTTCAACAGGGTTATTATCTTGCTGTTTTTCATCAATCATCTTGCTGGGGATACTGTCTTCCAATTTTGAATCAATCTGCTCATCAGCAGAAAACTCATCATCCACTAACAGCTGGTCAATCACATCTTCATCATCAATCAATTCATCCTGTTCATCTATTGAGGACTCAGCATCATTGAGAATTGCATCCAAATCATCTGCAAAATCATCGGATAACTTTTTATTTTTTTTATCTTTTGAGTCTGACATTTTCACTCCCTTAGACAGGTGTCTTCATACTATTGCAAAAGTAATTCTTCAAATTATAGCTCTCTTCTCTCTAGTCGGCTGACTATAATAATTCTTAACTAAAAATTTATGTCCGGGCTCATGTTCCGAGCATTTAAGTTTCTCTAAAACATCATCATGTTTTTTATTGTTTTTGATGCTACACTGCAGAAAAAACTAGGACACCCTTCATGCAACTTACGATTACAGCACTAGGAAATAAATCAACCCATTTTATTGCCGAAATCCTAGCCACTATTTCCAACTGTCAGTGCAATGTACTGGATCTTAAAGCCTCAAACCTTGCACAATCAACAGCAATCTACCTATTGATTGACGGCGACTGGAATCACATTGCAAAAGTTGAAACTTTACTTGAGAATTTGAAAAATCAGCTTGAAATTCATATTAATTCAATCAGACCAGAATCTAACACAAAAAAATCTAATTCTATCCCTTATTCTTTAGAGACTATTTCAATTGATCGGCATAATGTTTTAGAAGACATTGCCAATTTTTTATATGACCGTGAAATATGTATCGAAGAAATCAATGCCAGCAGCTACCCTGCTCCCTATATTCAGACTCTAGTCTTTTCAACAAAGTTCATCATACTTATTCCGCCTCAAGTCCGTCTGCTCATGCTGCGGGAAGAGTTTTTAGATTTTTGTGATACCCTAAATATAGATGCCATTATTGAACCTATCAAACGCTAACATGACTAAAATTGAATTAAACAAGACCGTTCCAGACTTTGAAGCCGAATCAACGGGGGGGATGCCTTTCAAACTCTCTAATTTCAGAGGAAAAAAAGTACTTATCTATTTTTATCCTAGAGACAATACCCCCGGCTGTACACAGGAAGGAAAAGATTTTAGAGATAATATTGAACAATTCTCAGCCTATAACACAGTGATTTTTGGCGTATCCAGAGACAGTGTAAAAGTACATGAAGGCTTTAAAGCCAAGCAAGCATTTCCCTTTGAACTTTTATCCGATAAAGATGAAAAGCTCTGTCAGCTATTTGATGTTATTAAAATGAAAAATATGTACGGAAAACAGGTTCGGGGTATAGAAAGAAGTACCTTTTTGATTAATGAAGAAGGCGTATTAATTCATGAATGGCGCAAAGTAAAAGTAAAAGTACATATTGAAGAAGTACTGCAAATACTGGCAGAAATTACCTAGCAACTTGTTATTGTGAAATCAGTACGGTAAAGGCGTTGCACGCTGCAGCGTCTCCGTTCGTCAATAGGAAGTGTCTAAATGAGATTCCCCTAACGTTGGCCATGCATTTAAAATCGCCTTAACAGCTGTTGCTAATGGAATGGCAAAAAACACGCCCCAAAAACCCCAAAAACCGCCAAAAAATAAAATTGCAATAACAATAGCAACAGGGTGTAAATTAACCGCTTCGGAAAAAAGAAGCGGGACCAATATAACTCCATCAATTGCCTGAATAATTGAATAGGCAATTGCTATATACATAAACTCATCAGACGTAAAACCCCATTGCATAATAGCCACTCCCAATACAGGAAAAGTCACTAATGTGGCCCCCACATAAGGAATAATGACGGAAAGTCCCATTAATACGGAGAGCAATATCGCATAATTTAAACCCATTAAATTGTAGATTATATAGCTGGCAGAACCAAGAATAATGACTTCTGCAAACTTTCCCCGAACATAATTTGCAATTTGCATATCTACCTCTTCCCAGACTTTAACCGTTAAACTCCTGTCCTTTGGCATAAAGTTAAGAAACCACTTAACTAGCGTTTCTCTATCTTTTAAGAAGAAAAACACCATCAATGGAACTAAAAACAAATAGACCATAGCGGTCACAAGACTCACTACTGATGCGGCCGAATTTGAAATCAATTCTTGGCCATAATCCAATAATTCATCCTGAATAGAGAACATTACCCCTCTTATATTTTCTTCGGTAATATACTGAGGATATAGCTCGGGCAATCGCATAACTTCTGCCTGTGCACTTTTAATAAATTCTGGTATACGCTGTACAAGCTGAACTGCCTGGGCTGAAGCCATAGGCATCAAAACAAATATCACCAGGCCTAAACAGGCTAGAAATCCTGAAAAAACAATATATACGGCAGCAAGGCGAGGCACCTTTTTTTCTAATTTTTTAACAATGCCCTGCAATAGATAAGCAACCACCACTGATAAAAAAACCGGCATCAAAATATCAGACAGGGTAAAAATAAGAACAAACCCAACAATTAAAATCAATGCTAGCGCCACAGCTTGAGAGTTGGGTAAAATGCGCCGAAAACTATCCCTTAAAAATCGAAAATTAGAAAAATCAGTTTGTGAATTCATTATTTTATAATTGTTATTATTTGCTTTGCATTCTACATTAATGATGATCCTTACGTTTTAATAAATCTTATTGCCCATTTTCAATAGCACCTGTACAAAATAAACGGACTTCAAATAATGAAAAGAAGCCCTTGTCCAAATTACCATTGAATTGCTTCAACACCATCAAAAGTTAGCTCACTGCCATCTGTCAACGGCTCTAATTAAAAATGGAGGTGATGTTTGATCATAAAGAGCTAAAGAATTGACCATTTCGCCTTTGCTCTTTCCTTAACGCTGAAAAACCAGTTATTTATAACTATAAATCAGTAATTTATTAACATACTTACAAGAAACAGCCTTTTTTAGCTTCTCAACTCCTTGAACTTATAAAAAAACCATCTAAACTTGGTGCTATATCACAGTTAAGCAATTGGAGATAAACAACCCACCCATAATTCGTAAATTTTTTTTCGTCTAAGGTTTTATTGCGAAGGGCGCATAGCAGACTATGTAACCGCGACAACAAAATCTAACACGAAAAAAGACAAGCAAGGTGGGTGGGCTATTTGTTTCCAGCTGATTAAGTTACGGAAAAATTTCGCAGCCTTGTGGCTACTAAGTATACAGCTGTTTCACTACTAATTGACCTAAAAAATTAGTTAGATCACGGCTACAAGCCCAACTGAATTTTAGCTACTCTAAAGCAGAAACCGTAACACCTCTACAATTGGGAATTAGGTTTAATAACCTTTATTAACAGGAATTTAACGTGCATCTGTTTAGCAAACTATTGGGTAAAAAAATAGCTAGCAAAGGCATTGTCGCTCTGAGTTTCACCTCAGAAGGCATTGCGTTAGCTATATCTCAATATACTGCCAGTAAAAAAACCGTTCTGACACATTGTGAGTTTATTTATACTAATAATAAACAGGCAGAGCTAAAAGTTTTGACAGAAAGGCATCAGCTTAAGCAGTATGACTGTCATTTAGTCCTTGCTTCTGATGACTATCGCCTAATATCCATTGAGTACCCAGCCGTTACAGACGATGAATTAGCAGAGGCCGCCCGCTGGAAAATTAGTGATTTAATCGAATTTCAAGTTGATGATGCCATTATTGACTATTACCCGCTCCCCATATCGAAACGGGCAAATAGAAGCAAAATGATGGAGGTTATTGCCACCCCTAGATCAACCATTCAGCCTTTAGTAGATTTGTGTACGCATTGTGAATTGCGACTTCAAATCATTGATATTCAGGAGACTACCTTAAGAAACCTTGCCACTTTGCTTCCGGAAAATAATAGAGGCATTGCTGTCTTGCATCTGCAAAAGACCTCGGGACGAATTACTATTGAACAGCAAGGATCAATCTATCTCAACAGAAAGCTTGCAACTGGCTCTGACCGGCTCGGTTTAACAGAATCCTTACTAAGTGAACAGCAGATTACTATGGAACAAAGCAGTTTGGCTCTAGAAATACAGCGTTCTTTTGATTATGTGGAAAGTTTCTACGGTCTGTTGCCAATTTCTGGGCTAGCCGTTATTCCTTTAATGGAAAACACACAAAGTCTATTGAATACCCTTAATAATAATCATGGAATAATTGCTAGAATCATGGACTTATCAGCTATTATTGATGGAGATATTCTTCTTGATGACGCTACTCAGTCTCTTTGTACCTCAGTTATTGGTGCCACACTCAGGAATAGCATAGCTCCTTATGATACAGCAAGTTAATTTATATCAGGATATTCTGAAGCCGGCACAAACCAAACCGCTGATCAATGCCTATATCTATAGTTTAATCGCCATGACTATTTCATTGCTTGGCTACAGCATTTTTTTATATATGGATCTAAGCAATATAAAGAATGATATACAGACAGCTAAACAGCAGTTGACAGAAGCAGAATCAAATGTACAGAAATTACGAATTCAGTACCCCGCACGGCAAATCAATAAAATGCTGGTTCAGGAAATATCCCGTTCTGAAAATATTCTTAACAGCCTAACTCAAGTCATACATTTATTGACAGATAAGACATCAGACCAAACCCAGGGCTTCTCCAGGTACTTTTCTGCCTTTGCCAGGCAGAGTACAGCTAAACTCTGGTTAACAAAATTTGCCATTAATTCTAAGCCACACACTCTTGATATACAAGGCAGTACCTATCAGGTAGACAAAACAGCACTATTTTTACAAAAACTCCATCATGAACCCATCTTTCAGGGGCACTCCTTTGCAAAATTAAGCATGACCCAGGCAAAAGAAAATGACGGGCAGATCGACTTTATAATCAGTACTATGAATGAACCGTTAAAGCGGGAAGATAATGATTAGTACGATTCTTGAAAGATTTAACGGCTTAACTACACGGGAAAGAATCATTTTTCTGTTTACAATGCTGGTTTTAATTTGGGGCGCTTGGGACAAATTCATCTATCAGCCCATCGCAGCCCAGCAAAAAACTTTAGGTTCAGAATTATCAGATATTAAAACGAAGCTTTCAACAAGCTGGCAGATAGCGTCACAAATAGAGATTGCAGCAAAAATGGATCCAAATAAGGCTAATAAACTGAAGCTGAAAGAAATTAAAATCCAACTAAAAAATCTTAAACTAAAATTAAATGCAGGCGAAAAACAATTTGTTCCGCCCCAATTAATGGTTAAAGTGCTAGAAGACATCTTCAAACAAAATAGCGGTTTACAGCTACTCAGCTTAAAAACGCTGCCAGTTACTACTCTTACACAAACAAAGCAGCAAAAGTCATGGATTTACCGCCATGGTTTATCCATGACCCTGAGTGGCACTTATTTCAGTATGCTTAACTTTTTGCAATCTATAGAATCACTGCCTTGGCGATTCAATTGGGAATCCATAGATTATCAAGTTAAACAGTACCCTGTTGCGGAAGCAACTCTCCGCATATACACCTTAAGTTTTGAGGAGAATTGGCTTGAATTGTAAAATTGCATTTTTTCTCTCTGTTCTGTTAACAAGCACTCTCTGTATTGCTGAAATGAGAGACCCTACAAAACCTGCTTATTATTCAGCAGTCGCCCTCATAAAACAGGGCACCACAGATGATTTGAATTTATCTTCGATTTGGATCTCAAAGCACTCTAAGCGCGCCACAATAAATGGTATCGTTGCAAAACAGGGGGATGTAATATTCTCTGATATTAAAGTTATGAAAATTGACAATAATTCAGTCCGCATAAAGCAAAATGGCGTATCAAGAAAGCTTAAACTTTTGACTCATTCCCTTAAAACCAGGGTAAGCCCCGACCAATCATCCCATGACTAAATTTATACTATTTGCCCTATTTCCTCTGCTGTTCTCCTGTTCAACAATCCCAACAGCTGACAACCGCACGATTGATGAATCATTCCCTTTAACAAAAACACAGACAATCGATACTTCCCTTCCTCCAGAAGCCGTAACTAATGCACTAATTCCAGCCTTTAATCAAAGCCCCTTTATAAATAAAGTGGCTAAACATGCTACAAAATTCAACATTTCTCTTAACCAAATAGATGCCCGTGAATTTTTTATGGGACTGGTGATTGATACCGATGAAAACATGCTGGTTCACCCTGATGTAAGCGGTCAGATTTCTTTGACATTAAAAAATGTTACCGTTGCACAGGTAATGGATGCTGTACAAAATATCTATGGCTATGATTACAAAAAAAATGAAATTGGCTATATTGTCTACCCTGCGACTTTGCAAACCAAAATATTTAAAATTAACCGACTGGATTTGATTAGAGAAGGACAGTCCAATACTCGGGTTTCTTCTGGACAGATTTCAGATTCAGGCGACTCGGCATCTAAAGAAGGTGGTACACAGTCATCAACTGATACTTCCAGCAATACCCGCTCATCTGGCAGCTGGATTAACACCAAGTCTGAAACCGATTTCTGGTTCGAAATAAATACCGCCCTGCAGTCCATTATTTCAATAGACCCGCAGGCAACTGTGGTAATGAACCGTCAAACAGGGGTTATTGTAGTCCGTGCAAAACCTATGCAACTGAGAGAAATTGAAGAGTTTATCAGCACCACCCAAAGTCGGATTAGCCGACAGGTGATTATTGAAGCAAAAATCATAGAAATTATTCTTGATGACAGCCACCAGGCCGGCGTTAACTGGCAAAGTGTTGTTAGGGAAGCAATAGAAACTGCGCCTATATTGACCGGCATAGGAGCAATAGGCTCTACATTCAGAGATGTGTTCAGTGTCGGAGGACGCTGGGGAGATTTTGGAGCCGTTATTGAGCTATTAGAAACACAGGGTAAAACCAATATATTGTCCAGCCCAAGAATATCAACTCTAAATAATCAAAAAGCCATTATTAAAGTAGGCAGTGATGAATACTTTATCACCGATGTGTCCTCCAATACTGTCACCAGTGGCTCAAGCACCATCACTAATCCAGATATTACCTGGACACCTTTCTTTTCTGGCATAGCACTGGATGTTACCCCGCAAATCAATGATACCGATGAAATTACCTTGCATATCCACCCGTCGATTACCCGGGTAGAAAATCAGACCAAAAATTTTACCATCAATGGCGAAGATGGCTCCTTGCCAATGGCGCTAAATACCGTGCGCGAATCAGACAGCATCGTTAAGGCAAAAAATGGTCAAATTATAGTTATCGGCGGCCTGATGCAAGAGGCTATAAAAGAAAATAAAAAAGGCGTAGCAGGCTTAAGCCAAATCCCCTATATTGGAAACCTGTTTAGAGTAAATACAGGCGAGGTTAAAAAATCCGAACTGGTCATATTACTAAAACCAACACTCATCAATAGTGCAGGTGACTGGAGCTCAACCATGGAATCCAGCAAAAGACAGCTTAAACAACTGCATAATCATCAATTATGGAAATAATCTAAACATTTAGGCAATGTACCTAAAACACTTCGGACTATCTGAGTTTCCTTTCGGACTAACACCTGATACGCAATTCTATTTTGATTTGCCCAGCCATAGAGAAGCATTAAATGTTTTGCTCATTGCCCTGCAAAATGGCGAAGGGTTTATAAAGATAACGGGCAATGTAGGAGTAGGGAAAACCATGCTATGCCGAAAATTGCTCAATGAATTGCAACCGCCCTTTGTCACTGCCTACATTCCTAACCCCCATATATCCGCTACAGCCTTGCACCTGTCAATTGCAAGTGAACTGGGCATCTCATTTAGCAGAGAGAAAGGAAAAACCCGTTTATTGCAATTGCTAAATAAGCATTTGCTGGACAATGCAGAAAAACTGCAAAAAACAGTTCTAATCATTGATGAAGCACAGGCAATGCCCTTAGAAACATTGGAAGCTCTAAGGCTTTTAACCAATTTGGAAACCGAAAAGCAAAAATTATTGCAGATAGTGCTGTTTGGTCAGCCAGAGTTAAATACACTCTTGCAAAAAAAATCTATTCGTCAGCTCAGACAGCGCATTAGTTTCAGTTATGCCTTAAAGGAGCTTTCTCCGATTGATGTAGAAGCCTATATCAAACACCGTTTAACCATTGCTAACAGCGCCAGCCCTACTATCTTTACCAATGGCGCCATTAATGCACTGCATTTTTACAGCATGGGCATCCCGCGTTTAATAAATATACTGTCACATAAAGCCCTGTTATCCGCATACGGATCAGGCCTGCTAAAAATAGGTGTAAAACAGATACGGCTTGCAGCCGCAGATACTGAAGACACTTGCAAATTAAAACAGCCTTTCGAATGCCGAAAACAGATCGTTATTGCATTATTTGCAACCCTATGCCTATTAGCATTTAACCACTTCAACCTAGCTTAGGAACTGCTAATGAGTTTATTAAATCAAGTCCTGCATGATCTGGAAAAACGTAATGCTAAAATAGGAAGTTCCTCAGACCCAATGGAACTGGATAATATCAAGGCTGTGCCGGTTGCCAAAAATACAGCTTCTTTATTCTTATGGTTGTTGATCATTGCAATTATTATCATCGCCCTATTAGCCTATAGGCATTATCAACCTCAAAACGCTCTGATTGACACAGCAATTAAGAAAAAAGCAATTTCAAGCCCTGTTAGACAAACTATTGCAAAAAAACCAACAGGTAATATCCTGCATAAACACTCAGTAAAATCTACTACATCTTTTGAGCTGGATATTCAGAAAAATGCTGTTCAGGTTCCAACCTCTACTGCCGAAAACAAACCTAAAACTTTAAAACCGGCTATTCCGCCTAAAACCAGTCACCAAAAGAAGGTTTTGTCAGTTAAAAGAAAATTTATTAGAAAAAGACCAGTACTAAGCAATATACAAAAGGCAGAAAAACTATTTTCAAGGGTAAAAAAACAGTCGCCATCTGTCAAAAAAGTCGATAGGCTTGAGCAGACTATAAGACTTAACCCGCAGCATATTGATGCCCGTCTGCTGCTAGCCACTACTCTGCTGCAATTAGGTTTAACCAGCGAAACAGAAAAATCACTTGACCAAGGCCTGTTGCTATTTCCACAAAACCTACAGTTTATTAATCTCCGCACCCAATTATTTTTACAAAACAAACAAGTAAAACCCGCACTGCAAACACTGCAGAAAATTGATGCCCGTTATATACAGAATGAAACCTACCTTGCCCTATTAGCCGCAGCTTTTCAGCAAAATGGTAAACATACAGAATCGCTAGAAACCTATCAGAAACTATTAACAATTAATTCGGGGAAAGCCGAATATTGGCTAGGGTCAGCCATTTCACAGGAAAACCTGGGGCACAGACAGCAGGCATTGCACGCCTACCAGCAGGCACTTGATAAAAATTCATTAAAAACAGTGATAGTAGACTATATTTATCAAAGGATAAGCATTCTTAAATAACACGCATGACCCCAAGAAAAAGAATTCGCATTGGTGATTTACTAGTACAAAATCGTATTATTACCCATGAACAACTTATGTCTGCTCTGGCAGAGCAAAAAAAATCAGGCCGCAAACTAGGACGGACGCTTGTTGACCTGAATTTCATTTCCGAAACCGATCTGCTTAATTTTCTTTCCCGCCAGCTGCAAATCCCTTTTATTGAAATCAGCCAATATCCAAGACAGGACGAAGTAGTCAATTTGCTGCCCGAAAGCCTTGCTAGGCGATTTAGGGTTATGCTGTTAGAAAGCAATGAGCATGATGTGCTGTTAGCGATGGCAGACCCTACTGATTTAATGGGGCTGGATGAACTGACTCGCATTCTTAAAAAACGGATTCGCCAGGCCGTGGTCAGGGAAAGCGATTTGCTTAGCGTTATTGACCAAAGCTATCGGCGTACAGGAGAAATAAGTGACCTGGCGGGTCAATTGGATGATGAACTGGCAGACAATGATTTTGATTTCAATACCCTCATTACTTCTGATGAAGTGGCAGAAGCCCCTGTGGTCAAGCTGTTACAATCTATTTTTGAAGATGCCGCTCAGGTCAATGCCTCGGATATTCATATAGAACCTGACGAGAAAGTATTGCGCATCCGCCAGCGGATTGACGGCGTTTTAAATGAACAAATTTTAAATGAAGTTAAAATCGCACCCGCTCTGGTTGTGCGCTTAAAACTGATGTCAGGGCTGAATATTTCAGAAAAAAGACTGCCTCAAGATGGTCGCTTCAGCATTAGAGTTAAAGGGAAATCTCTAGATATACGGCTATCTACTTTGCCGGTAACACATGGCGAATCAATCGTCATGCGCTTGCTAGATCACTCCCAAGGCTTATTAAATCTGAATAAATTAGGCATTCCTGAAGATTTATTAAACCGTTTCAAATCCTATATTAAGAACCCGCATGGCTTAATACTGGTAACAGGGCCAACGGGCAGCGGTAAAACCACTACATTGTATGCAGCCCTTACAGAAGTCAACAAGCCCGATACAAAAATCATCACAGCAGAAGACCCTGTTGAATACAGCCTTCCCCGTATCAATCAGTCGCAGGTTAATGAGAAGATTGGCTTAACTTTTGCCAGTGTTCTGCGCTCAGCCTTGCGGCAAGACCCGGATGTTATCCTAGTGGGAGAAATGCGTGACACAGAAACTGCTGAAATTGCCATACGGGCCTCTATTACAGGCCATTTGGTTTTCTCCACTCTACACACCAATGGAGCTGTTGAAACAGCAATGCGCCTACTGGATATGGGGGTAGAAGGTTATATTTTAGCCAGTGCGCTACAGGTTATTATTGCGCAGCGTTTAGTCAGACGAATTTGCGAACATTGCTCTACCAGCGATAAAGAAATTGAACAGACTCATAGAACCTGGCTGGAAAACAGCTTTAACTGCGACAGTAAAACCATTCAGTTTAAACACGGCACAGGATGCCACCACTGTAACCAAACTGGCTACAGTGGCAGAATCGGGGTTTATGAATTATTGGAAATGCGACACGAAACACTTGATGCTCTGCGGCGCGGTGACTCTTCGGCCTTTACCTTGGCAGCAGAAAATACCCCTGGATTTGTACCCTTTACTGAATGCGCTTTAGAGTTTGTCCGTCAAGGCATTACCAGCTTAGATGAAGTTATCCGTATCACAGGATCGGGAACTTAAAATGTCAAAATATGCATATAAAGCTCGCAATCAGTCAGGCAAACTTATCGAAGGGATTATTGAAGCTGAAAATACAAAATCAGTGGTTAACTCCCTTTCTGACAGAGAATTAACGGCCGTCTCAATCAAAATACGAGCTGAACAGACAGATCTGATGGAACAGTTTAACCATTGGCAAGCCATTGGCAGCATAAAAATAGATGACATAATGCTGTTTAGCAGACAAATGCATAGCTTAAGCAAAGCAGGCGTTCCCATAATCCGCGCTATAAACAGCCTGACCGAATCAACCCGCAACACTGCTCTGGCAAACGCCTTAAGCAATATTGCCAGCTCTTTAGAAAGCGGTTTAACGTTGAGTCAGGCAATGGGACAGCACCCAAAAATATTTTCACACCTGTTTATCAGCATTGTCAATGTTGGTGAAGAAACGGGAGGACTGGATCAGGCTTTTTTGCAGATTTCGCAATATATGGAGCGGGAAAAAGAAACCCAAAGCAGAATAAAGTCTGCCTTGCGCTACCCTACCATGGTTATCATCGCCATTAGCGTCGCCATGGCAATCGTTAATATTTATGTTATTCCCGCCTTTAAAGGCGTATTCGATAAAATGGGAGCAGAATTGCCCTGGCAAACAAAAATGCTAATGAGTATTTCTGATTTTAGCGTAGCCTACTGGCCATATATTATTGGTGGGCTAGTGCTAACAGCTATTATGCTAATCAAATACATAGAAACCCCAGAAGGCCACCTGAAAAAAGACCAGCTGATGCTAAAAATACCGGCAGTCGGTAGCATTATCCATCGAGCCACCATGGAACGTTTTTCGCGCTCTTTTGCCATGATACTTAGCTCAGGCGTACCGCTGATTCAAGGTATCAGCATTGTGTCAAATGCCATAGGCAATATCTATATTGGCTCAAAACTTGATACCATGCGCATAGGCATAGAAAAAGGCGACAGTATCAGCCGTATGGCAATGAGTATAGGCCTGTTTCCACCGCTAGTTATACAAATGATCATGGTCGGGGAAGAAACCGGCAATATCAGTGAAATGCTATTGGAAGTTGCTGATTTTTATGAGGCTGAAATTGATGCAGAACTAAAAAACCTAGCCAGTGTGATAGAGCCCTTTTTATTGCTGATAATAGGTTCAATGGTGTTAGTACTGGCTTTAGGGATATTTTTGCCAATGTGGAATTTGTCTGGTGCGATGCATTAGCCTAAATAAATCAGTTGAGCACGGATTTTGTGGGAAATCTGGGCAAAAAAGGCAAAGAATAGCTAGAAGATAATGGCCATAGTCCTTATCGAGAGCTATTCTGCAGTAGTTTTGTCCAGATTTTTCACAAAACCGTGAAGCGATATACACTCACCCATTTGGTGAATAGTAAAAAACTGGATTAAACTGTTTATTTAACAAGTTACAGTTAAACTATGCGTTCAACTGATTTATTTAGGATTAAGTATCCAAGTAAAATTAATTTAATAGTTTTACGCAGGATTTTTTTTATTTTAGGCCCCGAATAAATAGGCGCATAGCGAGCTACGTAACTATTTATTCAGGGCCTAAAATGGTAAAAAAGGAAAAAGCATCATGCCGACAATCTTATTAATGAAGCTCTTTTATTGGGCGAATATAAGATAAAAAAAGCTGTTGTAACCCAAGCATTACAAGAATATATCCAAACAGCTGGGTATCCTAAATATTTTTTATTCTATAGAGTATGAAGATGATTTTGACTACAAATCTCCCTATCCAACTATATAAAATTAGAAAAATATTTCTTTAGCACCTTATCCGCTGAGCTAAAAATACACCTGGCAATTCAGTCAACAATAGAAACCTCAATCCTCCTGGAAATATAATTAGCACTGTTATAAGCACCAAACTCACTTAAAGCAGTAATTTTATAGACCACATAATTTGTATCCTCTGCAATAGGCTGAGCCATACAAGTCAAAGAAACAGCAAAACCGCTAATATCGGCAAAACTTATAGGGGAAACAATATCACTGCAATTTCCCCCATCCGTTATTATTCGAGAAACTGCCCAGCCGATTCCAGCCCTAGCCGCCTGATAAGCCCTGGCACCCTGAATCGCAAAAGCGGAGGTGGCATGTTGCACACCACTTAATTTAACCATGTAGCCGCCTAATAAACTAAGCACTACTAAGATAAAAATTGCCATAACAATTGAAAATCCAGTCTGCTTTTTCATGGCAAATTATCTACATGGACTTGATGGATTAATTTAGCCGACTCGCCCGAATCATCAGTTAAGGCAATCTCTAAAGTCACCAGCCCAGCCCGTTCGGCAGTCCCTTCATTATAATTAAAGGAACAGGAGAGCGTATTTGCTTTTGCCTGTATTTTATAGCTTAGACTTGCCAAAATGGGTACTGAACTGCTGATACTATATGAAGCATCAATTGCATTATCATAACGTCTTAATTCACCGCTGGCACAACTGTAGGTAATGGGGGTATCTACAATAAAAAACCGTTGCTGCGGTGACTGGAATGGAAATAATTTTACAGCACCTAATACAATTAAATCGACAGTAGAGGTATTTGAAAGAGTTGCCCGGTTATTGCCAGCATAAGCATTGGTACTAACCGAACCCAAATTATAAATAACAAGCTCTCCGCTGGGCACAGCATTTAATGAACCCAGCACATCAAAACTGCTGTCAGCTTTGGTAAAGTTTAGAATATCGCCAGACCCATCACTGCTATCAAGCTTTGCCCGATAACGGCCCCCATCTGTTGTGTGGAGCAGTTCAATCGCCGTTCCACTATTAGTAATCCGTATACTATTAGGCAAAGCTCGCCGAATATCTCTTTGCATCCGCCTCAGGCTTATTTCTGCTGCATCAACTAAAGCCGTTCGCCTTTCAAGATCAATATAGCTTTTAACGGGTAAGGTAATAATACTTGTAGTCATGGTTGCTAAAATCCCCACGATAACAATCACCATAATCAGCTCAATTAAAGTAAAGCCTTCCTGCATTTTCATCAATAATCAGCCCTATAGCCAACTAAATTCAGACTGCTTCCTAATCCAGATAAAGATACCGTAACAGTCACTTTCTTTGCCTGCACACTATCCGTTAAAGTGACAGCAGAAACAGCAACCGAAACATTATAGTTAGCAAGCGCAGCCACCGAATTTCCTAAATGATCTTTCACACCCACATTGCTTAAACCATTATAATCATCCACATCATCAAACTGACTGCGGTCTACCCCACTATAGCCACCTACTGGATTTTGATAAGCCTGCAATAAAATTTCTTCCAGATAAGACTCAGCAATCGCAGTCGCCTGATGCTGAATAATGGGGTCGGCACTATGGCTAACGGTAAGGTTCATCACTGTTAATACACCTGTCAATGCAATACTGATAATTACCATAGACAGTATCAATTCAACCAGAGTTACTCCTATCTGCTGATTTTTAGGGTGCATAAACGTACCCTGTTTCGGCAATCACGTTAATGACTTTAGAACCTGCTACCGTTAATATAGCATCAGTTGAAGCTGTGCCTAAAGCATCAAAATTAAAAGAAGGTACAGAACTGGTTAAAGTAACTCCGGATTCTGATCCAGAATAACTGCCAATACCAGAGCTAGGATGAGAAACTGCTAATGAACCAGTCGCACTATTAGTGCATAATGCACTACTGTAATCCACTAGCCGAGTTAAGGTATAGCGATCTGAAGAAATAGAGACTTTCACATTACAGCCAGTAGCTACAGCTAATTTTTGAGCATAACGCACTGCATTTAAAGTGTCGTCAAAAAAGGCGCGTTCTGCAAAGGTATTTTTATCAAAGAATTTTGGCAGGGCTGAGGCAGAGAGTATGCCTAACATGATAATAACCATGACCAGCTCGACTAATGTGAATCCCGTTTGTTTATTATTTTTCATGGGATAAAAAGTCCTTAGTTTTTATTGCGTTCTGCTTTATTTTTATCCTATTCAAATTTTAATACGGCTTTCTGTAAGAGAAAATCTAATTATTATTCAAATTCATCGTTCCCATGCTCTGCTTAAAAATGCAGCTTGTAAACGCTCTGCGTCACTGGACGCAGAGCGTCCTAACATGAGTTCCCGCGGAGACCATGGGAACTATCCATTTATTTTATCCGTAGGCTGGGGTGAAACGGTAGCGCAACCCCAGCATATTAAGCTAATTAGGTTTGCCAGTGCTGGGGGTTCGCTACCGCTCCATCTCAGCCTACATGACTACAAATGACTAACTAACATCCCGTCTGAACTAAGCTATCTGTCACGCCACCAGCAACCGTATATTTAAACTGACAATTAGCTTTAAGGGATATGATAGTAGAAGTGGTACTTGTTGGAGTAAGAGTATATTCATCTGAAAGACCAGCTAAAGCTTTAATATTACTTACACTTGGATACCCACTGACAAGAGTATATGTAGCACCTTCAATAGTTACAGTATTACTGCCGGCAACCAGAGACGCTGAATGAGCAATTCCTACAGCTGATCTTACTCCTCCCATAGCACCTTTTATTGATGCCTTTCGCGCATCACCGCTTAAATCAGCAAACTTTGGCAAAGCCGTGGCAGCTAAGATACCCAAAATAACAATCACCATAACCAATTCGATTAATGTAAACCCCTGTTGCCCACTTCTTTTCATTTTCTTACCCTTATCTTATAAACTATAAGCCATTAAATTAAAAAACATTGTAGTTAAATAAACTATACTTTGATTTTAATAATAGTAGATAAATTACATTTTTCTTATTTTTTTTATAATGTGGCGCAGGCCTTTCCTTCCGCCTTTAGTTTTTGTTAAAACACAACTATGAGTATAAGAACTTTTATTTTTTGTGACATTTGTAATCCGCAAGGGATTAGGACCATTGAATTTAGACGCAGTCCAAGGGAAGATGAGCGTAATGGACGGCGTTTATGCGATGGTCGCTTCTGGATTGAAGGGAGTTTAATTAATGCAATTGAAAGTGGCTGGACTAATACACCCACTGGACAACATATCTGTCCAAGCTGCAAAAAAAACCATAGTGATGAATAAATAACTAAGTAGGAAAATAGAAGAGCTTACAGTATGAATAAAATTTTTTATTTATTATTGCCCATTATTTTTTTCATATCTTCTAAAAGCTATGCTGAAAATATGTGTTCTTCATTAACCTCTAATGCGGATAGTGGCAACATATATGACTCTGGAGGTGCAGGCGGATCTTATTTAAACTATGAATATTGTGGATTTTTAATTCAGCCTTCTTCATCACCAACAAATATTACACTGAATTTTTCTCAATTTGCTGTCGAAACCAACTATGACTTTCTTTATGTTTATGATGGAACAAGCACATCCGGAACTTTATTAGGTCAATATACTGGATATTCATTACCAAATAACATCACAGCAACTTCTGGCAGTATGTATTTATTATTTTCCAGTGACTATGGTATTAGTGCCCAAGGGTTTTCTGCTTCCTGGACTAGTACTACGGTAAACGCAACACTAATCGCTTCATATAACTTTGATGATGACTGGATATCAAATAATAGTTTAACTGATCAAACTGGCAGTTATAACGGAAGCCCTGGAGGTGCTCTTTCTCGCATTTTAGCAGGTTCAAATGGGCCTAAAGGTGATACATGTTATGCAGGGTCTTTTACAGGGGGAAGCATTAATATTAGCGGATTACCAGTTTCGACGGCTACTGGGGCCAAAACATCCGTGAGTTTTTGGATGTATTGGGATGGAACTAAGAATGTAATGCCTTTAGGCTGGGACCGGCACGATTTATTTTTTGGTGCAAATAACAGTGGCAGCGGCAATACCATTTATTTTGGCTTTAATACTTGGGGCTGGGATGTAACCGGAATATCAGCCTCAGGCCTCACTGCTGGCTGGCATCATGTAGCGGCTACATTTACCAATGGCAGCGTAGCCAACAATAAACTTTTTATTGATGGTGTTTTGCAATCCATTGCATACAGAACCGGTACGGTAACAACCAGTAATGCGTATGTACAAAGCACCTTAGTTATAGGTGCTACTGGCGCATCCTCCAGCTGGCCTTTTAAAGGCAAGATAGATAATTTAAAAATTTATACAGGAGCTATTACTGCATTGCAAGTAACCTCTGATATGAATGAAAGCAACATTTGTTCTGGAGGAGGTGGAGATACGGCCGCAACCAACTTTAACTGTGTAGAAAATGGTACTGACGGTATTGCTGGGAAGTTATTTACTAAAACGACAGCCCAATCATTCAGTTTTGATATTGTGGCTTTGAAAGATGCCAGTACCATAGAAACAAGCTTTGCCAGTGGAGCAGATCATACTGTCACAGTTGAATTAGTTAATGCAGAAACCGCCGCATCATGTAGCAGTTACCCTGCTTTAAGCCCAGCCGTTTCTCAAAACCTAACCATAACATCAGCTGATTCCGGCATCAAATCCAGTGCAAGCATGCTTTCCGGCACAGCATACAGCAAAGTAAAGTGCCGAATCACCGATGCTACAGACAGCCCTTCCGTAATAGGTTGCTCAACAGACAGTTTTGCAATTAGGCCAACTACATTTAATGTTTCCTCAAACCTAACAAATACCGGATCAACAGGACTGCCCAAAGCAAAAGCCGGTGAAAATTTCACCTTAACTGCAACTGCAACTGCTGGATACGGCGGCACACCGAGAATTAATAACTTAAACCTACAGGCTCATGCTGGAGCCAATCAGACAGGTACCATTTCTGGCGCGTTTAGCGCTGCAGATTCTACAGCAGGAATTGCAACTGGCACTACTTTTAGCTATTCAGAAGCCGGTTCAATGCGATTTGCGGCTCAGGGCGTTTACGATGATAGTTTTACCCTTGTTGACCAGGCGGGTGACTGTACAAATAATTTTTCTAATACACCTGATGCTAGTGGTAAAGTTGGCTGTATGTTTGGCAACACTTTAGCCAGCAATTACTTTGGCCGTTTTACCCCTGATCACTTTAAAATAACAGCTTTTGCTAACGGGCTTTTTTCTGATACCTGCACTAGCTTTACTTATACCGGCCAGACATTCAGTTACCAAACTGCTCCTACATTGACCGTTACCGCATACAACGGACTTAGCGTACCCTTAGTCACAGAAAATTATACCGGAACTTATGCCAATGGATTAAGTGCAACTGACTTTAATGTTACAGTACCAACTGCTGATTCAACTCAAGCTGGGGCTGATGGCAGCACACTGGTCAATTTAGAATCATGGGTTCCCGGTACAGCTAGCTTGGCCGATAATGGCAATGGAAGTTTGACCTTTACTTTTGGCTCTGACAATTATAGATATCGGCATGAAAGTAACAGTATAATTGCGCCATTCACAGCATCGGTAGATCTTGAATTTACCGATATTACTGATAATGACAATATACAGACACCTGAGCTGCCATACACCATTCAAGCTTCCGGTGCATCTATGCGCTTTGGCCGCTTAAACATTGATAATGTACATGGCTCAGAGTTAATGCCTCTTCCAGTACCTCTATATACAGAGTACTACAACGGCACCTCTTTTATCACTCATGCAGACGATGTATGCACAGCAATCGCTATTTCTGATTTAAGTTTTAATGGCGGAATAAACCCTATAGCGATAGGCACCAGCACCAGTATTGCCAGCATTGCCAATTCCCCATTAAATGCAGGCGTAGCAGGTTTATCTTTAAGTACACCTAATAAGCCAGGATACATTGATATCACCACGGGTGCATTTATCTCTTCCTATTCCTGGCTTGGCTATGACTGGAATGGGGACGGTGCTTATGATAATGCACCTTCAGCTCGTGCCACCCTTGGCATTTATAAAGGCAATAGCCAGCAGATTTATTTTAGAGAAGTTTATTAAATGCTAGTTGCAATAATGTCAAATACCCCTTCTCTACAATTTCTCAATGACCATCAAAACCTAAAATAAACACCTGCCGATCCTCCACTATTTGTCCATATAGCTCCATCGTTATTAGATCCGCTATAGTCATTTGCATGCGTATAACGATTATGATCATGATCGCCATAATTTCTTCTATGGGCATAGCGACGATTATGTTTCAAATCCCTTATTTTCTCACTGACATAATCCAAGTGTTCCATTATCTCCCATTTAGCCTTCTGGCTTAAATAACTATGGCGCTGCATATGCCTAACCTGTTTTGCGACATGCCTTTGTTCACGCTTTAATCTTCTAGCTTCTCTACGCGTCAATTGCCCACTTTCTATCCCCCTTTCAATACGAATTCCCTGCCTGTATTGACGGCGCTCCACATCCTGCCAGAAATATGACTTATTAAACTGCTGATTACGGTGTCCAAACTTATGTCCCCGTTCTGCATGGGCTATATAAGGCATAAGCATTAACACCAATACTGCCGTTAACATTTTCATAACATTCTCCTGCTTTACAAGCTTTGTTTAAAGTTGTGAGCAGAATACGCCAATAATTATGAATAACATCTGAACAGTGTTTAATTAACGGGCAAAAAAAACCTCCGCTAACAATGCTAGCGGAGGTTAAGAGTCGCAGTATTAAATCTGCTTTCACAACGAGGAGGTATATGAATTTGGTTTAGCTTTCTCTTAAAAAGATATTGCTGAACATGGCTGAAGCACCAAACATGACGGTGGAAATTATGAATGCACCCGAAATAAAACCCCAAATTCCTGTAAGAAATAATAATCCGATTGTAATATCTTTTTTCATGTTTGCTCTTTTTTCCTATGTTTAAATAAAAATGTATTAGTGTTGAAGTAAACTGCTAGCTCCAATGATTTTGCATAGTGTACAGGTTTTTAAAAAGTAAACAATACACTGTATTATTAATTAATTATATTCATATTGTTTACAATGATGTTTTTTAGCAACATTTTTATCCCGTTTAACAACAAACCTAAAGATTGCAAACTACCACCGCTTTAAGCGATAATGCACGGTTAATTAATATTTAAACCGTCTGCGTAACAGGCGCACGCCCGACGCACCATTGGCTGGGCAGAAAGTTTTGGGAAATACTATGAAAAAAACGATGTACGAAAAGATTTGGGATAGCCATTTTGTGGTTGAAGCACCAGGCCAGGCACCTCTACTTTATGTTGACCGCCACCTAATGCATGAAGTCACCAGTCCTCAGGCTTTTGAAGGCTTAAGGCTTGCAAATCGCAAGGTGCGCAACCCGCATAGTATTTTAGCAACCATGGATCACTGTGTTCCCACTAAAGACAGAGACCTGCCAATTGCAGACCCTATTGCCAAAAAACAGATTGAAACCATGGCGGATAACTGTCAGGAAAATGGGCTTAATTTATATGATATGAAAAACCCCAATAATGGCGTTATTCATATTGTTGTGCCCGAACATGGCTTTGTACACCCAGGCATGATTGTAGTTTGCGGAGACAGCCATACTGCAACCCACGGTGCTTTTGGCGCTTTGGCTTTTGGCATAGGCACTTCTGAAGTAGAGCATGTTATGGCCACTCAGACTTTGCCTCAAAAAAAATCAAAAACGATGCTAATCCAAATTGATGGAGAGCTATCTAAATATGCATCAGCAAAAGATATTGCATTAGCTATTACTGGCAAAATTGGCACAGCAGGCGGCACAGGATACGTAATTGAATATGCCGGCGAAGCAATCACTAAACTTTCAATGGAAGGCCGCATGACACTTTGCAATATGGCTATTGAAGCAGGTGCCAGAGCTGGCCTGGTTGCGCCTGATCAAAAAACATATGACTATTTAAAAGGCCGTGAATTCGTACCGTCCGGTGAAAATTGGGACAAAGCATTAGCTTACTGGAAATCACTGCCTACCGATAAAGGCGCTGAATATGACACCACCATTACACTAAACGCTGCCAATATTGAACCTCAAGTAACCTGGGGAACATCACCTGAGCAAGTCACAGGCGTTACCAGCATTATTCCTGCACCGGAAGATTTTGATGATGAAATCAAACGTCAAGCCTGTGAAAATGCTTTAAATTACATGGGGCTAAAAGCGCATACAAAAATCACCGACATTGCTGTTGATTTAATTTTTATCGGCTCATGCACTAATGGCCGTATTGAAGATTTCCGCATAGCCGCCGATATTGCAAAAGGAACTAAAGTAGCCGATAACGTTACCGCTATCGCAGTACCTGGTTCTTATCACGTAAAAAAACAGGCAGAAGATGAAGGCTTGGATAAAGTCTTTATTGATGCTGGCTGGGAATGGCGTGATCCTGGCTGCTCAATGTGCCTTGCCATGAATGGCGATGAATTAACTGTTGGTCAGCGCAGTGCATCAACATCCAACAGGAACTTTGAAGGTCGCCAGGGCAAAGGCGGTCGCACCCATTTAGTTTCTCCTGCCATGGCTGCCGCGGCAGCCTCTGCCGGTCATTTTGTTGATATCCGCAATCTTTAACAGGAACATTTATGCAACCTTATAATAAACACCAAAGCATTGCGGCCTTAATGAATCGCAGCAATGTCGATACAGACCAAATTATCCCCAAGCAATTTCTTAAAAAAGTTGAACGCAGCGGTTTTGGCATCCACCTTTTCCACGACTGGCGCTATAATGAAGATGGCAGTAAAAATGCAGATTTTGAGCTGAACAAACCGGCATTTAAAGGGGCTAAAATTCTGGTCGTAGGCGACAACTTCGGCTGCGGATCATCACGTGAGCATGCTCCCTGGGCAATTGAAGATTATGGTTTTAACACCATTATATCGACCAGCTATGCTGATATTTTTTATAATAACTGTTTCAAAAACAGCATTTTGCCTATTATTGCAACCAAAAAGCAATTGGCAGACCTAATGGGTGAAATTTCAGCTAACGAAGGCGTGAGCTTTACCGTTGACTTAGAAAAACAGCAGCTGACCACACCGGCAGGCAATGGCTTTACCTTTGAAATCGACCCGTTCCGCAAGGAAAATTTAGCAAAAGGTTTAGATGATATTGGCTTAACGCTGCTGCAGACTGATGCGATTGATCAGTACGAAGCAAAGCATAAGCAGAACTTCCCTTGGCTTTGGGCTTAAAAAAATGAAATGAGTAAGGTAACTCGCATTAAATAACCTACCCAGATTGCGCAGAATTTTTATTCGTCTTCAAGGCGCAACGGAGGGAGCATAGCAAGCTATGCGACCGAAGTTGCAACGCTGAAGACGGATAAAAAGACAAGCAAGATTGGTGGGTTATTTATTGCGAGTTGCCTAAGTAGGGTGTGCTTAACACCTGCTCAGCACACCCTATTTACTCAGCATCAACACCGATACCTCCTTCTAATGACTAGAAGCGTCTAAAACCCTTTCGCTCTTTCAGGCACACCATGCCCATACAACCCAGACATATCCAGTTAATGGACACCACATTGCGCGACGGAGAACAGACCCAAGGCGTATCTTACTCTCCTGACGAAAAAGTCAATATTGCCAAAACATTGCTTCAGTCATTGCGGGTTGACCGTATTGAGGTGGCCTCTGCAGGTGTTTCTGAAGGTGAAAAGCTGGCTGTCACACGCATTAATGCCTGGGCCAGACAGGAAGGCTTTGAAGGATGCGTTGAGGTTTTAGGCTTTGTTAATCACACCCGCAGTGTTGACTGGATTCTAGAAACAGGCGGCTGCGTCATTAACCTGCTGACTAAAGGCAGTGAAAAGCATTGCAGAGACCAGCTAGGTAAAACGCTAGAACAGCATACCGGCGATATTCTAAAAACCGTCAGCTATGCACTGGGAAAAGGCCTTAGCGTTAATGTTTACTTAGAAGACTGGTCGAATGGCTACCATGATAACCGTGAGTATGTTTTCGCATTAATGGACAACCTACAGCACGCAGGCATCAGTCATTTTATGCTGCCTGACACGTTAGGAGTGATGTCACCTGATGAGGTCTATAGCAGCCTTCACGACATGTGTACCCGATATCCGGAACTGCAATTTGATTTCCATCCTCATAATGACTACGGACTGGCAACAGCCAATGTAATGGCCGCTGTACGCGCCGGCATCAGTTCTATTCATTGCACCATAAACTGCCTAGGAGAACGTGCAGGAAACGCTTCGCTGGCTCAAGTTGCAGTGGTCTTGAAAGATAAAATGAACATGGAAATCTCTATTGATGAGAGCCACCTTGTCCGCATCAGCACCATGATAGAAAACTTTTCAGGCAAACGTGTTGCGGCCAATACGCCAATAATTGGAGCCGATGTCTTCACCCAAACTGCGGGAATTCATGCTGATGGCGACCAAAAAGGCGATTTATACAAAAGTAAATTGGTACCTGAACGCTTTTCTCGAATCCATAGCTATGCTTTAGGCAAAATGAGCGGTAAAGCATCTCTTAAAAAGAACCTGGAATTGCTGGACTTGGATCTATCAGAAGAGAATCAAAAAAAGGTGCTAACCAAAATCATACAGCTAGGTGATTCAAAACAGACCATCACCACTGATGACCTCCCCTTTATCATTGCTGACGTACTGGAAAGCAAAAACTATCACCATATAAAACTTCTCAATTGCTCAATCACCAGCGGGCTTAACCTTGAAGCCACAGTTAGCTTAAGGGTTGACGTAAAAGGTGAGATACATATTGCCTCCGGTTCTGGAAACGGCGGTTTTGACGCCTTTATTGATGCAGTCAATAAGGTGATGAAACTGCACAGCTACACCTTGCCAGCCCTACTGGACTACGAAGTAAGAATCCCTAAAGGCGGACATACCAACGCTCTGACCGAATGCGTTATTACCTGGGACTGCGGACAGACAACCCGCAGAACCCGAGGCGTTCATTCTAATCAGGTTTTTGCCGCAGTAATGGCTGCGCTTAGGCTCATCAACATTCAGCTGCATGAATTGACTCAAAATAATTAGACCTTTATTTACCACACAATAATCATCACTTACCTGAACAGTCTGAAATGCGGGCAGCTGATTTTTCTAAATAAATCCACCTAATCAATAAAACTGTACTTTAGTACAATATAAATAGTTCAGAATTTGGTCTATACTTTCATGGAACATAAGTATAACAGGGTAACTCTACCACCCCAGTTATTAAACAATTAAACACTACTGCATCCTATTAAACAGTTTGTCTAGGATGAAATAATGGAAAAAAAAATGAAACTATCAGCTACAGTTGCTTTAACGATCGCTATCTCATCATTTTCTGCTAACAGCATGGCCACTGTTATAGACTTTAGCGGCCTGGCGAATGGACAAGGCAGTTCTGACTACACAGCAGATGGAGTAACTGCAACAATCAGCAATCCTACAAACTACAGTGGCGGCCTCACAACCTTTGCCTCCGATTATGATGGGCTTGGTTTTCGCTTAACAGATGACTGGTTCTATGCTGCTGGCCATACAGATATTGACACATTTGATATCAGCTTTACTAAAGACGTCACCATTGATCAGTTTGTTATTGATTATGCCGAATCCAACGGCTCAGTAGGTTTTTCTATTTCAGGATCAAATGGAACCTCAGCTTTTCTTGATATAAGTAATCCCGGAACATATTCTTTCAATTCAGGCAGTATTCCTCAGTTTCTTGCCAGCCAGAACTATACGTTCAACTTTACTGCAACTGGCGACCGACTTTCCCAAATTGCTCAGCTTCATTTTACCGAGGTGTCCAATGTGCCTGTTCCAGCGGCAGTCTGGCTATTTGCTTCCGGTTTGATAGGGTTTCTCGGAATGAGAAAAAGACCAGCCCAAGTGACACCTGCACTTTAATTTAAATCAGAATAGAGTGGGGGGGGGCATTTTCCGCCACCCCTGCTCTCAACTCACTTTAGCACCTCAAAAAGTCACTTGCAGAGCAACTTCACTTTTCCTCACTGCCTGATTCATAACCCTCTTTTGCGTCAGCATTCATTGTGTCTCCGGATTCAGAAAAAGCATCCCCCCAATCAGGCTCCGCTTCCACATTTTCCCCTTCAGCTTTCTGATCAATTTCAGAGCTGGCATCATCTGGACTCACCTCTATCTTTTCAGCTTCTTCCGCAGTATCTTGGGTATCAGAACTTTCTAGATCATCCGCTACATTTTCGACTGCCACTAGATTTTTAGGCACAAAATACAAATATTGATCAAGCAATTCACTCAAATTTGCATATAAATCTGACACAGTTCCCTGCTCAAGCTGCTGTTTGACAAACTGCTGTATAAATTGCTTTTCAGCCTCAACCATATACTCCCCAGACTCTCTAGCCTCATCAGCATCTAACGCATAGTCTTTAATTAAAAATTCAGCCAATTGCCGTTTTCGTTCATCTTGCAAGCTATCAACATTATCCAGCAATTGTTCTAGTTCATTACTCGTGGTTTTTTTTCGTTTCCAGATTATAAATGCCAATATGCACACAATAACCAATAAAACCAATGCAATTTCAATAATCAATATATTTATTGAGGCATTCATAATTGTTCCGCTCCTGCACCCGACTCTGCCGCTTTAATTTTCTGTCCAGCCTGCTGAAAAATTGCAAACATTTCTTTACTGCTATTATCTAGCTCTAATTCTGTTTGGGTACCACTGAACACACGAGTATATTCAGCCGATATTTCATCCATGGTATCCATCGCAATCGTCAATTGCTCTTTCAGGCGTTCATTTTCCATTGCCAACTGATCATTTTTTTGCTCCTGCTGGCTGACTTTATCAGTATCTTCCCTGCCACCAGAAGAATGAGTCAATAATTTGCAATAAGGCTCAATAAGGCTATCAATCTGCTGATCAATTTCCTTCAGAACCTGCTTATCTCTATTTAAAAATATTCGAATTATTTGCTGGTACAAATGCCTTTCACTGTTCTTTATCTCAACTTGCAGATCATTTAACAGCTCAGGTTCAATAGCACAGTGGACAGAAACCAATTCACTCAACTTTTTCGCTTTTATTTTTTCTGCATCTTGCAGCTTATCAATTACCTTCCCTGAAGCCTCTTGCGCACCAATTGCATGCTTTCTTGAAAGCAGCAGCAAAGCAAATATTAACAAGAACAGAACCAATACCGCTTCTGCCATAAAAACAACCATTATTGAATCTAGCTCTATCATCAATCTAACCTACTCAACAACTTGTCCTGCTTATCTGCTGACTGTTTTTTAAGAAATTTAAACCCAAAAAAACCAACAGCTATTAGCAGTACATTAACGCCTGCAACAATCGAAGATACCTTTATCCAATCAGTTGGCTCTTCCGGGTCATCTGCCTCTGCATCATCCAATTCTTCCTCATCTAGATTTTTTTTCTCTTTTTCAATAGAAACTTTTTTGCCGCCACTTTCATCATCATTCATAGGCTTATCTATCTGCGCCTTATCCCGCTCTTTTTCAAACAAACTGTCATCAATAATAATTGGAGCAACATTTGGCGAAATTACAATTCCCTGAATAGTATTAGCCATTATAGAAAAATTAATTATTTTAGTTTCCCCCCGGCCTGCCGCTTTAACAAACAATAACCAATGCCCACCCTTCTTTTCCATCACCTGCATTTCAGCCTGCCTGCCTACCTGACTTATAGTTGCCTCTACCGCCATCATAGTGGCATCTATAACCGATATATCAGGTATCAGCTTTATCGTTACCGTGCGGCCGGCCAAATCCACCTCTTTCTCCATCAGCACCAAACCTTCTTTTACATCAATCGTTTTCGCAACTTCTCTTTTAAACGTTTTTCCATCAGCTATAATTTTGAGAGTGTGTCTGCCTTTTTTTAACTCACCCTCCAGTGTTTTACTAAAAAGTCCCTGCTTACCAATAACAGCTGGAATAGCCCTTTTTTCGCCTCCATCTATCTGGACAACAATATCAATAAGGTTTAAAAAACCCTCTCTGCTGATTAACTGCTGCCGATCTGTAAAAAAGCCAGTTACTTTAACGGGTTCATTTAATGAAATATGTTTAGGTATTGCATCAATCTGAAATTTTAGATCAGTTACAATCATCACCTGATTTTCAGGGTCCATTTTTGCCAGTATTTTCCAGTTGCCGGCTTTTGGTTTTTTTATCGTTACTAAGTCATAGTTTTTTTCACTCAGCCAAGAGACATTTTTCTGCTTGGTTTCAGCAGTTACATTGCTTTTATCAGGAGCAATCAACTGGGAAGCGCCGGCAGACTCCTTAAATATTAGAACGGAAAACTCTTTAATAGACTCATCAATAGAAAAAGTGTTTCCTGTTATAGGCACCGAATCCTGATGAACAGCCTGTTTAAATATTCTAAAAAAAACTTTCTGCAGCTGATCTGCAGACTGTGCCGTTTCAGACCATCCCTGGGTATCAAAAGCCAGCTTATCCAGTAAATCGGCATCAGCTTCGTTTGAAAGAGCAATTGTCTGCACTTTTACTCCGGCCTGCTGCAGCAATGGTATCTGTTCCGACATAATCCTTGCTCGTGACTCAGCACTTTGCATAATGTCCTTTGAAACATCAACCATGCCATCAGTTAAAAGAATGAGACTTCTATTCTGTTGCCCAGTGGATTTAAGCCATTCTTTACTCGCATGTTGTATCGCATCTTCAATATTGGTAAAAAGTCCTCTAGAATGAATCTTCTTTATTTTTGATAAGGCTTTTTTTCTCCACTGCCTATTAACTGTTCCCATTTCAACTAATTTTGTAGTTTTCTCAGCAAACAGCCATAGACCGGCCTTGGTTCCCTTGGGCAGTAAATTAACCAGCAATTTAATCGCAGGAATTCTTAAATTTCTGGGATCATTTTGTTTCATGCTGCCAGAAACATCTATAAGCACTTGCAATTCATTTTCCGGCTGTTTCTTATCTGTGGCATAGCTTGCTGAACAGACACTGGCAAACAAAAAACAAATACAAAAACACCTTAATTTACTGTACATTGAAGCCCATTCGTTAATTAATGCTATAAGTTATAAATGTAGCTCAATTTTAATTTTTTATATTTAATAATAGGTGAAGCATGGTTTCTCTAAATCCGCCCGTTTGCAATTTTGGCGAAAAAGCATATGATTTTGATCTTCCCGGTACAGACGGACAGCACTGGACATTAAAAAAATGCATGGGTAAAAAAGGCTTATTAGTCATGTTTATCTGTAATCACTGCCCTTATGTCAAAGCTATACACCAACGAATACTGCGAGATGCGGCAGAACTTAAAACGCTAGGCATCTCAACAGTAGCCATTTCCTCTAACGATGTCACTGAATACCCTGAAGACTCCTTCGAAAATATGCAGCTTCTGGCAAAAAAATTAAATTTTGATTTCCCTTATCTGCTGGATGAAAGTCAAGAGGTGGCTAAACAATACGGAGCTGTCTGCACCCCTGATTTTTTTGGCTATAATAGCCAGTTTGAATTGCAATACAGAGGCCGGCTTGATGCCAGTACAAAAGAAACAGCTAGGGAGAATGTTAAGCGGGATTTATTTGAAGCAATGAAACAGGTATCTCAAACTAAGCATGGGCCTAAAGAACAGATTGCCAGCATTGGCTGCTCCATTAAGTGGAAAGAGCCGAAGCAAAGTGGCTAGAAACACCCGTTTACCTACCCACCTTTATTCTTTTAAAATTAGGGTATAACGTAGTAAAACTATACAATTACATAGCCTGCTATTCGGTTTACTTAGGAGCGAGGATTTAATAATTTCCAGCTTCCCAGGCTAAAGGCTGAAAGAGCTTATTCAGGCCCTCCTGCTTTCGCCTTTAACCTTTCACCTTTATAATAAGCATAATCTAAAACATTAAAAGAGGAAAAATCAATATGTCCATATTAAAAATGGCTGACCTGGATTTGTCCGGAAAACGCGTTTTAATCCGCCAGGATTTAAACGTGCCGGTTAAAGATGGCAAAGTAACCAGTGATCTTCGCATTCAGGCAAGCATCCCAACCATTGAAAAAGCACTTAGCGCTGGTGCGGCTGTTATGGTGATGTCCCACCTAGGTCGCCCAGCTGAAGGGGAATTTGATGAAGCCTCTAGCTTAAAGCCCGTTGCAGAACAATTATCAAAATTGCTAGGCAAACCTGTTCGCCTTGAAAAAGACTGGCTAGATGGCATTTCAATTGAAGCTGGCGAGGTTGTTCTCTGCGAAAATGTCCGCTTTAATAAAGGCGAAAAGAAAAACAGTGATGAGCTGGGTAAAAAAATGGCCTCGCTATGTGATATTTTTGTGATGGATGCCTTTGGCACTGCTCACCGCGCTCAGGCCTCTACCCACAGCGTAGCTAAATTTGCCCCTGTTGCCTGCGCCGGGCCTCTTTTGGCTAATGAACTTGATGCGTTAGGCAAAGCCTTAAACCAGCCAGCCCACCCATTAGTTGCCATTGTTGGCGGCTCTAAAGTTTCGACTAAATTGACTGTACTAGAGTCACTATCAACTAAAGTAGATCAATTAATTGTCGGTGGAGGCATCGCAAATACCTTTATTGCGGCGGCCGGCTATTCTGTTGGCAAATCACTTTACGAAGAAGATTTAATTGATGAAGCAAAACGCTTAATGGATGCGGCCAAAGCATCAGGATCAGATATTCCTGTCCCTACTGATGTTGTCTGTGCAAAAGAATTTTCAGATACTGCAACCGCAACCATCAAAAGTGTTTCTGATGTTGAAGACGATGATTTAATTTTGGACATAGGACCTGAAACATCAAAACAATACGCTGAAATACTGAAAACTGCCGGTACTATTGTTTGGAATGGACCTGTTGGCGTTTTTGAAATAAATCAGTTTGCCGAGGGAACCAAGTCCATGTCAGAAGCAATTGCTGACAGCCCGGCTTTTTCTATTGCCGGGGGCGGTGATACTTTGGCCGCTATTGATAAATATGGAATTAAAGATAAAGTATCCTACACTTCTACGGGTGGCGGTGCTTTTCTTGAATTTTTAGAGGGTAAAATACTGCCTGCTGTTGCCATTTTGGAAGAACGTAACAAATAAGCATATTAAACTGTTCTTTCAGCGACGAGAGAGATCTTATTCTATATTTGATCAAGATCTCTCTTCAGCTAGAGATGACGAACTTATTCTCTACTCCCCTTAATCCAAGGAATCGGACTGACTTAAATCATTAAGCATTTCTCTTTCTTCATCGGTCAGTAAATCATGCAAGCTATTTGGCCTCCTGGGCATCCTCATCGCACCATTATTCTTGGTTCGCCTATTTCCCTGTCTGCGAGCAGTACTTCGTCGCTCTGCAATACGACGATCTTGCTTTGGCCATAACAAGTACTCCTGCTGAATCATTTCACGCCATTCATCGGTGCCAAATTCAAAAGGGTTGATTCGCCTTTCTTTAGAACGGCGTTCACACTTACGCCTAGTTTCTTGTCTGGAATTATTGACAGCCATGTTATTTTTCGATATTAGGCACAAGACCCATCAGTCTATTATTAGTGTTTACTTTGATAAAATCCTACCATAGCTCTAGTTAAACGTAAAATTTTCAGCATAAATAAACAAATCAAATTGCTTATATATCAGTTTATTTATATAATAATCAGTTCTCTTTTATATAAGCAACTCATTTGCAAATATAATTTAGAGTCCTAACCAAAAACAAAACCAGCCATGGTTTCAGTTCGAAGGGGCTCTTATTAGTGGGATCAATTCAAATTTAATAAGGTTTTTTTATAATGGCTCGAGTTACTATTGAAGATTGTTTAGAAAATGTTGAAAATCGTTTTAAACTGGTTTTACTAGCCAGCAAAAGAGCACGTCAACTGGCAAAAGGGGCAGATGAATTTATCCCTCGCGGTAAAGATAAAGATACTGTCCTAGCTTTGCGTGAAATAGCAGAAGGTCATGTAACTGAAGATAACATCGATCTGTTGCATAATGTAGGCGAGCATTTTGCCAGCGAACGGCCTGAAGCTATTCCCGAAGACATAAGCTAGCAATAATGCCTGAAGTAGCCGATGCGAATTTTTCGCCAAAAATTGATTCCCCTGAAGAGAAACTGCTCAGAAGGTTAAAGACAATTGTTAACGGCTATCTCGACAAAGAGCAGGTAGAGTCCATTATCCGCGCCTATAGTTTTGGCGCGGACTCCCATACCGGACAATTTCGAAAAAGTGGCGAAGCCTACATCTGCCACCCATTATCCGTTGCAATTACTCTTGCTGAAATGCACATGGATACCCGGGGCATTATTGCCGCAATCCTGCATGATGCCATTGAAGACACCCCTGCCACAAAAGAACAGATAACGGATGAATTTAGCCAGGAAGTTGCTGATCTAGTTGACGGCGTAACCAAATTAACCAAACTCGATAACAAATCACACGCTGAAACGCAGGCTGAAAATGTCAGAAAAATGCTGCTGGCCATGGCTAAAGACTTACGCGTCATCATCGTCAAATTAGCTGATCGCCTGCATAATATGCAGACGCTTGGCGCCATGCCACTTGAAAAAAAACGTCGCATTGCCAAAGAAACCCAGGAAATCTATGTACCTCTAGCTAACCGGCTTAGCATGAATAGCATTAGGCACCAGCTAGAAGGTCTGTGCCTTGAAGCTATATACCCTCACCGCTATCGGGCAATCAAGCAAGCCGTTAAAAAGGCACGGGGGAACAGGCGGGAAATAGTCAACACCATTGAAAACTCCATTAAAAATAGACTTAACCAAACAGGGCTTATTTTTGACGTAGCCGGCAGAGAAAAAAATGTGGCTAGCATTTATAAAAAAATGCAACGCCAAAAAATTTCTTTCTCCAAAGTATTTGACGTTTATGCATTCCGCATTCTTTGCGATCAGGATGACGACTGCTACCGTATTTTAGGCTGCGTGCACAATCTGTATAAACCTATCCCCGGCAAATTTAAGGACTATATCGCATTGCCAAAGGCAAATGGCTATCAATCTCTGCATACCATTTTAATGAGTCCTTATGGCATGCCTATTGAGATACAAATCAGAACGCATGAAATGCATCGTCTGGCCGAATCAGGCATTGCAGCCCACTGGCTTTATAAGTCTAAAGACACTTCGGGTGACACGGCCAGAGCCAGAGCAACAGAATGGCTAAGGGATTTGCTTGAAATACAGAAAACAGCAGGTGACTCACTGGAATTTATTGACAACTTAAAAGTCGATTTATTTCCTCAAGAAGTATTTGTTTTCACACCGCAAGGCACCATTATCAAGATGCCCAGAGGGGCAACCATTGTAGATTTTGCCTATGCAGTACATACTGATATCGGCAACGCCTGTGTATCTGCCAGAATTGACAGCAAACTGATCCCTCTGCAAACTCAGCTTGAAAACGGCATGACGGTTGAGGTGATCACTGCCCCCTGGGCAAGGCCCAACCCTCTTTGGCTTAACCACATAATTACTGCCAAAGCACGCAGCAGCATTAGAAATTACCTGAAAAACTTTAAACAGCAGGATGCAATCAATTTAGGCCGACGCCTGCTTGAAAAAGAACTTAAAAGCCTCAGCCTTAAATTGGACAATATAGATGAATCCCGCATTGTTCAGCTATTAGATGTCATGAAGATGCAGGCTATGGATGAATTGCTGGAAGAAATAGGCCTGGGCAACAAAATGCCCCTGCTGATTGCCAAAAGACTTTCTCAGCAAGATATTCATGCGGCAGTCAAACTGGAAGACACCTCGACGGAACATGCACCTTTAATTATTAAGGGAACTGAAGGCATGGTCATCACCCTGGCAAATTGCTGCAAACCCATTCCTGGGGACTCTATTATTGGTTTCTTTAATCCTGGAAAAGGCATTGTCATTCATCATCACCAATGCCACAATAGCTCTGAAGTCAGAAAAAAGCAGACTAGCTGGATAGATGTTGAATGGAGCCAGGAAGTCTCTGGAGAATTCTCCGCTGAACTCAGAATAGAACTGCTTAATCAGCGCGGAACACTGGCAACCATTGCCTCGACCATTTCCAGTTTAGATGCCAACATAGAAAGTGTCTCTATGGCTGATCAGGATGATAAAGTATCCATTGACTTAATTACTGTATCGGTCAAAGACCGGGTACATCTTGCCACTATAATCCGCAAGCTTAAAAAGCTATTTATTGTGCTAAAAATTACTCGCGTTAAAACTTAGGACAGACGCTCAATATGCTTCGCATCAAACCCATTATCTAAAACCAGGTTCCATTAAAATGACGAAAACAATTATTGAAACCAATCACGCGCCTCAAGCGATTGGCACGTATTCTCAGGCAGTAAAAGTTAACGACACGGTATACCTTTCAGGTCAAATCCCTTTAGTTCCTGAAACTATGGAAATTGCCGAAGGTGATATTTCAGATCACATCAGACAGGTTTTTGACAACCTTACAGCAGTTGCAGAAGCGGCTGGCGGCAATTTTTTTGATATCGTAAAACTCAACGTTTTTTTAACAGACCTGTCCGACTTCCCCATCGTTAATGAAATTATGAGTGAATATTTCGCTACGCCCTACCCTGCCCGTGCAGTCGTAGGTGTCGCCGCATTGCCAAAAGGTGTTGCTGTAGAAATGGATGCCATCATGGTGATCAGAGAAGAATACACAAGCTAGCGACATGGAAACACTGGCTCAGCCCGTTTCTTCATTATCGGGCATTGGCTCCCAATCTGCCATTCGTTTGGAAAAGCTCGGAATCCGCACCATTCGAGACCTGCTTTTCCATCTCCCCCATCGCTATCAGGACCGCACAAAAATATATCCCATAGGCAGCCTGTCTCCGGGCATGGCTGTTTTATTCTGCGGTACAGTCGAACACACAGAAGTTCTAATGCGAGGCAGACATAGCCTGACCAGCAGAATCAGTGACCAGACAGGTACTATAACGTTAAGGTTTTTTCATTTTAGTGCTAAACAGAGCTTAGACCTAAAAACCGGCGCTTTAGTCAGCTGCTTTGGCGAAATTCGTTATGGCTATCAAGGTTTGGAGATTATCCACCCTGAATATAAAGTTATATCAGATACCGACAATATTACAGAAACCTGCTTAACACCAATCTATCCGTTAACTGAAGGCCTATATCAAGGTACACTTAGAAAGGCTGTTAAGCAGGCTATGTCACTTTATCTGCAAGACACACAGCTGCTTACTGATTGGCTGCCTCAGGAAATTTTACAACAATACCGCTACCCTTCTTTAAGCGAAGCCCTGCAAACCTTGCATCAGCCACAGCAGCAAATAACAGCGGAACAGCTGCAGCAAGGCAATCTACCCGCATTGAAGCGACTAGCCTTTGAAGAACTGTTAGCGCATCACCTCATTTTATTGACAAATAAACAGGCTGTTAAAAAATGGCAGGCTCCTGTTTTAAAAGCCTCAAAAGCACAATCCAAACAATTTTTATGCGCCCTCCCTTTTCAGCTGACCAGTGCTCAAAATCGTGTTATTGAAGAAATTGTTGCTGACTGCCAATCAAATCACCCCATGCTTAGACTGGTTCAGGGCGATGTAGGGTCAGGAAAAACCATAGTGGCAGCCTACGCAGCCCTACTTGCTTTATCCAGCAAATACCAAGTTGCCATCATGGCGCCCACTGAATTGCTGGCAGAACAGCATAACCTCAATTTTAGGCAGTGGTTCAAAAATGATAATGCCCATATCGCATATTTAACAGGTCAGCTTAAAGGCAAAGCTCGAAAGCAGACATTGACAGAAATAGAGGATGGCACTGCCCACATTATTATTGGGACTCACGCTTTGTTTCAAGAAAGTGTCAACTTCCACCAGCTAGGGCTTATTATCATTGATGAACAGCATCGTTTTGGAGTACATCAGCGCCTAGCCTTAAGAAAAAAAGGACAAACCGACTCTAGCCGCCCCCATCAGCTGGTGATGACGGCAACCCCCATTCCCAGAACATTGGCTATGCTGCAATATTCAGACCTGGACATTTCCATTATTGATGAATTGCCACCTGGCAGGAAGCCCGTTCTTACTCGCGTTATTCCAGCCGAAAGACGTGAACAGATTATTGAAAAAATCAGCAATTGGACTGCAGAAAAAAACCAAACCTACTGGGTTTGTACCTTAATCGAAGAATCAGAAGTCCTGCAATGTGAAGCGGCTGAAAAAACTGCCGAATATTTAACCCAGGCATTGCCCAATGTCCGTGTAGCGTTAGTTCATGGCAGAATGAAAGCCAGCGAAAAAGACAGCATTATGCAAGGGTTTAAGAACCATGATTATGACCTGCTAGTTGCAACCACGGTTATTGAAGTCGGCGTTGATGTGCCTAATGCCAGTCTGATGATAATTGAAAACCCCGAACGGCTAGGTCTTTCTCAGCTACATCAATTGCGTGGCAGAGTCGGCAGAGGCCAACAGGAAAGCTATTGCCTGTTAATGTACCAGAACCCTTTATCAAATATGGGGAAGCATAGGTTAAGCATATTGCGCGAAAGCAGCGACGGTTTTGTCATTGCCGAAAAGGATCTAGAATTACGCGGCCCAGGCGATGTGATGGGAACACGCCAGACAGGACTTATGCAATTAAAAATTGCCAATCTAGAAAGAGATACTGCGTTGCTGGAACAGGTGCAGCAAGCTGCCAGCATCATTTGCAAACAATACCCCAATGCTGTTCAGCCCATAATAGATCGCTGGCTAGGCCAGACAACTCTCTACTCCGAGGTATAGCCCCACGTGCACAAAAACAGTTTCTTATTCACCCGGGAACCTCATTGGAAAAAAAAACACCCGGGCTTAAAGCAGGCGCTTCCACCCGATGTACATTCATGGATTTATGAAAAAGGCTCTCTCACCCGCCGCCTTCGAAAAGTTTACGGTAGCTCATTTGCTGTCGAAATACTGTTCCACCGCTGGAAACCAGCATTTCTCGGCGAATGCAATTTACTGGGCCTGCCACACCAGCAATACAATCTTGTCCGTGAAGTATTGCTGCATGCCAACGGCAGACCGTTAATCCTTGCCAGAACCATTCTCCCAGAACACACCATAAAAGTAGCTAAACGCAATCTATCTCATCTAGGAACTCGTCCCTTAGGGGAAGTTATTTTTTCTTATCCAAAACTGGAGCGCTTAGATCTCAATATAACCAATGTTCAGCACTCACTATGGAGAGAAGAATTGATTGAAAAAGTCAATATTGGACAACATGTGTGGGGCAGAAGAACCGTCTATGCCATCCAAAAGCAAAAAATGCTGGTCAGTGAGTTTTTTATGCCTGGGGCTTTAACCACATAAAAATTTTTTATCGCCTCCACTACCTGAAATGACAGTTATTGTTTTTTTCCTAAACATCAAATATCCCCTGACTACAGGACATGTAATTGCCCCCCCCTCATAAGAGACTTCAAGAATAACGGTTTTTTGTGGTAGGTGTGATTAATCTAGGCCTAAGATAAACTTAAACGTTCAAAATACTCACTCCACTTATCAACATATAATTTAAATTGCTCCTGCTGGCACATCTGTCTGAGCGTGACACGCAATGTGGCTCGAGCTTCCCGTGATATTGGTTTAGAGAACCCGGATACATCGGAACCAGATAAAACCGCATCAAATAATGCTTTTTTTACCTCGTTACACTCGCTTAACCCCCAGCGCGTCAAAAGCTCTTGAAATTGGTTGAATAAAGAGAGGTCAAAAGGTATGTTCTTTCCAGAATTATCTAGCAATGGGTTGCCGGGGTGCAGCATTAAACATGGCACTAGACCTTCAGGGATAGGAATGTTAGCTGAATGTGTGATTTTTTTTGAGAAAAGTTTTGGCAATAGGTGTGTATGCGGTCCCTGAGGTGTTTTTTCTTTACCTATCGCTTGGTATACCTCTATTCGCCCAAGTTTTGATATAACTACCCGGCAAGGACTGGCACTGATAATTTCGGCTTTAACCTGGTCGCTTAATTTATCATAGGGCTGGCCTTCAAACTGACGAAGCAGCTCAATTAGTACTTTATCCCTTGTTCTAATGCAAAAATCAATATTATAGGCATCAATACCCATATCAAATATAATTGAATCTGACTGGGTACTGTCTATTGCCTCTTTATCAGCGCCAAGCTCAGTTAACCCCTTTCGCCGATTCATGCCTGCTTCTGTTTTTGGCAAACAGAATGCAACTCCCTGCTGCCAGCGATGCTGATTTTTACTTAATGCCTCATACGCAATAGGACGGGTATTTTCCGTAATTTCAAACCGAATACCACCCCGCTTGGTCATCATTGTCAGATCATTTGTTTTATCTGTGATAACAGGTTCATCTGAGATATGGTGAAATTCTGCAATAGCACCAAATGAGCCAATGCTGAAACTACTGGTTGACTGGTTTAAATGCTGTTCTAATACAGCTGCAATTTTAGGATAATCTGACATTTTATTTTTTAGAAGCTAAGTTAGCTGTTGAACAAAGTGCAATGGGAATGACAAGCGCCTGTCCGTCAACCTTGCTAATATGCGCTCTGATATTGAAACAGCGCGCGAGATTTTTTTTTGAAAGCACGTGTTCAGGCATCCCTTGTGAAATAATTTTTTGCTCACCCAGCATGACCAATTTATGGCAATAACGAGCGGCAAGGGTTAAGTCATGAATGACACACACAATTCCCATACCCGATTTAGATAATTGCCGAAACTTATTCATGACCTCTAATTGATGGCCAGGATCAAGACCTGCAATAGGTTCATCAGCTAGTAGCAGCTGAGGCTCTACGGCTAATGCACGAGATAAAAAAACGCGTGCCCGTTCCCCGCCGGATAAAGTATTAATAGTATGCTTAGCAAATTGGCTGACGTCACAATCCTGAAGCACTTGCTGTACTATTTTGTGATCTGCCTTCGAAGCACCTTGCCATGGTTTTCGGTGTGGCAAACGTCCCAGCATAGCTAAGTTCTCCACAGTTAAAGACCAATGGCTCTCATTGCCCTGAGGCAAATAGGCAAGTTTTTGGGCAAGCTGTTTAGGATCATAATCAGACAGGGAAAGACCAAGAAACTTGATATTGTTTTTTTGATTAGACAGCAGCCCTGACAACGCTCTTAATAATGTTGTTTTTCCTGAACCGTTAGGACCAATCAACCCTATAAATTCGCCCTTATCTATACCAAAGCCAACATCATCCAAAATAGTCCGGCCTGCAAAGTTAATGGATAAGCCTGTGGCTTCGAGTAATTTCATGGCAAATCCTTTTGTGTTTTCATAATCAGCATTAAAAAGAAAGGCGCACCGATTAATGCCGTTAATACCCCTAACTTAAGCTCTGTTCCAGTTGATAAAAGACGTACCGCACTATCTGCCATCAACGTTAAACATGCGCCCCCCAAACCACTGGCCAACAGCAAAGTGCTCGGCTTATGTCCGACCCACCGACGCAGAAGATGAGGTACAACCAGTCCAATAAAACCTATCGCCCCTGAAACAGCTGTCGCAGCCCCAACAGATATCGCTATGCCAATAATAATCAGCCTGCTGACTTGGTTAATATTAAACCCTAGGCTTTGCGTGGCCTCTTCCCCTAAAGTTAAAGCATCTAGCGCTTTGGCCTGCATTAATAACAGTCCCCAGCCTATCACCATGAATGGGGCGGATAGGAAAACATGTTCAAAGCTGCGGTTTGCAATAGAACCCATTAGCCAAAACATAATTTCTAGTGCCACAAAAGGGTTGGGGCTTAGGTTTAATGCAAGTGATGTTAATGCTGAGGCAAAACTGCTCACTGCAATTCCTGCGAGAATAAGTCGCAGGGTGCTGCTATTTCGTCCCGCGAGTAATTGAATTAGCAAAACAGCTGCTAAAGCACCCGCTATGCCCCCGAGCGGCAAGGCAAGTGCAAATAATCCAGAGAGTCCTGTATAGATAGTAATAACTGCGCCTAGCGAAGCAGCTGATGATACGCCAATCAATCCAGGTTCAGCCAATGGGTTGCGCAGAAAGCCTTGTAAAGCGGCACCTCCCAAACCAAGTGTAATGCCAATCATCAGCCCTAATATAGCTCTGGGCAAGCGGATTTCATAAAAGATTAATTGAACTGATGGCTTACCTTCACCCAAAATAACGGCAATGAGTTCGTCAAAATCAATATGTGAAGTTCCAACGAATAATGACACAAAAAAGGTGATCAAAAGCAGTAACAGTAACAAAGTAAATAATCGCTGTTCTGTTTTGCCATTGGCTGCTAGGTGTTTTTTCATTTATAGCTTGTCATTTGGTAACGAACCGCAGCTAAATTCTCAACAGCGTCCAAAACAAAAGGAGTTCCACAAACCCAGAGAGGGTCTGATATCTTAATAGTCTGTTTTTTTGACTTGAATTTTTTAAATGCAGGGTGCTGAAATGCTGCCATGGCAACAGATCCCTCTTTACTCCGTCGTTTGCCGCTTATAATGATGTCAGGATCCTTGGCAATCAGGGTTTCTAGCGATAAGTGACCGCCGCCTAAAATGCCAAGCTGGGTGGCAAGGTTGCTAAAACCTGCCGTTTCAAGAATTGTGTTTGCCAAGGTATTGCCACCGGTAGTATAGCCATTCTCTCGATAAAACACAGCAACCGGACGCTGTTCAGCCTGAGCGCTCATAACTTTTGACAATCGCTGGTTAAAAGATGATATTAATCGCTCACCCCTTTGTATTTCGCCTACTGCCCGTGCCACAATCATTATATTATGGCGAATGTCATCAAGCGTTTTTGCAATGGGAATTTCAACAATATTGAACCCCAGCCGGCGCAGTAGAAAAACAGCAGGGCGAGACGTGTAAGTTCCCGCTAAAATCAAATCGGGTTGCATTAACAATATATCCTCTGCCTTTCCATAATTCTGTTTGATACCGGCAGCCTCCCTATACATTACCGAACTATTTTTCTGTGTCGCTAAGTAGCTTACCGACTTAATATTATTTCGATCGGCAATTAACATCGCCAACTGATCGGTACACAAATTAATAGAGACAATCCTTTGCGGTTTTGCATGTATGGCGTGTGACAGCAGGCTTATCAGTCCCGCCGCCACCACTTTATAAATACTACGACTTTTTATCACTTTAAAATGATGCAAGGAGATTTAAGCTGGATACAACGCAAATAAAAACATCTTCTCAGCCACTATTTTAGAAAGGGTCCCAATGCCATACGAATACCCCCATACCCAGCAATACCCGGTGCCCGATAAGAGTAAACCTCTTGATAATGCTCATCCAGAAGGTTTTCAACTCTGACAAATAACTCTATCTGATCATATATTTCATAGGATGCTGCAACATTAAGCAAAGTATAGTCATCCAATTTAACAATCGAACGATTAAAAGACTGGTCGAACGAAAAATCTGTTTGCTTACCGTTATATTTAACACCAACATTCAAGTTACCCTTGTTTCCAAAGACTTTAAAACCATAATTAAGGTTTGCACTGGCAATATGTTTTGCACGGCGCACTAAACTTACGCCCTCAGCATCTTTATTGGAGTTCCAGGTATAACTTCCTGTAAAATCTAAATTATCGATGATATTTGCTCGCACCTCGATCTCAATACCGGATATATGTGTTCGACCATCCTGGTTGATTGACCGCTGTCCCGACCCAATAATTAAATTATCAATTCGGTTATTATAGTAAGTGGTATCCAGTGAAAACCGGCCATTTAAAAACCGCTGCTCGATTCCTGCATCAAAGCTTTGGCTTTCTTCTGACTGCAGACTAGGATTGCCCTCATAATTTTCCGAAAACCCATACAGTTCAAATAATGTAGGATTCTTTACGCCTGTTCCATAACTGGCATGGAGCCTTGTATCAGTTTCTTTATGAAGATAAGACAGCGTTGCACGGTAGGTGGTGGCGTTTTTAAATAAATCATCATTGTCATCGTACCTAATGCCGCCGGAAAGAAATAGCCTATCAAACAGCCCCAGCTTATATTCACCGACATAACTGGTTGTCTGAATACTTTTATCTACATCACTAAATGAACTTTTAACTTTGACCGCATCCTTTTCATGCTCAACTAAAAAAGTAAAGGTATGGTTAGACTGAGCAAAACTAGCTGTATCAATATATAAGTCTGTCTGATAAGCATATTTACTGTTTCGGCCATCAAACTCGCTGCCTAACTCTTTATTTCTGACATTATCTCTTTTGTTATCAGAATAGTTAGCACTAATCATATGGTTCCAATTTAACCATTCAACCTCATCAAACAATGCCAGTTTTGAGAAAACGCGACCAAACTTTTGATGTGTTTCTGTTTCATTATCAGCATCTATTGCTCCTATTCCTCCCTGAAAACCATCCGTTTCTGTGTTTGAACGAACCAGTTTTCCAGTTACCCCTATTTTCCAATTTTCTAATATACGGAAATTGACGTTGCCATCCAGCGTTAAATTACGATTATCATCTTTTTCATTGCCACTTTCAGCAATTGAAATGCCTTCAGATTCAAATTGTGAAGCATTGACAGAAAAATCAATCTTATCTTCCCAGCCGCCACTAATGCCGCCACTTGCTTTATAGGTAGAAAACGAGCCTCCCTCAACCTGGGCACTAAGCTGAATGCCTTGATTGCCCCGCTTAGTAATGATGTTAATAACACCGCCAATGGCATCACTTCCATACAATGCGCTCTGAGCGCCTCTAATAACCTCAATACGCTCAACATTTTCGGCCAGTAAATTACCAAAATTAAATTCAGAACCACCACTCGGATCATTTAGCTCAATACCATTAAGTCGAACTAAAGTGTGATTCCCTTCAGCCCCACGAATACGGACCTGTGTAAGGGTACCGAAACCGCCTCCCGACTGGTTAACGGCAAGGCCCGGAATAGTACGAAGAATGTCAGAAACATAAGTTACTTGCTGCTGTTCAATATCTTTAGAAGTAATCACAGTTACTGCACTGCCAATATGTCTTTCTGGCGTTGCGGTTAAATGCGCAGTAACCACTATATCTTTTAATTGTTCGGGGGGTAACTCAAAGGCTAAAAGCGAGCTAGAAAAAACTGTAGTCAGCAAAATGGCAGACAGTGGCCATCTGGTAAGAGTAAACATAAAAACTCCACGTTTTAAAAAATAAACGTCGACAGGAGATCTTTAAAAAGACAATGTAATCCAAATCGACAGAACGTGTGTCGATTGCATTATAAGAAGACAATAAGGCGACAGAGTAAACTCTGCCCTCATGCTTTTCAGGCAAGGATGCGACACGGTTAATCGCATCACAGAAAACGGTTTTCCGTCGCCATAAACTAATCCCGATTTATGGAAAGGTGATACTGGCTTAGGCAGGTATCCTGGCTCACGGATCAACATATGCATCCAGCCTTCCCGGATTTTTCCAGTGGCATAAGCGGATGAATACTCATCGTATACAGTTGCGGGTCAGCCAAGGCTTTGATCTTTAACCTGATAGACAGTTAATAAATCTATACCTTGTTCCCTGAATTACTTCCCCTTTACAGGGGAACCAAAGCTGACGGCATTTTAACATCATACTTCTTTATTTCAACTGTTTTATGGATAAAAATGAGCTTTACACGTGCAAACAGGACTTCGAAAGAATCATAATCTACCGTTTCAACAAGTGATTGCTATCGTCCTAAACAGTAAAAGCACTCCAGCAATTTGCCCCCCCTAAAAGTATGGTTCAAATAAATCAGTTGAACGCTTAGTTTAACGGTAACTTATTAATAGATATCAGCCAACCAATCGCTCATCCACAGGCAATGCATTACGGTTAATCCGCTCAATTAAATTGATTACTTTAGTCGCATTGGCTTCTTTAAAAACGCCTAACAAACCTTGGTCATGAATATTAGTAAAAGGCGGTTCAAACAGCATGGCTTTATCAATCCTGCCATTGGTGGTGAGAAAACGAATAATGGTATTGATAAAGGTCATCTGATCGGCGCGTAAATCACCCAGCTGAATAAAATCAGCAAACACCGCTTGCGCCGCATTCGCCTCTAAACCAATAATACTACGTACAAATTCCCCTAACGGCTTTTCGCCATAAGTCTCAATATAATCTTGTTTTGAGCCGACGGTTTCACCATCAAATAAAATATTTTCCAATGCCTGCAATTCGGTTTCGGTAATCGGCTTATTGGTTTTTAGCTTCTGAATAACAAGGTGATCGCTATGTTGTCGCACATACGATTCCACACGGTCTTTATAGCTTTGTAATTTTTGATATTCGGGGATAAGATCCTGCTCTTTAATACCCTCATGATCAAGCGTATCTTCAAAAGTGGTGACTACATTGACCTGACTTTCTTTATCAATATACTTCATCAAATCGCGTAATGCGCCCCGTACCTCTTCAAGATGATTCACCTTCATTGCCTGCCAAAATGATTCGGACTGTGCCTCGCGCAATAACTTTTCTTGCGCTTTAACCTCAGGAATATTCAGCTTTTTAAGCAAATCATTGGCAAGCCCGTTTATTTTGAGGACAAAGCCTTCTGTGCTTTGCGCCCCTGTTAATAAAGCCAATTGAAAACGCAGAATCAAAATATCAAACCGTCTGGCAAATTCATCATCCGCTTCATCAGGCAAAACCAATGCCGATAAATGGGTATTAATATCCAGCTGATCGCCTTTCGTTAAATTAGCCCAACGCGCTTTGTTGCTAAATTCAACCATCGTTCTTAAACGTGCTTTCACCACAAAACGATCTCTATCCAGCCCTGCCACCGCCTGATTTAATTCATCAATAGTCGCATCTGCAAACGCACGCTGTTCATCACTGCTGCTGTATTCTTCTCGAATAGTGACAGCCAGCTCTAATTTGGCTTCAAAGATTTGCTGGGTTAAACTTTTAGTGACTCGGCCTTCCATGCCATCTGGGTTTTCACCAAAAAACTCAAAGTTTTGGCAAAAATCAAAAATAACAAAATGCGTTTTATTGGTATTCACTGATACCCATTGCCTGTTGCATCTCTTTTAAGGCATATTCCACAATGGTTTTATCTTTCGATTTGCAAATCAATAGACCAATGGTGGCGTTGTCTTGCTCGCTTGCCAATATGTCATCTACGGCGGAGATATAAAAATTGATTTTGCCGACATACTCAGGTTTAAACTCGGTGGTTTTAAGCTCTATCACCACATAGCTGCGTAACTTGATATGGTAAAACAACAGGTCGATATAAAAACCCTTGTCGCTTACTGGTAGCTTGTATTGTTTACCCACAAAGGCAAAGCCTGCGCCCAGTTCCAGCAGAAATTGGCTGATATTTTCGGTTAATGCGTTTTCTAATTCTTTTCATTGCATTTTTCGCTGAGGGTCAAAAAATCAAAGCAATATGGGTCTTTGAGGGTTTGCTTGGCAAGGTCGGATTGCGACGTTGGCAGGTGATACTCAAAATTACTCAGTGTTTTGCCTTGGCGTTGATACAAGTCCAATTCAATTTGATGGGTTAAAACGGCTCTTGACCAGCTGTTTTCAATGGTTTTTTGCACATAAAACAAGGCTTCGTCGCTTGATCCTAAATAAATCAGTTGAGCACGGATTTTGTGGGAAATCTGGGCAAAAAAGGCAAAGAATAGCTCGAAGAAAATGGCCGTAGTCCTTATCGAGAGCTATTCTGCAGTAGTTTTGTCCAGATTTTTCACAAAACCGTGAAGCGAAATACACTCACCCATTTGGTGAATAGTAAAAAACCGGATTAAACAGTTTATTTAACAAGTTACAGTTAAACTAAGCGTTCAACTGATTTATTTAGGTTGATCAGGCTTTGCTGACAATCAGTAGATTTTACCCCCACGGGATTTGAAAAATGGGTGCTTGCGCTAATTGCGAAACAACTTGTTTCGTTATTTCGTCGGTTTGTGTCCAGTAGCGATACCACTTCCGCATCAATTCAAGATTTCTTACCGAAAATCCTTTCATTTCAGGGAATTCTTTCTGCAAATCTCGGCTGACTTGTTTCACCAAGCCATCACCCCAACGAGCCGTTTGTTGTTTTTGTACGATTTGCTCGGCAATAAACCAGTAAAGCTGTAATAACTCTCGATTGACTGAAACCGCCGCCTTAATTTGGGCGGATTGAATCTGAGATTTTAGCCAGAAAATCAGCGTCTTGTATTCGCTATTGTGGATAAGTTCACTCACTCCCAAGCTCCGATCTCAATAGTTGCGACAGTGTCGCAATCATTCGTTTATTATCCATCAATATTCACCTTCGCCAGATTCGTCAATATCCGCTGATTCAATTCGGCTTCTTCTTTTAACTGCTCTTCAAACTCGGCTTTCAGGCTATTAAAGCGTTCGGTAAAATCAAAATCGTCCTCTTCTTCTGCCAGTCCGACATAGCGCCCTGGGGTCCAGTTCTTGACGCGCTCGATGGGGGCGGCATTGCAAAAGCCTTTTATATCTTCGTAATCGCCTTCTGGATTTCGCCAGTTGTGGTAAGTATCGGCAATCGTTTGTATATCCTCTTTGGATAATTCACGGGTGAGGCGATTGATTAAATGCCCCATGTTGCGGGAATCAATAAACAGGATTTTATTCTCTGTAAGGGCGAACGGCCTTTCGCCCCTACGGATAAACCACAATGATGCGGGAATTTGGGTGTTGAGAAACAGCTTGGCAGGCAGGTTGACAATGCAATCAATCAAACCTGCTTCGACTAGGGCTTTTCTGACCTCTCCTTCGCCCGATGTTTTGAAGGTCAACGCCCCTTTTGCCAGTACAAAGCCTGCTTGTCCGCTGGGGGCAAGGTGCTGTATCCATGCGTAGTTGGCATTGCCCGTGGGTGGTGTGCCGTATTGCCAGCATCCGTCTTTACACAGTAGATCACCGCTCCAGTCGCTGACATTAAAGGGTGGGTTGGCAATAATATAATCGGCTTTGAGGTCTTTGTGGGCATCGTTTAAAAACGAGCCTTCGTTATTCCATTTCACCTGTGAGCTGTCAATGCCCCGAATGGCAAGATTCATTTTCGCCAGTCGCCAAGTGGTCTGGTTGCTCTCTTGTCCGTAGATAGAAATATCGTTGATTCTGCCCTGATGCTCCAGTACAAATTTTTCTGATTGTACAAACATGCCGCCCGAACCACAGCAAGGGTCAAGCACTCGCCCTTTGTAGGGTTCGAGCATTTCAATCTGTAATTCAACCACGCTTCTGGGGGTGTAGAACTGTCCGCCTTTTTTGCCTTCCGCCAGTGCAAATTCACCGAGGAAATATTCAAACACATGCCCCAACACATCAGCACTGCGGGACTTGGCATCACCTAATGCAATATTGCTAATCAGGTCGATGAGTTCGCCCAAACTGGTAGGGTCAAGATTTTGTCTGGCATAGACTTTAGGAAGCACACCCTTTAATGAGGTGTTTTCCTTTTCAATCGCATCCATTGCCTCATCAACCGTTTTGCCAATCGTCGGTTGTTTGGCATGGGCTTGCAGATGCGTCCAGCGGGCATCTTGCGGCACAAAAAAGACATTCTCGGCTTTGTATTCGTCCTTGTCTTCGGGATCATCGCCGGCATATTCGCCGTCTCCCGCTTTTAATGTGGCGTATAGCTCCTCAAAGGCATCAGAAATGTATTTAAGAAAAATCAATCCCAAGACAACATGCTTGTATTCGGCGGCATCGATATTTTTCTGAGCTTATCAGCCGACTTCCAAAGTTGCTTTTCCAGTGATTCTTCTTGTGCTTCTTTCTTCTTTGCCATTCTATCTCCGTTGGTTATTTGTTACTGGCCGGTGGTTGTTTAAAGTGGCTCCTATTGTCACAAAATAATAAGGAGAAATATCTAACATTCTCATAAAAAATGAACTTCACTAGGTGTCTGATAATCCAGACTTTGATGCAGGCGCTCTTGATTATAAAACTCGAAATAACGTTTTAAGCTGGGTCGTAATTGAGGCGCAGTCTGGTAGTCATATTCATCATATTCATATAAGTATTCTCATGTTTTACGGTTCGCCATAAACGTTCAACAAAAATATTATCCAAAGCATGGCCATGCCCATCCATGTTAGTCTTAATCTCCTTATCCAACAAGACTTTTGTGAATGACTTTTGTGAATGAAATGCTGGTATATTGAGTGCCTTGATCTGTATTGAAAATCTCCGAGGTACTCATATCAAGCGCTTTCTCTAACGCATCAATACAGAACGTTGTACCCATTGGGCTGGATAATTCCCACGACAAGACATAGTGGCTATATTAAATTATGGCGAATAGCCAGCTTAATATATAAATTTCACTTTTCCTATCCCCACCAGGCAATGATGAGGAGCATAAAAAGGATGAAAATAATTAGAAAAAGTTGCTGAATAGTTACGTTGTGATTAGCTATCTTTTTCTATAGTCTTAACTTCTTTTGGCAGCTTTACACCTAAAAAACTATTCAAAGCCCCTTTGCTAGTCAAGATACGGTACTGGGCAAAAATCTCATCATATTTTGCATTGGTGTATGCACTTTTAGAAACGAACATTTCATTTGCTGAATCCAGTAAATCCAATAGTGTGCGCTGGCCAATGTTAAATTGTTTCTGATAAGCTGCATAGCTTCTGATGCTGGAATCTTTATGAGCCCTAAAGAATTTCATTTGCTCTTTAATAGTCTGATGTGCCACCCATGATAAACGCATGCTTTCAACAACTTGTCTGTAGGTATTGTCTCTGATATTTTTGGCCTGGTTTATCCGTTCTGCCGTTTCTTTACGGCGAGCAACATCTTTGCCGCCATTAAACAGATTGTACCTAAGGCGCAGCATGGCAAGGGCATCTTCATTTTTACCTTTTATGCCATCCATATCAACATTGTGGGAAGCGCTGACCTGTACATCCAGGCGAGGCATGTAGGCCGCTTTTGCTGTCTCGTGCTGAGCAAAAGCGGAGTCTATATCGGCATTGGCAGATTTTAAGATGGGATGATTGCTAACGGCTTGCTCAACGGCGGCATCTAAATTTATAGGGAATGCTGTAACAGGTTCTAAAATGGGCTGCAGGTCTTTAGGAAATTCCCCAATAATTCTTAAAAAGGCAGTTTCAGCATCTTTAAGATTACCTGATTCAGATAAGGCATTCTTTTTAGCAAGTGCCAAACGACCGCTTGATTGGTCTGCATCTGCACGTTTTCCAACGCCTCGCCGGCTACGCAGTTGAATCTGGTCATTTGTTTTTTGATGCACTAATAGGTTTTCTTTAGCTAAGGTAAGTAAATCTTGGCGACGAAGTACATTGATATAGGCTTCGACCGCATTTAAGGCTGTAATTTCTGCCTGGCCAAAAACTGTATAGGCTTTTGCGTTTGTTCTTGCCTGATGACGGTTAATTTCACTTGAGGCCGCAAAGCCATCGAAAATCATTTGATTTAATTGAATGGATGCTTCTTCTCGGCCATAAGAAACGGTACCGTCACCACGGCTGCGGGTAGTTGGGTTGGTTGACTGTTCCCATCCTATTCCTGCTGTAATGTCCACGGTGGGGAAGTAGGCGGATCTTGCCTGGCTAATTTCATGCTCAACAGCAGAGCGTTCTGATTTGGCGGACTGGATTTTCGGGTTTTCGTCAATAGTCTTCTGTATTGCTTCCTGTAAGGACTGAGCAGAAGTTAGTGGCGAAAAGAGACTGCAGGCAATTAAGCCGCCAAGACCAAGTGAAGATTTAAGTTTCATATCTATCTCAAAAGTAATTATGGTTAGATGCATTAACTTAGAAAACCGGTTGATCGCAGGTTTACAGCACAGGATGTTTTTTTTACAGTTCTTTGCAGGGTATTCTCCTGTAAAAACCTGTATTCCCAATATCTAGGCAGTAAAAAAACTAGGCTTTGCCCTTAGCGCCAGGCCATTGTTTTTTGAATGCTGTAAAGCCATTAACCTAGACTGATGACTGTGAGTAACTGATTTTTTAGGTTTAAGCTGACAAGCTAAGGGAGACAATTATCAATTTTTATCCCCCCTAAACTAATCAGTATAGCTTACCAACATAATTTATCTGTATTGTTATAAAAAAAATGTAACCAAGCAGGAATCTTCATTTTTACTGACATCAGCAATGCTGGAAATTAAATGCCATCATCAATACCGCCTGACAGCAGCAATGTGTCTAACATACTTGCTGCGGTGGCATCTGTAGTAACCACGCTGGTTAAGTCGATAGTTTGAACGACATTCCCGCCATTGTCTTTAATGGAGAGCTGCAAATGCTCGCCACTTGAATCATTGGCTGCTAATCCTTCGATAGAATGTGAGCCGTCGGATAATAAATCAGCCAGGTTCAAGGTATCACCCTCGGCAGCATTAAAGTCTGTTACAACATCATGAGAGCCTTGAGCGGCCGCCTTATACCAGACAAACTCATCTGCACCAGCACCGCCGGTCAAAGTATCATCTCCGTTGCCGGCAAAAATAATGTCATCGCCACTGAGTATGCTGGCTGATTCACTTACGCCGTTTACCATCAGATGCACTGTGGCTGTGTTTACCGCTCCCAGAGTATCTTCTACCGTGTAAGTAAAGGTTGCCGGGCCATTATAATCTGTATCGGGGGTGAACAGTATTGTTGAGCTATCAGCACTTAAGGTTGCAGTTCCGTTAACGGAATCCTGTACTGAGGTGATTTCAAAGCCATGGCCTTCAGGATCACTGTCGTTTGCAACAAGGTCGGAGGCATCGATTGTTAAGACGGTATCTTCATCCATTGCAAAAGTATCCTGAACCTGAAAGTAGGGTGAGCCATCCTCATTAAAACGAAAGCCTGCTATGCCATTAGCTGATTCGTAAGTGATGATATAGCCTCCATCTTCCAGAGATGTCACTGCCGGTTCAGATTGAATGCCTATTGTGTTTTCATTTACAGTTAATGCATTGCCTACTGCAACCCCTGTAGAATCAAAGAGCTGTGAGATGATGTCGTCGCCATCTTGCCAAACAGCGACAAAGCCGCTGTCTGTTTCTGTAACAACAGGGTTTGAACCCGTTGCACTCAAAGCAATTTCATTGCCAATCAAAGAGCCATTAGGAGCAATTATCTGCATAGCTAGGCCTTGGCCTGCAGCGGTAGATTCCCATGTTATGACGGCCGTACCGTTGGATAGTGCTGTGACTTCCGGGTTTGTCTGGTCACCTGCAATTGTGCTGTTGATTGCGGTTTCTGAACCAACTTTTTCTAAACCATTTGCTGTTAGCTGGAGCTTTTGAGAGTATATGCCAAAGCCATCACCATCCTGATTGGCCGATTGCCACGTCATAATGGCTGACCCATCAGATAATAGAGCAATATCAGAATCTATTTGATCATCAGCCATTTGCGTATTGACAAGTAAACGGTCACCAACGGGATTTCCTGATGCATCATAGCGCTGAGCAACAATGCCAAAGCCCTTGCCGGCATAATCACCATCTGCGGTCGCTTCGCTAAAATCACTGATGATGGGGTTGTCAATCGGGTTTGCATTGGTATTTGCATTGCCATGATAGTCGTAGCCATCACTGTTATGAAGCCTGGCATCTGCAGCCCAAGTGACGATAAAGCCACCATCTGGCAGGGCTACAAGCGGATCATATTCGGCTCTTGCAATGGTAAATTCTTCAGAGACGGGAGCACCGCTATCATCATAAATCTGTGCTTCGAGATAGCTTGAGCCATTATCATATCTGTCAAATTCGATATTATGGTCATCTGACATCCAGGTGACTAAATAATTGCCATTTTCTAAGCCGATAACATTAACGTCATGCTGATCTCTGCCACCCTCTAGCGAGGTATTTGTTACAAAGGTGTTTACGCGAATGGCATCGCCGACAGTGTCTCCATTTGCATCATAGCGCTGCAAGAAAATATCATGGTTTACTTTGCTGTTCCATAATATTTCACCCGCATCATCTAAATCGCCATCATTGTTTATATCGTTAGTATCTGCTCCTCTATATGAATTACCGCTGACCTCTGACCACGCGACAACATAGCCTCCATCATTAAGTGATGCTACATCGGGAGCTGACTGTTCTTGGCCGGCAGTAAAAGCCGCTACAGAAAACTCCCCCTGCGCCGTCGATTCGTAGCCATCATCCATTGCATCTACTGAGTTTATTTGGATTGTAAGCGTAGATGTTGCAGTATCGGCTGAGTCTGTATTATCTCCAACAGTGTAGCTGGCTATTGGAACTGCACCAGTATAGCCAGAATCAGGCAAAAATGAGTATATGCCATTAGCGGCAATTGTTAATGAACCCACATTATCAATCGTTATGGTATCACCTGCATTTGCCGTTTGATTATCAATACTGAAATTAATGACAGAGCTTGAACCATCAACATTTTGCGTATTATCAAGAACATTGCCGGTTGCTTCGCTGTTTTCATTGATGACTCTTGTTTCATTGGCGTCTATTAGCACATCACCTAATGCAGTGATATGTAAATTGACTGATGCAGTAGAAACATCACCATCGGCATCGGTAATGGCATAGGTAAAGCTGTCGCTTCCATTGTAGTTGTCGGCAGGCGTATAGGTAAAGGTACCATCGGCATTGATGCTGACAGAGCCATGGGCTGGACCGGTTTCCACCGCCCAGGTGTTGCCACCATCTGCCGATTCTGTATCATTGGCAATAAGCGTACCGGTGATCGCTGTATCTTCATTTAGGGTAAAGCTGTCATCGACGGCAACAGGCACATCGTTGACAGAGTCAATGGTTAAGTTGACGGCGGCAATAGAGGTGTCGCCATCGGCATCGGTAATGGCATAGGTAAAGCTGTCGCTTCCATTGTAGTTGTCGGCAGGCGTATAGGTAAAGGTGCCGTCGGCATTGATGCTGACAGAGCCGTGAGCAGGGCCAGTTTCCACCGCCCAGGTATTGCCGCCATCTGCTGATTCTGTATCATTGGCAATAAGCGTATCGGTGATCGCTGTATCTTCATTTAGGGTAAAGCTGTCATCGACGGCAACAGGCACATCGTTGACAGAGTCAATGGTTAAGTTGACGGCGGCAATAGAGGTGTCGCTGTCGGCATCGGTAATGGCATAGGTAAAGCTGTCGCTTCCATTGTAGTTGTCGGCAGGCGTATAGGTAAAGGTACCGTCGGCATTGATGCTGACAGAGCCGTGAGCAGGGCCGGTTTCCACCACCCAGGTATTGCCGCCATCTGCCGATTCTGTATCATTGGCAATAAGCGTACCGGTGATCGCTGTATCTTCATTTAGGGTAAAGCTGTCATCGACGGCAACAGGCACATCGTTGACAGAGTCAATGGTTAAGTTGACGGCGGCAATAGAGGTGTCGCCGTCGGCATCGGTAATGGCATAGGTAAAGCTGTCGCTTCCATTGTAGTTGTCGGCAGGCGTATAGGTAAAGGTGCCGTCGGCATTGATGCTGACAGAGCCGTGAGCAGGGCCAGTTTCTACAGCCCAGGTGTTTCCGCCATCTGCCGATTTTGTATCGTTGGAGCTTAAGGAACCGGTAAATGCATTATCTTCATTTAATAAGAAGGCATTATCTACAGCTTTGGGAGTGTCATCTATGATATTAACTTCATCCGATATGATGAGCTCATCAAATAAATTATTTTCATTTATATTATTTACAAAAGGTCCGTCTGTTTCAAAGCCACTGGTAACAGGAGCTTCAGGTGCAAGATAGTCAATAGTTTCTGCTGTTACCCCTTCATTGCCTTCAGACAAAATGCCGGCTGCTGTTGCTTCGCCAATTTGAGTTGGGTCTTTGCCTTCCAATAAAGCTTGCTGCAATGCTAAAACATCGTCTTCAACATCTAGCTTTTCTACTTCATTAAGATTAATCGTTTCGCTGTTTAACAGGATTTGTGACTGTCGTCCTAAATCCATGATATTGCCATCAGCAAATTCTATTTCGATAGCACCGGCAGAACCCGTTATGATGATCTCATCTGCATAGACTCGGTCACCAATTTGCAGCTCTCGTTTTGAGCCATCTGGTGATGTTGCGGTTGCTGTACCGTTAAGCGTTTTTATAATACCCACTTGTATTGCCATGATGTTTTCCTCAATAAAATTCATGCAGTTTTAGCGAGGCTCTGCTTTCTGCCTCTGATAACTTAGAATATTAGAGGATGACTGGGTATGCGGGTATTGTACTTTGGTACTATAAGTGTCTGTTTTTTATTAAAATGTGTGCTGCTTAACAGTTATCTTGGCAGTTGTGTTGAAAAACTGGAAAATTATTGAGAAAGAAAAATGGAATGCTAGAGGAGGAGTGCTGAACAAGGACTCCTATGTGCCCAAGTAAAATTAATTAGCCAAATTCTTTAATAAACAGAGCTAAATGTAAACGGTCAGGAATACTTAGCTTCTTAAATATTGAAGTTAAATGGGCTTTGACAGTTCGTTCTGAAATGAAAAGTGATGAGGCTATTGCCTTATTGCTTTCACCTGAACAAATCATTTTTGCAACGTCCCGCTCACGGCTGGAAAGGGTTAATAATAATTTGGATGACTCAGCCTGCCTTGATACCTGATCTGCTTCGGTTTCAGCTTTAGCATATTTCATTTTTACAAGTGCACCTATCACTTGCGATACCAAATGGCGCTGAATCCATATATCGCCTTTCAGTATCCTTTCAATAGCCTGAAGCAACAGATTGGAGGGTTCAGTTTTATTGCAATAGCCTGCAGCACCGCTTGCTATGGCCTTTATTTGATTCTCTTCTGACCAGTCAGTGCCGATAATAAGAAAACGAGTCGTCTGTCTGTTAAAAATAGTCAGCAAGTTTTGATTTTCAATAATTTTATCAGCATCAACAATGGCGACATCGGCAGTAAAATCTGAGGCAAGGTCTGAAACTGTATCAGTCTGATAATATGAACTTAGCACTGATGACCAGAATGTAATCAGTTTTTTATTATCAGAAAAAAATAAAACTCGATTCAAATGAATATCCTTAACGCTCTCTTAGAGCTCTGCCTCTGGCTTTTAAAATAGGTTTAAGTAAATAGTCTAGTACAGATTTCTTGCCTGTCAAAATATCTACTTCTGCAGTCATGCCGGCAATAATATTGAGCCGTTCGCCATTTTTTTCCAGATGATTTTTATCCGTTCTTAAGCGAATAATATAGTAATTCTTGCCATCCTCTTCATTAGTAATGGTGTCAGCACTGATATGTTCCAGTTCTGCTTCCAGACCGCCATAAATAGAAAAATCATAGGCGGTTAGCTTTACCATTGCCTTTTGCCCCGGGTATAAAAAGGCAATATCAGCAGGTCTTACTTCTGCTTCGATAAGCAGCTGGTCTTCTAGCGGGACAATTTCTACTAAGTCCATGCCTGGCTGAATAACGCCACCGATAGTAGTCACTTTTAGCTGTTTAATGGTACCTTTAACAGGAGAGACTATTTTTGTTCGGGTGACTCTGTCCTCAAGTGCCAAGACTGAGGCTGATATTCTGTCTAATTCAGCTTTTGCAAGGTTTAGCTCTTCCAATGCTTCGGTATGAAAACGAATTTCAAGCTCGGCCAATTTATTTTTAGCTTCTTTTAAAGAGGATTTTATTCTGGGAATAGACAGTTGAGCAGAAGAAAGCTCACCCTTTAAATCATTGGTGCTGCGTTGCAGCCTAAGAAGTTCCACTTCAGACATTGCGCCTTCAGCAACAAGAGGTTCTGACATGGTCAGCTCTCTTTTTAAAAGTTTATAGCTTCTGGATAATTGTGCCGTTCTAGCGTTTAGTTCGATTAGATCCTGCCTTTTTTGGCGAATCTGCTCATTTAATATTCTTTTGTTGGCCTTTAGCCTGTTTTGCCTAGAGGCTAATAGATGTTTTGCATCGTTTGCAATACTTGGCTGCTTTTTGAGTACTTCGTCGGGAATAACAATATCCTGTTTGTTGACTTCGGCTGTAAGTCGGGCCGATGTGGCAAGCAGTTCATAATATTTAAGTTTGGTTTCATTAAAGGAAGAGGTAAACCTGACGGCATTAAGCTTTAATAATGCCTGGCCTTTTTCCACAAGATCACCTTCCTTGACTAGAATTTCAGACAGAATGCCGCCTTCCAGATTTTGCACCACCTGAATATGGCTAGAAGGGATAGTTTTTCCGGAACCGCGAGTCACTTCATCTAATTTTGCATAATTGGCCCAGATAATGGCAATAATCACGAAACTAAAAGCCAGCCATAAAATAATATGGCTTTGCATAGATGCGCCATACAGATTGGCGGCATTAACATCGGTCAAGAAGTCTTGGTCTTCTGCATGGTGCTGGTATGTTGATTTTAAATCAGTCAGTTTATTTTGCATGGCTTTAACCTGAAACCTTAATTTGTCCCTGTTTTAATGCATCTAGCACGGCAGCCTTTGGACCATCGGCAACAATTTTACAGCCATCCAGGACAATTAATCGATCTACTAATGATAAAAGTGAAGCTCTATGGGTGACCAGAATTAAAGTCTGAGAGTTCAATTGCTCAGAAAACCGCTGTTTAAAGGCTTCTTCCGTACTGTTGTCCATCGAGTTGCTAGGTTCATCCATAATAAAAATGGGCGGGGATAATAACAATGCTCTGGATACTGCAATGCTTTGCCGCTGTCCGCCAGATAATGCTGATCCACGCTCGCCAACTGGCAAGTCAAAACCGGCAGGGTGCCGGTTGACAAAATTGGTAACGCCAGTAATTTCTGCTGCCCGTAAAATTGAGGCATCATCAGCAAAACGGGCGCCCAGGGTGATATTATCTTTAACGCTGCCAAACATTAGAGAAATATCCTGTGGAACATAGCCAATCTGATGCCTTAAATCAGAGGGATCTATTTGTCTGATATCTGTGCCATCAATTAGGATTGAACCTTCCTGTGCATCATAAAATTTTAGCATTAGCTTTTCTATGGTACTTTTTCCTGAGCCGATGCGGCCAATAAAACCGACATGTTCGCCGGCATTAATTTTAAAGGAAATGTTATCTAAAGCCTTGATGGGCTGGTCTGGGTAGCTGAAACTGATATTTTTAAATTCAATGGCACCTTTAAAAGCGGGGCGATGTAAAAATTTTTTGCCTGGTTCACGTTCAACAGGCATAGACATCAAGCTGTTTAATGAGCCTAATGATGCCCTGGCCTGGTGATAGCGTGTCAGCAGAGAGGCAACCTGTGTTACCGGTGCCAATGCACGGCCTGTAAGAATGGTACAGGCAATGAGTCCGCCAGTAGTCAAATCGCCTTCGGATATTTTATACACACCATAAATAACGACAGCAACGGATGCCATTTGCTGGAGAAAGGTGGAAAAGTTAACTGCCATGGATGAAAGAAATCGGGATTTAAGACTGAGACGGGCAATGTTCCCAATGTTTTGTTCCCACTGTTTTTGCACCTGACTTTCGGCTCCGGTGCTTTTGATTGAATCCAGATTTGTCAGAGATTCAATTAAAGTGGCACCTTTTTGCGAGGAAAATGCAAACAGCTCATTAATTGTTTTTTTTAATGGGTTCTGCACAGCAAGACTGCCTAATATGGCTAAAGGCAGAATGCAAAGCGGGATAAGCGCTAAATCCCCTCCCAGCATATAAATAACGGCAAGGAAAATAAACAGAAAGGGAAGGTCAATCAGTGTGGTTAAAGTGGCAGAGGTCAGAAAATCTCTAAATGATTCAAATTCGTGCAAATTGTTTGCAAATGCCCCTACTGAGGGGGGGCGCGATTCCATTTTAATTCCCAGCACCTTTTCAAAAATAGTGGCAGATAAAATAATGTCTGAACGTTTTCCGGCAATGTCAATAAAATAGCCTCGCAATGATTTCATCATAAAATCAAACAGATAAACTATAGTTACACCAATAGCCAGCACCCAAAGGGTTTCCAGTGCGTGGTTGGGCACCACCCTGTCGTACACATTCATAACAAATAAAGGAGAAGCCAGGGCAAATAGATTGATTAGCAGAGAGGCAACAAGCACTTCAATATAGATTGGCCAGGATTTATAAATGACATCCCAAAACCAGTGATTAACTTTAGGAGTGACAGAATGGGCAGTCCGATTATCAAACTTATGCTTAACTTGAATAAAAAAAGCTGAACCAATGTACTCTTGCTGCAACTCATCAGCTGAAACTGTTTTTTCCCCGCTGTCTGTTTCAGGGATGATAATGCCGTATCTGTTATTTTTTTTAGCAGTTAAAATGCAAGTCTTGCCATTTTTTAAAAGTAAAACAGCAGGCAGGACGAGACTGGAAATTTTTTCCAAAGGCCGTTTAATCAGCTTTGTAGAAAGGCCAGCCCTATCTGCAGCTCTAACGAATAGCAAGGGTGTCAGCTTATTATCGACTAAAGGCAGTCCCGCTGTAAGTGATTCTGGCGAATGGGGAGTATGTAAAATTTTACAGATGGAAAGCAGAGCCAGCAGCAATGAATCATCATGACTGCTGGCTGAGGAAAAGTCTTTATCAATTGTGGATGAGTTTAGTTCTGTCATTTTTTTGAATAGCTCAACTATTGATTCAGCATTAAAGATTAAGGCGAGGGGCTTTAATAACATCCGGAAGTTTGAAAACTATCAAATCCTCGCTCTTAAGGATAGTATGTATTGGGAAGATAGGTTAACTATTTTATGCTATTGTTAATAGCTTAGAGCATATTACAGAAAGGGTTTGTTCGATGCCTTACATTACAAGAAATAAAGAAGGTAAGATTGTAGCGATACACCAGAATAAAAGTGATGATGGAAGACTGTGGGAAGAAGCAAGTCATCCCGATGTTATGGCTTTTACAGGAAATATGGAAACCTCTCTTAAGGCAAAGCAGGCACTAACTGGGTCCGATCATGAAATGGTGAGAGTCATTGAAGATTTGATAGACCTTTTAATGGAAAAGCAGATTTTTGTTTACACTGAACTGCCAGAAGCCGTGCAGGCAAAGCTAAATGAAAGAAAACAGTTAAGACAGGATATGAGTTCTTTGGAAAATTTAATCAATGAAGATGATGATAATATTTTTTGAGCCGTATGGACGTGCTACATAAGAGCTACGCTTACTATAATAATTAGTCCAAAATGATAAATGTACAGGTAATTGGCAATACAGAGAAAATAAGGCAAGCCGTTGCAGGCGATGAAATGTGTCTTTCTTGTCTTGAAGATGAGGTGCAGGCTTTAAATGTTGCAGAGAAAGCACGGCCCTCGATTATTTTGCTTGATTATAATTTGCGCAAAGCAGAAACAGATGATTATATTGGGCTGCTTTTAAATGTCAGTGCGGATAGCAAAATTATTGTCATAGTGGATGGTGTAAATGAAGAGCAAATTTTTGCCTGCCTTGTTGCCGGAGCCAAAGGCTATCAAAATATTAATAGATTAAATGAATATGCAATAAAAATGATTAAAGTGGTTGATGCCGGAGAAGCCTGGGTAGCTCGGCGTATGGTAGCAAAATTATTAGATGCTTTAGTACAGAAGAGAGGCTTTGCTTTTCTGGCAGAAGGTGAGTCGGCCTGATGATTTTGGAATGAATAACAGTATCAATATGCAAAACTTTTTTGTAAGCAATTAACAAGATAACTTTATTGAAGGACATTACTATGGCAAATTCAGGCATTGTAAAATCAGTAGCAGGCGATGTTAAAGTGATCGCCATAGATGAAACAGAACGAATTCTGAAAATAGGCGAAAGGGTCCTGTTTAATGACCGGATCATCACGGGTGATACAGGTGTTATTACAATAGAGTTTTCTGACGGAACCAGCTTGGGTTTAGGGACAAATGCGAATATTATTCTGAGTGAAGCACTTAATTTAGATTTGGCTGCAAAGCCTGCTGACCGGGAAGACCATGTTTCGGACAGTGTTCAGGACGAAGTAGCGGCAATCCAGCAAACTTTGGCTGAAGACCAGACCTTTGACCCTTCTAAACTGGAAGCACCTGCGGCGGGCGGCGAGCAGACAGCAACAGAAGGAGGTGAAAATAGCGGCCATTCAATTATCGGCGTTGACTATCTGAATCCACAGCGGACACCTGGCAGCGGATTTGAAACCAATGACATTGGCCCGACACTTTCTTTAGACCTTGCTCAGCCAGAATTAATACTGGAGCCAGGAAGCTTGTCTTTTGCACCGCCTACAGTTCAAATAACAGATCATAATGGTTCTGAATTGGGTGATAATAGACGTGTAGAAGGTTTTGAAGAAACAATATCAGGTACATTTGTACTAGATACGCCTGCAGGGCTGGCATCAATTACTGTTGCTGGGCAAATAATTACTGAAACAGCCTTATTAAATGCTGATGAAATGCCAATTGAAATTGATCTGATGGTTGTATCTAGCTCGACTGGAGGAGAATCTGAAATTTTTCGTGATATTCTTGCTATAGATGGTTTTGATGCCACATCAGGTACAGTGAATTATAGCCTATCATCTGCAGCTTCTGCTCTTTATGGAGCAGTAGATCATTCCGATGGTGATGAGAGTGTTGTCGTTCAGATTGGGATTACAGTAACAGACAGTAATAATGTAACATCTGTAACTGAAATTCTTGATATTTTAACTGCTGATACAGCACCGGTTGCAATAGATAATGTTGAAAATATGTTTCAGGGGCTAACATGGTTTTCAGATAACGTTATTTTTAATCTGCAAAAAGATGGTGATACTGCGGCAGATGATATATTTGCTGTTGATGAAACCCGATTGCAAAGTGTCACATTTAATGATGTAGAAAAAGATTTTCTAACCCCCGGTGATCTGGTTAGCAATGATCTGGGTGAGTTTATTGAATTTAATACAGAAAATGGACGACTGTTAATCAGGGAGGATGGCCAGTACTGGTATAGGAATGCTGACTTAACTGATGGAGAAGCAAGCGATAGCTTTCAATATCAATTGGCTGATGCAGATGGGGATATCAGTGTCGCAACTTTAACCATTAACCAGGTTATTGGTGAGAATATTAATACCGGTATAGATGCGGTATTTGTATAAATAAATTTTAGTTCCAGTTTTTTTGTTTTGCCCCTGTAAGCGCAATAATAGGCTGCAGGCAGTTAGTCAAAATCATATTAAGGATAGAGAAATGTTTAAATATAAAATAGTATTTATGGCATTGCTGCTAAATGCTTATCAAGTCAATGCAATTACTTTTACTGGCAATACCGCAGGTCTTTTTGGAAATGACACTGCTTTGCTGCAATGGGGGCTGGGTTTTGACGGGCCATCATCTTTGCTCTATGAAGGTGTCGGGGAATTTTCAGCAGATGTTGGCGTCCCTTTTAAAGTTGCTACGCTAACGTATAATAATACTGAGATTACTCCAGAGTCTGACTTTTCCAAGACATTTTCAGATATGACTCTGCATAGTACGGTTATAACCGAAACGGGCGCTTCAATATTAGATGCAGGTTTGACAATTATTGAAACTGATAATAATAGCAATATTTCAAGTGATACCGTATCCCTGTTATTCTCTGATGAAGATGCATCATTTTTTTCATTTAATGGGGAAGATTTTACTTTTAAGCTGTTAGGGTTTGAAAATAGTTCGGGTGATTTTGATAAATTTTTTATCCAGCCAGAAAACAGCAATTCCCCTATCGGCCTCTATGCAGAAATTACAGCTGTACCTGTTCCGTCTGCAATCTGGCTATTTTTAACAGCATTTACAGGGCTTCTTACACTTAATAGCCGAAGAACTGGTGTTTAAAGGGCTTGCTCTCTGCCTCTAATTATCTTGCCATAATATAATTACGCTGAATAACTGTATTATGGCTTACTAAATAAAA
>JALSLW010000078.1 GCA_026988155.1 Methylomonas sp. | reverse complement strand
GCTGGAAACCTTTTACAGTACAGGGGTCAGACGGCTGGAACTGATCAATTTAAAGCGTGAGAACTGGGACAGTGAATTGGGTACAGTGACAGTCAGACAGGGAAAAGGACATAAAGACAGAGTAATAAGTACCCATGAAAAATTATTTTAACGAAAAAAGTGAGATAATAAACGATTATTTGTCGCCATAAGTTAAAGTGATTTACATAAACCAATTAACTACAGAAGAAATTATTACATTAAATGAGATGCATAAAAATCATCCTTTACATTTGAGTAGAAAACGAGCCCATTCCCTCTTATTAAGCCATCAAGGAATGTCAGTTCCTATGATTTGTTCAACTTATTTAGTTTGTCGCCAGACAGTTTCCACTTGGTTTACTAAATGGGAAACTTTAGGTATTTGTGGGTTAGTTGATAATTCAGGGCGAGGACGCCCAAGCCTCTTAAGTGATAAGCAAAAAAGTGTTGTGACAAGTCATGTGAAGAAATCTCCAAGATCCTTAAAGACAGTATTATCAAACTTAGAAATTGAGCTCGGTTTTACCATTAGTATTGATACGCTGAAGAATATATGTAAACAAGCAGGACTTGTATGGAAACGCGTTAGAAAATCATTACGAACAAAACGTAATCAGGATGATTTTGACGCATCAAAAGATGAATTAAAACTATTAATACAACAACATAAAGATAATGAAATCGATTTATGTTATTTCGATGAGTCAGGCTTTACATTAGAACCTTGCGTTCCCTATGCATGGCAATTAGTCGGAAAAACCATCGAAATACCCAGCTCAAAAAGTAAGCGACTTAATGTTTTAGGTTTTGTTAATAGAGATTGCAAATTCAATTCTTTTGTTTTTGAAGGGTCAATTAACAGTTCTATAGTTGTCGCATGTATTGATGCGTTTTCGCATCAAATTGAAAACCCAACTACTCTTGTGATTGATAACGCATCAACTCATACAAGTAATGAGTTTAATGATAATCTTGAAGCATGGAAAGAAAGAGGTTTGACGATTTATCGTATACCCCCTTATTCACCTGAGTTAAATATTATTGAGATTATATGGCGAAAAATAAAATACGAGTGGCTTCCTTTTTCAGCCTATGAGTCTTATCGTTCGCTTAAACAAGAATTATTTCAGGTGCTTTCTAATATTGGAACAACCTACAAGGTTGCGTTTTCTTAAAAGGTTAAATTAATTTTACGTGGGTACTTACCAATAGGCGAGCGAGCCATGTACTGGATTAACCGCTATTATTACGAAGTCCGTCCAGAACTGGTACTGGGTGTGGACGATGGCACCTTATTTTTAAATTACAATGGTCAGCCCTTCAGACCTGAAGACTTATCAAGGCGTGTCGGAATTTATATCAAAAAAGCCAATGTCGGCAAACAGGGAGCCTGTCATCTGTTCCGTCACACACTGGCCACCCTGATGCTGGAAAACGGCGCAGATGTCCGCTATATACAGGAAATGCTGGGACACACCAGTTTAAAAACCACCCAGATTTATACCCAGGTCAGCATCCGGCAATTAAAAACCATTCATACCAAAACCCATCCAGGGGCGAATTTTACCCCGAAACAGCGAGAATGGCTGGAAGGTAAAGGGAAATCCAATAAACAGCCTGTAGCGAAAGGAAAAGGACAGCAGAAAGGGAATCAGGCGATCACCGAGGATGATTATATTTTATGGGATGATGAAATGGATGAGGAAGATTAAAAATATCATATTATATGATATTGTCAGATAGAGAAAAATACTGGGATTAAGAGCTAAGAACGAAAGCAAGAGAAAGAGAAACGGCAGGAGATCAAAAGCAGAGCGTGGACAAGTAGGACAGCGTGCTTATGACCGCACGTCACAATGCTTGCATCAACCAGCAACAAGTGCGCCGCCATCCTTGGCGCAAGTCACACTTCTTGCAGGTTGGGCAAGCATTGCGCCGTGCTAGGACAGCCATCCCTGGCTGTGCTTATCAAATACAACTCATTACCCGTAACGCTCGGCTTCCTGCCTCTCGATTGTGTAACACATGCGATTGCAAGTGTTACGAATCTGATTTACGCCCAGCAATAAACAGGCAAAGCTTCCGCGTCCTGCTCACGCCCCTTACCTACATCCCTGTAGGCAAAAAGCCACCTGATTATTACTGAGCTTATCACCCCCAACCCCCTCAAAAGAAAGGGGGCTTTAGAGCAACCAAGTAACATAACGCGGGATTATGAGCCATTGCCTGTCAACACAAGCCCGCAAAAAGACGCGGGCAGCGTTGCCAGTCAACGGTCCGCTTCGCCGCATAATCAGCGCTATGTTAAATGGCTGCACGGGCTATCCTGCCCGTTAAGGTGTGCTGTTCCCTACAGCCTTGTTTTTTTAGAATGCCCACCCACCCATAAAGTCAGCCAAAGTGCGCTCCAGCCTGCACAAAAGAGCCGTGCAGTCTTCCGTCCGCACTTTGCCTGCCTTTATCCCCTAAAAAATAAAGAGCCACAATATCAATCTGTCTTTATATCCTTTTTTTAGCCGCTTCTCTTGCTCTTGGATCAACAGCAAAAAGAAAGATCAAAACAAACAGCTAAAGAGGAAAAGAAGAGCAGAAAAAAAAGAAGTTCATCAGCGCGACCAGACGCCATGATAAAATCAAAAGTGCGTCAGAGGAAAAAATAAACAGAGCCGAAATTGCACAGGATTTTTTGACTTTAAGTGGCTGACTGCAAAAGCAAAAACGTGTTTTTAAGCGAGTGTTCCTGTCCCACAATATTAAGGGGGGAAAGAATAAAGATTTAGACGAAGCCTTTCATTACACTGAAGCAAAATGGAAAAAAGCTATTAATGAAAATGGGTTACGCCCTGGTTCATATGCAACACCCGCAGGTGACCTTTCTCCCACTCAAGCAGCGATTGAGTTAGCCTTACCACCCAATAGAAAGTTACCTGATGCCAAGCTTCGTATCGATTTAGAAGCTATGAGGCAAAAAGGTTTCAAAATCCCCAAACCTAAACGAGTATCAAATGTCGTGACTGCAGGTGATGGGAGAGTTTACACTCAACCAGGCGGTGGCTACGAAATGAAATTTGATTATGAAATTCCATCCGAATTTATTAAGATTATAGAGTAACTAAAATGACAGATGTTAAGCAGTGGTGGACTGATGAACATGATAATTTGCTTCGTTTGGCAAAAGCCGCTAAAAATCCTATGTCTGCCTTATTTGACATGTACGAACGGTATAATGCCTTAAAAGAATTAGAAAAAAAAGAGGTTGATGAACTTTTATTTGAGTGGATTGATGGCGACGATAAAGACAAACGATACACCGCTCTTGCAATTGCCGAAGAATACAACATCCCTGATGCAATACCAGCAATGAAACGTTTATGTGACCGCTTCAAGGATAGTAAAATACCGGATAATCCTGAAAATTATTATGAACGTAAAAAAGTTCTTAGCAAAATACAAAAGTTAGAACAGCAAGCGAAAAACTCGTAAGCCGGAACTTTACCCCCGTAGGGTGCAATGGAATCAAGGGGCACATAGCTTGCTATGCTCCCTTCGTTGCGCCTTGAAGACGAATAAAAATCCTGCGCAATCTGGGTAGGTTATTTAATGTGCGTTACCTTAACAGAAAAAGCACCTGTAATACATTTCACATTAATTTAATTCAATTGTCACTTTAATAAAAAAAATATATGCAAAAATACAGCCACGTTCAGAGTTCAGGATAAGAACTCAAGTTTGACAGGTGTCATAGAGCGATTGATTTTCGGCTGAAAAAGGAAATGGCAATCAATCGCTGAACAAGGGATATTCTTTGTCGGGTTTCACATATTGCCAAACCTATCGTGAGATAGGGGCGGAAAGCTACGGGTCTTAATAGCAAGATAGCCGAGTTGCGAATCATTTTTAACTGAATGCGCAACCCGGCTTTTAATTGTAACTGTGTTTGATAAGGATGAAGAGGATCGGAGCATTTTGCATCTTGCAACAGAGAAACTAATCAATGGCTTTATTTTGCGAATAGTTTTACTTATTGCTGGCAATGTAATGGAAGTGATATCAGGATTAATAACAGGTTGTTTTTTGTATTATCAAGTTTAGCCAAATGCTTGTTATTTAATCCTTATTTACCCCAGGTTCCGTCTTACGCGTTAAATACCACACTGTTGCGTGTTAAATGACACAATTCAATCCGTTAATTTTTTTTAAAATGGATATGTTTAAAAAAAACAATAGCTTGGTTTGTTGGTACAACATATGCTTATCTAACATTTATGTTCATCTAACTTAGAAAAAGCTGAACATATATGGTGAAATTTTTTAACTTAATTAAGGAAATATTATTATGAATATTAAATTTATTTTAAACCTTGGAATTCTAGTCTCAGGACTGCTTTCCATATCAAGTGCAAACGCTGGAACAATTGTACAATGTGGTCAGGGACTTTGCTCAGCAAGCTTTCATATTAATGATGGTAACAAGCAGGTTGGTAGCGGTCAATTTAACTATAACTCAACAACGGGTAATATTGCTTTAGATACAGAAAATAACATATCTGCCGGCGGTAAAAAAAACCTTAGTGGAGGGATAACATGGGATTTAGGTGCTGGCAAAACAGTTTCAGTTAACTCTGTAACAGGTAATGCGGACCCGATCTTATTTTTTGGTCTGGGCGCAACAACTGGCGGGGTAGCAAGTAATTACTCTTTTTTCTTCGATTTGCCAATCGCTATAAGTGGAGCTATTGACACCGCTTCTAGCGTTTCTTATTCTCTTACCTCAAAAACTGGGGCAGGCGCTCAAATTCAAGGCTTTGGTAGTAACAAAGTAGTACAGGCATGGGATATAGACACAACTGTCGGTGGTATTGGCAGTCTAAATAAGAATGTTGATGTTGGCGGTACGCATTTTCATACGGGTGGCCCAGCGACCTCTAGCTCACCTGTTTACACTGATTCGGATTCAATTATAGGTGATTTAGCTTACGACACTATGAGTGTTCAAGTAGCTTTTAATCTAAGCGCTGATAGTATTGTTGGTATTACTGGGTTTGTTTCACAAACACCTGTTCCACTACCTGGCGCAGCATGGTTAATGTTAACTGGGCTTGGCTTTTTAGCTAGTCGGAGGAAACTGGCGCACTTTCTGGCGCACTTTTAAGCACTCAATACATACCCCCCTATGGAATACCCAACGAGGGCAGACTCGATCTAATTAATGTAGTTCGGGTCTACCTAAAAGTTCACCTGATAGCCCAGTATCAAGGGGTCGGCCAACTTGATTTATAACCAAATCTCTTAGGAATCAAGTTTACGATCAAGACTACTTTAATTATTGCTCCAATATTTTATTGTGGTTGCTTGAATCTTTTGATTGGTTTCAAAT
>JALSLW010000077.1 GCA_026988155.1 Methylomonas sp. | reverse complement strand
CAGTATCAAGGGGTCGGCCAACTTGATTTATAACCAAATCTCTTAGGAATCAAGTTTACGATCAAGACTACTTTAATTATTGCTCCAATATTTTATTGTGGTTGCTTGAATCTTTTGATTGATTTCATGGCTGACCCCTTGATATACTGATTGCCTTGGTTAAGTCCCTTTCAAAATGATAATTAAAATCTCCGGTCATTCCTGAACTACCCAGTCATTGAAAAGCGGTTGGCATCATGCTTTAAAATCAGGCTTTCCAATAAGGCTTTGGTAATTTCCTTTTCTTCCTCTGTGAATTGGCTGATGGCTTCGAATTGTAAAGTCATATCATCACTGGGACCACGTTCATGTTCCTCAAATAGCAAGAAGTCAGTACTAACATACATTGCTTTTGCAATTTTTTTTAGCACGTCTAAAGAGGGCTGAGCTTGTCCTGCTTTATTCTATACCAACATTCGACAGCTTCAAAGGGCGTTCTAACCTCGTGTCTTTTTTTAAGCTACCATGCATTCGGTTAAGGTTGTATGTAGGTGCTTTATCCATCAAATGGCCTTAATACAAATCAACAGGATCAACATCTATAGACCAGCGTACTTTTCTGGCTTCCTTTAATAAATATAACTGCGGAACAAGCAGGCCTAACAGTGACTGAAGTTTTTTTCGGTGATTATTTTGCAATAATAATTGAAAATGATAATTACCCTCACGTTTTGCCATGGGTGCAGAAACGGGGCCTAAAACTAGAGTATTGTAGGATTCCATATTTTGAATAATCTCGCATACCTTTTTTAATAGCATCTGCGGATCTGCTGGGTTGCCAGCGTAAACTCTTAACAGAGCCTGAGAGCTAAAAGGTGGAAGCATGGCCTGTTGCCGTTCAGCCAGAGCTGTCTGGGCAAAGCTGTTATAGCCCTGTTTTAGCAGTACATTCAGTAAAGGATGGTCCGGCTGTCTGGTTTGCAGAATCACTTTTCCGGGCTTTTCTGCCCGCCCGGCACGTCCTGCAACTTGAATAATCAACTGTGCCAGTTTTTCGGTGGCGTGATAGTCAATGCTAAATAGACCGCTGTCTACATCCAAAATTGCAACTAAAGTCACATTTGGAAAGTGATGGCCTTTAGCCAGCATTTGAGTTCCTAGAATAATGTCGACTTTTCCTTGGTTAATCTGATCAAGATGATTTTCAAGCGATCCTTTTCTCTGTGTTGAATCTCTATCTAAACGCACTATTTTTTGTTGCGGAAATAGAGCATGCAGGCTTTTTTCAACTCGTTCAGTACCTAGGCCTAATGCTTTGAGTTCACCTGTTTTGCAGGCAGGGCAATGAGGAGTTAAATGTTGCTGATAGCCACAGTGATGGCAGCGTAAGCGTTTTTCTTCATAATGAATGACTAAGCTGGTATCGCAATGATGACAGCGTGCAACCCATGCACAGGAATGACAAATTTGTACGGGTGCATAGCCCCGTCGGTTTAAAAATAATAAAACCTGTTCATTTTTAGCCAGTGTGTTTTTTATTTGTGTAATTAACGGTTCTGAAAGTCCGTCTTGCAATCTTTTATTGCGAATATCGAATAGCAATAATTTTGGTTTCACCGCAGTGCCTGCCCTTTCAGATAGGTGTATTAGCTGATAACGTTTATTGTGTGCGTTGTAAAGCGATTCTAATGATGGGGTTGCTGTGCCCAAAATAACGGGTATATTAAAAAGTTTACCTTTTACAATGGCAAGGTCACGTGCAGAATAAAGGAAACCTTTTTGCTGTTTAAATGATGAGTCGTGTTCTTCATCCAAAATAATAAGTCCAGGTTTTTTTAATGGCGTAAATAGAGCAGAACGTGTTCCCAAAAGGATTGAGCTATGGCCCTGCTGCATTTCTAACCAGGCGCAATGTCGCTGATTGTCAGTCAGTTTGGAGTGAGATATAGATAAATTGGCAGAAAACCTTCGTTTAAAGCGATCCTGCAGCTGGGGGGTTAAGGTGATTTCGGGCAGTAATACCAGAACTTGCAAGTCTAAATCAAGTACTTGCTGAATTACCTGCATATACACTTCAGTTTTGCCACTGCCAGTAACACCTTCTAATAGACAGACAGAAAATTGCCCTATTCTTGCAATTAACTGTTTAATCGCTTTGGACTGCTGTTCATTTGCCTGCAATGCCGTTTCAGTTTTATCGAATATTTTTTTTGATGCTTTGGCTTGCAATTCTATACTCAATAAATCCTTTTCTAGCAGGGCTTTAATAGCAGGTCGCCAATTCTTGTGCTGTTGAGCCAGGTCTGCGCTAGTTAAACTCAGAACAGGCTGCTGAAACATCTTGAATATCTGTTTCTGTTTGGGCGTTTTTTTTAATTGTTCAGGGTTTAAACATTTACCTTTAGCAGAAAGTTTGTAGTGTTTTTCCTGAGCAACAACGGATTTCTTTCCTTTTCTGAGGGAAACGGGAAAGGCAGCACTAAAAACCTCACCTAAGGGATGGTGATAATAATGCTGAGCCCATAATACTAATTGATAATCTTGTTCACTGAGCAAGGAGTATTCATCTAAAATTTCAATGATGGGCTTTAAACGATCATTTTTAATATTGCTATTTTCTATAATGCCTACAGCAAAAGCTACTTTCTTAGCGTTTCCAAAGGGAACCAGAACACGTGTGCCTGGAGATATGGAAGTAGTCCCTTTTGGTGCTAGATAATCAAATATACGGTTTACTGGGATAGGAATGGCGACTTGAATAATCAGTTTTTTTTGTTCAGAAGAGTTGGCCATTAATGATGATTTTTTGAATAATTACATCTGTATTCATAATTTTGAACAGATGGTTGTACTTAGACAGCAGAAATGAATACCCCGGGTCAGTTAAGTTTCATTTTGACCGTATTTGCACTTATTGTTAAAGTTAAAAAATCTACTGTTCGCTCTCAGCAACAAAACAAATACAAGCAAAAATACTTCGTGAATTGAGTGGGTTATTTATTTCCTTTTGCCTTAAGCTAAATAAAAAAAGTTACTCACAGAATCTGTGGATAACTTTGTGGATTAATACTTTTTATGTTGCTTTACTGCTTGTTTTTATTGCTATCCCATTAAATTGTGTAAAATAGAGGCAGAATTAAAATGCAATATTTATTAAGTGCTTAGGTAAGTCAATATTAGTTTAAAGTTTTTTTATTAGAAAAAGGAATAAAGTTGTCTGTTAAGGTGTATAAGTAATTTTATTATTTTTCCTGTAATTTATTTTTTTACAAATTTAAGCGTCATCCTGTCACTTTCACCGATAGCTAGATATTTCTCTCTATCCTGATCTTTCAAGCGCATTGTAGGGGGCAGTGTCCAAACGCCTTTGGGGTGAATGGTCGTATCTTTGGGGTTGGCATTAATTTCAGATTTGGCGGCAAGTTTAAAGCCCGCTTTTTCAGCTAAGGCTATAACATGTTTTTCAGTAACATAGCCTGATAGTGCTTTTGGATCTTGCTTAGATCCTGTTAAAGCACGGTGTTCGACAATGCCCAATATGCCTCCAGTTTTTAAGACATCATACATGGCCTTAAATACAATCTCAGCCTGGCCATTTCTCATCCAGTTATGTACATTGCGAAAAGTGAGTACACGGTCTATTGAATTTTTTGGCGCAATATCTATCTGATTGGGTGGCTGTAATGTGCCTATAATGGTTTTGCTATAGATTTCTGGCTGAGCATTAATTTTATCATTAAACTTTTTTAAGTTCTTTGTAAAATAAGCTATGCCCGAATCATTGGAATATTGTGCAGCATAATATGTACCGCTGTCTTTTAGCATGGGTGCAAGAATTTCTGTATACCAGCCTTTTCCTCCAGGCCATATTTCTACTACCGCCATATTGGGCTCGACTTCAAAAAAAGTCAGTGTCCTTTCCGGATGGCGGTATTGGTCACGGATTTTGTGCTGTTCTGAGCGGTGTTTGCCATTTATTGCTTGCTGTAAAGCTGATTGGTCAGTAGGAGGGATGGCTGCACATGAGACTAGAAATAAACTGGCTAATAAAAAAGGTAGTTTCATTTTGGTTCTCCAGTGATTTAGACTGTATCTATGGCCTCTCAATGAGAATGCATCTAGGGAATGCATTCTCATTGAGAGGGTAAAAATAATTACTTTGGCTTAGTTTTTAAGTATTATTGGGTTTATTCCATTGCTGCAATAAACTTAAAGTGGCCAGTCCTAAAAAGGCAACTAAAGTCCAGCCAGGAATGCTGATGCCTAAAAATGTCCATAGGATATCAGCGCATTCGCCAGAACCATTAAACATCAATTTAATAGTATCCATTAGCGGAAAGTTTTCAAAAACATAGCCAAGGCCTGGACCGCATTCAGGAACTTCGTCGGCAGGCAGGTTCTGTATCCAGATATGGCGAATTGAAATGCTGGCACCTAACAGCGCACTTACTGTGCCTAAAATAGAATAGATTTTGACACCGGTATTTTTGGGGTTATGGATGGCTGCAATCAAAAAAACAACGCCAGACAAAAGAATGGCAATCCGCTGTGAGATGCATAAAGGGCAAGGCTCCATTTCTTCAACAAATTGAAAATAAGCGCCGGTTGCCAGCATTAAAACACAGCTGATAAAGCCCAGAAAAAACCATATTCTAGGATTGAATTTAATTAGATCAAACACATGCAACCTCTTTCTTAAATGCTTTAATTTCCCGAGATGGGCCTAAAACTATTATTATATCGTCTGCATCAAGTTTGTGGTCTTTTTCATCGATGCAAAAATGCACTTCCTCGCCAAGTTCTTTATCGACTATTCCGACCATAACCAAATTATGCTGTTCACTAAGTGATAATTCACTGCTGTAGGTATTTTCAAGGGGACTTCCTTCAGGAATAACTATTTCAGCAATATGCAAATCATCACGGCCAAAAACAGTATGATCAATAATATTAGTGATGTCTGGTTTTATGACTAATTCATGAATTTTTTGACCACAAATTTGATAAGGGTCAATAATTTTATTTGCTCCGGCTGCAATAAGTTTTTCAGCTGACTGAGCTGAGCCGACAATGGCGATTATATCCAGATCTTTATCAATGGCACGTGCTGAAAGAGTTAAAAAAACATTGCAGGAGTCTTCAGGAAGAAAGCAAAATATAACGTCTATGTTTTGACCTATGCCAATAGATTTAAGGTCATCATCACAGCGAAAATCTATATCTTCAGTTTTAAAGCCTTTTTCTGTTGCTAATTTTTTTAAAGATAAATCTGTTTCAATAATCAGAATATCATGCGATTTCTGATCAAGCCTAGAGATTGCTTCATAAGATAAGCTGTTGTATCCGAAAACAACAATATTTTTCATTATGTAAGCTCCTTAATTTATAGGCTTTTAATCTACCCTAAGTCGAACATGTTCAGAGGTTTTGAGAGTAAGGTGATTCTCTGAAAGATATTAGCAGAGAATCAGCGTTTATGAAGAATCGCGGATTAAAAACATACTCAGATAGATTGACAATATTTGAGAACAATAGAAAGCGAAAACTGCGCCGACCAGTGGTATCGGCACAATAATAAAAGGGATAGGGTTTAGGGGAAAATAACTTTTGGCTTAAAGCTAGCCGCTGGATATTTAGGGTCAAAGGCCGTTGTTTCTCCCTTATTCATAGCGCTTTGTTGCAGTGATTTTTTATCTAGATACAAAACTTTAGGCTCAAAGTTTGTGGCTGGATAATTGGCATCAAAAGCAGTTGTATTTTTCTGAACTGTTTTTTCGTCTAGATACAGAACTTTAGGTTCAAAGTTAGTAGCAGGGTAGTCGGCATCCGAAGAGGTCTCACTTTGTTGATCTATTGCGGAGCTGGCTGCAGCCGTCTCAGTGGTGGTGGATGCACTATTATTTGAAGCCTTCGAGCGGTCAGCTGACTGGTTAGATTCGGCTATTGCTTTCAGCTTCTGTAGTCCAGCCAGGAATACTGCTTGAACAGCTTTACGTGCAGCCTCTTCATTTAAAGCTTCTGGTGGATTATTGTTCATATAGCCACGATAATAGGCAGCTTTCCATAGTACCTCACTATTTTTACCATTGCTTTTTACTGTGATGGTCGCGGCATAGTCAGTAACGGGCAAAACTTTGATAGGCTCGTCTACACCCGCATGGTTTATGGTCTTAACGATGCTCATATCTTTAATTTTATAGGCGTAGCTCATTTTTTTTGCATCGTACTTTTTTAGTTCTTCAGTAACAGTTTGGCCATTTTTTAGATGCAATATGCGAGTGGCACCCTTAACATTTCCTCCAGTTGCATCGATTGATTCGACCATTGGAAGCCAGTTGACAGTGCCAAAATCTTTCAGTTTGTTCCACACAGTTTCTGGGCTTGCTTCAATTGTCATGCTTTCTTTTAGTTTTTGGCGAACAGGTCCGTGAGCACTGGAACTCGCCGACCACATAAACATTATTATGGGAAGAATTAAACTGAACTTTTTCACACTTTTCTCCAAATGATTAAAATGTTGCTACGGGTTGCAAAAATCGAATTCTATCATGATAAGTGGATGTTTGTTCAGGATAGTTTGTGTTAAATAGTGTTGAATGGGGCTTGTTGAATGAACCTAAATAAATTGCCTTGGAGCATAAGGCAACTGGAAACAAATAATCCACCCACCTTGCTTGCCTTTTTGTCCGCCTTAGGTGTTGCTGCTGCGGTTATATAGCCAGCAATGCGCCCTTGGCAAAAAAATCTACGCAAAATGGATGGGGATTTATTTTCAATTGCCTAAAATAAAGAAGATAATTGCGCCGGCTTTTGCCGGCACAATAAAATATTAATCAATCGCGAAGCAATTCATTAAGGCTTGTTTTACTGCGAGTTCTTTCATCAACCTGTTTGATGATGACAGCGCAATACAAACTATAAGCTCCATCTTTAGACGGCAGATTGCCTGGTACAACAACAGAACCAGCTGGAACACGGCCATATATAATCTCACCGCTCATTCGGTTATATATTTTTGTGCTTTGACCAATGTAAACTCCCATTGAGATAACAGCACCCTCTTCAACAATAACACCCTCAACAATTTCGGAACGGGCACCGATGAAGCAGTTGTCTTCAATAATGGTAGGGCCCGCCTGTAGCGGCTCTAAAACGCCGCCAATGCCCACTCCGCCTGATAAGTGAACATTTTTTCCGATTTGGGCGCAAGAACCCACAGAAGCCCAGGTATCAACCATGGTACCGCTATCAACATATCCGCCAATGTTAACAAAAGAAGGCATTAATATTGCCCCTGGTGCAATATAGGAGCCTCGTCTTGCCACTGCATTAGGTACTATGCGTACACCGCCTTCTGCAAAATCTTCAGGCGAGTGGGTAGCAAATTTAGCTTCTACTTTATCGTAATAGCGTGTATTTCCGCCTTCTATTACGCGGTTTTCATTAATTTTAAAGGATAATAAAACTGCTTTTTTCAGCCATTGATTAACGACCCACTCGCCTGTGGTTTTTTCAGCTACACGGGCTGTACCGGCATCAAGCATATTGATAGCTTCATTAACCGCTGAGCGTATTTCTGCAGATACAGAAGATGGAGTGATGTCTGCACGGTTTTCAAATGCGTCATTAATGATATTTTCTAAATTGGACATAATTTTTAGTCTAATGTGTTGATAAAATGTTTAATTCGATTGGCGGCTTCTATGCATTCCGCTACTGGAGCGACTAAAGCAATTCGGACATGATTTTTGCCTGGATTAAAGCCATGTGCTTCACGGGATAAATAGCTGCCGGGCAAAACAGTGATGTTTTGCTGAGCAAATAATTGCTGTGCAAAGTCTGCATCATCAATCGGCGTTTTTAGCCAGATATAAAAGCTTGCTGGCGGTTTACCGATGATACAGGTATCTTCTAAAATATTTATAAATGCGGTAAATTTTTGTCGGTATAAAACTCTGTTTTCCTGTACATGTTCCTCATCTTTCCATGCCTCGGCACTTGCATATTGCGTGGGAAAAGGCAGAGCGCAGCCTTGGTAGGTTCTATACTCAAAATACTGTTTTAATACCTCAGCATCTCCGGCAACAAAACCGGACCTTAAGCCGGGCGCATTGGAGCGTTTTGACAGGCTCTGAAACATAACACAGCGTTTAAAGGCCGTATTGCCCATATTATAAGCTGTTTCTAACAGACCTTGCGGAGGATTGCTTTCATCGTCATAAATTTCTGTATAGCATTCGTCTGATGCGATAATGAAATCAAACTTTTCAGCTAATGAAATTAGATTTTTATGTTCCTGTTCGGGTATTACCGCACCGGTCGGATTCCCAGGAGAACAGATATAAATAAGCTGACAGCGTTGCCAGATTGCATCTGAAACAGAATTGAAATTGGGTAAATAGCCAGATTCTTCGGTGGTATTTATAAAATAAGGTTCTGCACCTGCAAGCAAGGCCGCACCTTCATATATCTGATAAAAAGGGTTAGGCATGATGACTATTGCATCAGGTCTGGATAAATCAACCACGGCTTGAGCAAAAGAAAACAATGCTTCCCGTGTACCACTAACGGGTAATACCTGATTCTCAGGATCAATATCTGATGTTGCAATAGTAAAGCGGTGGCTAATCCAATCGGCAATGGCTGTTCTGAGTTCCGGAATACCTTTAGTTGTAGGATATTTGGCAATACCATCAGAGTGTATAGCTAATGCATCATGTATTAAGCTGGGCGTTGCATGTTTAGGTTCACCTATAGATAAGGCAATATGCGCCTTATCCTGTGGAGCTGTAATGCCTTGTTTCAGTTGATTAAGCTTTGCAAAAGGATAGGGATGTAAATGGTCTAAATTTGGATTCATCTATTCAAAGTTACTTGCTGCAATGTGGTATTTTACCGATTGATTGAGCGTGCTGATAATACTGCATGGCTTTAGGTATATGCTCAGATAATTCTTTTATGCGAGTATCATGTGATGGATGGGTAGACATAAATTCAGAAGGGCTTTGACCTTTGCTTGCCTGAGCCATTTTTTGCCATAAGTTGACGCTTTGTCTGGGGTCAAACCCTGCTTTAGCCATTAAATCCAATCCAATTATATCAGCTTCGCTTTCGTGGGTACGGCTAAATGGCAAGATGATGCCGTATTGTGCCCCAAGTCCCAAAGCACTCATGCCAAGTTGGCCTAAGGCGGAGGTTGGTGTGCCCACAGCGGCTGAGACCGCAGTAACCCCTAGTTTGACAGCTGTTTTTTGTGACATGCGTTCATTGCTGTGCCTAGCAAGAACGTGCCCTACCTCATGACCAATAACTGCTGCCAGTTGATCCTGGTTATCAACCATTTTGATTAAGCCGGTATGAACGCCAATTTTATTTCCTGGCAGGGCAAAGGCATTTAAGCTGTCGTCTTCAAACACTACAACTTCCCAGTCGCCGCCTGTTTCCTGGGTGATGGCTTCAGCAATGCAGTTAACAAAATTAATATATCGGACATTTTTGCTTTTTGGCTTTTGTGTTTTTAATTGATCAAAAGCCTGCAGACCCATTTGACTCATTTCTGAATCAGACATGTAAATTAACTGTGATCTGCCCGTTGGGCTGGTTGCACAGCCAGCTAATAAGCAGAAAAACAGAGTTAAGAATATTTTATTTAGCATAAGTCTGATTGATGTATAAAAAATGGCTATTTTAACTTAACTTTAGGTTTATTTATATACACTAAATAATAGCTCAAAAATTGCAAGTGAAATATTACCAAAATGTATGTGAAAAAATTCACATTTTAGTGAGATGGTTTTTTTTAAACTAGACGTCTAAAATAAATAACTTGAACAATTTGGAAGTGAGACTTTAGTCTCGCCTTGTGAAACGTAAGATCAAAAATTCACATCTAATTTATATAGTTGTTAATTTTTATTCTTGGTACTTATTCAGCGATAGGTGAAGGACGTGGATAAAATGAAAAGGCAAAGGGTATGTTCTATTGTCATTATGGCTTTAGGCTTTTTAAGCCTGGCGGTTTTTGCCCAAAGATCTCATAAGTTAAACGTGAATCTGTCCTATGATTCAATAGATTTTCCACAAAAATTGCGAAGTGAAGAATTGAAAATTGAAGCTAAAAAGAAAGCACGACTAACTAAAATTGAAACTGGGTATGATTAAACGCTACAGTGAAGAAAATTGACTCTTGATTGCAAGACTTTTCCTAATAATTAATTCAGGTTTTAGCATAGGTTGCTAAATGTAATTGTCCATCTTACGACTGTAAGTTTATTGTTTTAGCTCAGCATCATGCTTGTTACATATAGGTAGCGCCAAAAGTGTCAGTGTTTTATAGTTTTATAAATTGATGCCCCTCGCTTTCTGATGTCCAAGACAGAAAAATATCTGTATTATTGGTGACTAGCTTAGGATGACTGTTTTTTGAATTTGATTTTAAATTTAAATACTTTTCTGTCCATGATTTTCCGCCATCATTTGACTCTTTGCTTTGTAATGAGGTCTGTTTTCCATCAAACTCTTTCCAAACTATAACCACCCGCTGATTTAACGCCAGAATATCGGGATGGCTAGGCAATCGATTGGCATTTCCCAAGGGCATAGGGTCTGATAGCGTTTCACCAAAATCATCAGTTTGTCGATAAAAAATGCCTTGGCGCTTTACTCCCAGGGTAAACCATGTCAGATGTATGCGATTGTTGCTATCAATGGCAAGGGCTGGGCCATGTTCTGGACATGCTTCTATATTCCAATTGTCATGAGTTACTCTGCGAGGTTTTTGCCATACTCCATCAGCATTCATGCGGATTAATGCATGATCGCGAATGCCATCTTTAAATACCATACGGGCAAAAATAACAGGCAGCTGGTTATTGCTTAGCGCTGTAGCAGACCTGCAGCAAGAACAAATATTCTTGCTGACGAATTGATTGATAAAATTTGAGCTGTCTGAAGCTGATTTCTTACTGTAATAAAGTGATAGCACGCCATCTGCCTGTTTATTGTCATGCAGTTCATGGCGGGTGTCATGCCAAAATAGATAGGTATTATTATCATGGTCAATAAGCATTTTATCCATATAGTGCATAGCTGTTTGGGCCTGGTCACTAACTAAAATAGGTATGCTGAAAGAATGTCCGTTATCATCAGAATAGCTAAAAAAACTGGTCGATTTTTGCTCCTCATCAGCATAGTAAAGAACATTAATACGGCCTGATTGACTGATTTCTATGGATGCGGGGTTTTCTGGCCAGACACTTATTTTTTGATCCTGTTTATTTATTCTTATTGGTATGGAATATGTTTTGCCTTCATCGTTAGAATAATCAACATAAATGCCTAGTTTAGCCGGTGTTAATCGCCATAAACGACCGCTGGGAGCAAAGTTGACTGAGACAGTAGAGTGGAGAATTTTACTGGGGAGCAGATTAGGTTCGGTGCTGGTTGTTTGGCAGCTATTAAGAAATGAAAGGGTGAGGAGGATGATTAACAGGTAAAAGGGGGCTGGTCGGAGCATGAAGTGTTTTTTATAGTGGGATAAACGGAATATTATCTTTTTATTATATAGAGTGCGTACTAATTTGTGAAATGTCATATCAACTATCTGCATTGTACGAAATAGAGTAAAAATGCTATTCTAGGAATATTTGAAAATTGAGTCTGGATCTGCGCTAACAATGTGGGTTTAGGTTGGATATTAAACTGAGAGCAGAGGTAAACCCTGTGACAAAAATAACGGAAGTACCCAGCCCATTTTGCGGAATAGGCACTGATGACCTGGTTATTCAGGTTGATGGCGTATCAATAAAAGTGGCTGAAAATGGCTGTACTGTAAATACACCAGCATTTGAGCAGGCCATAACAGATACTAAGCCTCGGGTAGATGGCAAAGAAGTATCACTTGAGCAGGCAATCGGTCGCGCTTCTGAACTATTAAAAATTGCTAATCAACCGGTTATTGGAGGCTGTGCAACCGATGTCAATGGAATGCGCGCACTGATGGCTCTGGCAGATCGTAATGGTGCTGTGGTTGACAATATGAATTTTACTGGAGCTAAACGTAATTTTTTGGCTATGCAGGATTCTGGCTGGATGAACACCACATTGGCGGAAATTAAAAACCGCTGTGATTTATTTATCGTTGTTGGCTGTGATTTAGAAGCATTTTCTCCGCAATTTTATGATCGATATCTGTGGAATAAAGAGTCAATGTTCCTTAAGGATACCAGCAAGCGAGAAGTTATTTATATAGGTAAAGCGCCGTCAGGTAAAGCCTCTACTTCGCCTAAAAAAACTAAAGCACAAGTGTTAGAGTGTGCTGATACGGATTTGCCAGAAGTAATGGCGGTTTTAAGGGCCTTGGTAAAAGGTCAGCTAGTTTTAGTTGAACAGGTGGCAGGGATACGGGTTGCCAATCTTCAAAAAGTGGCAGATAAATTAAAAAAAGCGACCTATAGCGTTGTTACATGGGCAGCAGGAGCATTGGATTTTTCGCAGGCAGAACTAACTGTACAAATGCTTTGTGAAATGGTGAAAGATGTTAATGCGTCTGGTGTTAGATGTTCCGGTTTTCCTTTAGGCGGCAAAGAGGGGGACCAAACAGCAAATCAGGTTTGTGGCTGGCAGACAGGGTACCCAGCTAGAATGCGTTTTTCCAGTGATATTCCAGAATATGACCCGTTTCTCTACGATATAAATGTAATGTTTGCCAATGGCGAAGCAGACGCTTTCTTATGGGTGCAATCCTTTAATACCAGTGCAGTTCCTCCGCATGGCGGAAAAATACCTACGATTGTTGTTGCACGTTCTGGCATGGTGTTTGAAGAGGAGCCAGAGGTTTTTATTCCTGTTGGTACCCCAGGAATTGATCACTCAGGCCATGCATACCGCTTGGATAATGTAGTGGCGATACGATTAAAAAAATTAAGAGATTCAGGGCTGCCCAGTACGGCAGAAGTATTGACAGCGATTGAACAGGGTTTGGTGAATTAACATGTTGACAAAATTAACGGGTGGTATCGTTTATGATCCGGCCAATAAGGTAAATGGCAAGCAGAAAGACATTTATATTAAAGATGGCAAGATTGTAAATAAGCCAAGAAATGCCGAGCCAGATAAAGAATACAATATCAAAGGCAAAGTTGTTATGGCAGGTGCGATTGATTTGCATACCCACATTGGCGGTGGCAAAGGCAATATCGCCCGGATGTTAATGCCAGAAAACCATCGTATTGACCCTGTAGCCCATACGGATATTAGACGGGCAGGAACCGGCCATGCGATGCCAAGCACCTTTGTTACAGGCTATCGCTATGCAGAAATGGGTTATACCGCAGCGTTTGAACCCGCTGTATTGCCTGTTAATGCTAGGCAGGCGCATATGGAGCTGGGTGATGTGCCCATGCTGGATAAAGGCGGCTATGTGCTGATGGGGAGTGATGATTATTTTTTGCGATTGATGACCGCAAAAAAAGATCAGCAGGCGATTAATGATTATGTAGCCTGGACCATTCGTGCAGCGCAAGGTGTGGGGATTAAAGTAGTTAACCCAGGAGGCATTAATGCCTTTAAATTTAACCAGCGTCAGCTGGATCTAGATGAAAAGAATATTCATTATAATGTCACTCCTAGAGATATTCTAAAATCACTGGCAACAGCGATTAAAGAGCTGGGTATCAAGCATCCCTTGCATGTGCATGGCAGTAACTTAGGTGTGCCAGGAAATGTACAGACAACGCTGGATTCTATTGCAGGTGTTGATGGCTTACCTGTGCATTTAACTCATGTGCAGTTCCATAGCTATGGCACAGAGGGTGACTTTAAGTTTTCTTCAGGTGCAGCTCAAATTGCAGAATCAATTAATAAAAATAAAAACATGTCAGTCGATGTCGGACAGATTATGTTCGGACAAACTGTAACTGCATCAGGTGATAATCAGCGCCAATACGCCAATCATGGCATTGCCAGCCCAAATAAATGGGTGTGCATGGATATCGAATGTGACGCCGGCTGCGGCTTAGTGCCATTCAAATACAGGGACCAGAATTTTGTCAATGCACTGCAATGGACGATAGGGTTGGAGATTTTCCTGTTGGTTGATGACCCTTGGCGCATCTTTTTAACCACAGATCACCCAAATGGCGCACCATTTAGCTCTTACCCCCATTTAATTCGATTGCTAATGGATAAAAGTTTTCGTAACGATATGCTGGCAACCATTCATCCGGAAGCACAAAAAATGACCACATTGGCTTCAATTGAACGTGAATACAGCATGCAGGAAATAGCTATTTTAACTCGGGCAGGTGCTGCAAAAATCACAGGACTAGTGGGACGAGGCGCTTTGGGCAAAGATGATTGGGCGGACATTACGGTGTATACCGAAAATGAAAACCGTGAAAAAATGTTTGAAAAGCCTGATTATGTGTTTAAAAATGGAGAACTGGTGGTCAAAGATGGTGAAATAGTCAAAACAGTTTGGGGTACAACACATGTAGTTAGACCAGAATATGACAAATCTGTAGAAAAAGATCTTAAAAAATATTTTGATAAATATATGACCATGAAAATGGGTAATTTCACCATCAGTGATGATGAAATCACCGAAGACGGACGCGGAAGCATAACGGTACATCCTACTGTGGGAGAAAAAGTATGATTATCAATGGCGTAACAATTGATGAAACTTTTGCAGAAGCTTTTGGCATGAAAGCAACACGGGTCATTATCACCGCGTTAAATGCAAAGTGGGCAATGATTTCGGCACAGGCAATGACGGGGTTCGCAACTTCAGTCATTGCTTGCGGCTGCGAAGCAGGCATAGAAAGAGTACTTGATCCTACTGAAACGCCTGATGGCCGTCCTGGCGTTGCTGTTCTTATTTTTGCAATGGGTGGGAAAAGTTTGGCTAAACAATTGGAAACCAGGGCTGGACAGTGTGTTTTAACCTCGCCCACTTCGGCATTATTTGCAGGGATAGATGAAGGCGTACATATTCCGTTAGGTAAAAATTTACGCTATTTTGGTGATGGCTTTCAAATCTCAAAAAAAATAATGGGCAAACGCTATTGGCGTATTCCGGTCATGGATGGGGAATTTTTAACGGAAGAAACCACAGGACGTATTGAGGCCGTTGGCGGCGGTAACTTTTTAGTGTTGGCGCAATCACAGGAACAGGCATTAGCGGCCTGTGAAGCCGCGATAGAAGAAATGCGTAAAATTCCAAATGTGATTATGCCATTTCCTGGCGGTGTAGTTAGGTCTGGGTCTAAAGTCGGATCCAAATACCCTGCTTTGGGCGCCTCCAGTAATGATGCTTTTTGTCCTACATTAAAAGGCATGACCAAAACCGAATTATCCATGGACTGTGAATCAGTGATGGAAATTGTGATCGATGGCTTAAGTAAAGAGGATATTGATAAGTCAATGCGCGTTGGCATACAGGCAGTTTGTGATTTAGGCAAAGAAAACGGCATTTTACGAATCAGTGCTGGAAACTATGGCGGTAAATTAGGGCCATTCCACTTTCATTTACAGGAGATTATGGCATGAGTGCATTAACATTTGTGATGAAGCAGCGCTTGGATCAGCGTGTAGATATGTCGCCTTTGGTCTGTAATTTACTTGAAGGATTAACCCCTGCAGAGATAGCTAAGATAGAATTGCAAAATGGCAAAAGAAAAATCCGAGTAGATGAACTGTTTAGGATAAAAGGCTCTGACGCTCAAAATATTATTATCGAAGGCAGTTTTTCAAAACTGGATTTTATCGGCAAGCAATTAGACGGCGGCAGCATTACCGTTATGGGAGATGTAGGTGCTTATTTAGGCCAGGAAATGAAAGCAGGTACAATTAAAGTTGATGGCAATACCGGCATTTATGCAGCCTGTGAAATGAAAAATGGCTATTTGGAAATAAAAGGGAATGCCGGTGACTTTTTAGCGGCAGCTTTACCCGGCAATAAGCAAGGCATGAAGGGCGGTACGGTATTGATTAAAGGCAATGTCGGTGAGCGTGCAGGCGACCATATGCGTAGAGGTGTATTGTTGATAGAAGGAGACGTAGGTGATTATTGTGGCTCAAGAATGATTGCAGGTACCATTGCAGTGATGGGTACAACAGGGCGCTATTTGGGTTATGCCATGCGCAGAGGGACTTTGCTGCTATGGAACCAGCCACAGCTATCCGCTACTTTCAATGATTGCGGAATTCATACTTTGGCATTTTTACCTATTTTATTTGCTTCTTTTAAAAAATTAAATTCAAAATTTTCTCAAGATGGTGCAAGGTTTAACAGGGTTCAACGCTATGGCGGAGATATGGCCGAAATGGGGCGTGGTGAGGTATTAGTTAAGAGCAGTTAAAATTAGCATCACTGATTATTTAGAGAAAGAATTAATCAGTGATGTAAAACATGAGTAAATTAAGGTGCAAGGGTTTAATAACTGCTGGAAATTTTAAACCCTCTCTTAATGCTGATGTTTATGTTTATGTCATAACTATAGCAAAGCATGTACATAATCCTGCTGGCATATTTTTGTAAACTATATAACAGCTTGCAGGGCATCCCATGCAGGTGCTTGCTTAAGGTATGAAAACCAGAATACAAACAAACTGCTTTAGAAGAATTTTTATTAGCTGACCAAACTATTCTTTACACTTACAAAACTAATAGATGTAAAAACACATGATAAAAGAGGTTTAGGTGCGATATTTTACGATTTTATACAGGGTCATTCGCTAAAAAGGTATATCATCATCAAAATCTTCATAAGATGCTGGAGGGGGTGTTTCGGGGGCTGTGGGCTGTGGCTGATTAGCTGTCTGGGTGGTTTTTTGAGGATTGGCTGGCTGACTGGGATTAACGTTATTGCCAGTGTTAGAGGCGTCATTAAAATTTCCTGTTCCTCCGCTTTTGCTATCAAGCATTGTCATCTGTTCGGCAATAATCTCTGTGGTATATCTGTCCTGACCATTTTGGTCCTGCCATTTCCGTGTACGAATACGTCCTTCAACATAAATCAAACTGCCTTTTCTTAAATATTCACCGGCTACCTCAGCCAGACGGTTAAAAAAGGCAACACGGTGCCATTCAGTTTCTTCTCGGCGCTCACCAGTCTGTCTATCTTTCCAGCGTCTTGATGTTGCCATATTTAGATTTGTAACAGCACCGCCGCTAGGCATGTATCTAACTTCTGGGTCAGCTCCTAATCTACCGATTAAAGTCACTTTATTGAGCATTATTTATCCTATTTAGAGAATGAGTTTTGAGTCATTATTTGATGTTATCAAATTCTCATTCCTAAGCAAGCTAAATATTATGTTTTAAACTGCCCTACGGTTGTTCTTAATTGATCGGCCTGAGCCAATAGCTGTTTACATGCTTCGGATATATTTCTGGACCCTTCTGATGTTTCATTGGTAACGGCACTGATATTATTAATGTTACGGTTGATTTCTTCTGCAACGGCTGTCTGCTCTTCAGCTGCACCGGCAATTTGATTGTTCATATCACTGATAGTATCAATACGTTCACTGATAGTGGTTATCGATGTCCCTGCGGAAGAAGCAAGTTCTACGCTTGTTAAAGCCTGTTTTTTACCTTTATCCATAACACCTACCGCTTCTTTGGCACGGTTTTGAAGACGTTCGATGGTCTGCTGGATTTCAAGGGTTGAGTTTTGTGTACGGCTAGCCAATGTTCGCACTTCATCAGCCACTACTGCAAAACCTCGTCCCTGCTCGCCAGCACGGGCCGCTTCAATGGCTGCATTTAATGCAAGTAAATTAGTCTGTTCCGCTATGCCTTGGATAACACTGAGAACTTCGCCAATACTGTTGCTGTCATTTTGCAGTTCATGGATAACATTGGCCGCATTTTCTACTTCAGAAGCAAGCAGATTGATACCATCCATTGCTTCAGTCACAATATTCTTCCCGCTCGCCGCTTCAGTATCAGCTGTACTGGCTGCAGTTGATGCGCTAACTGCATTTCTGGCAACTTCCTGCACGGTTGCTGTCATTTCTTCCATGGCAGTGGCTACTTGAGTGGTTTCAGCGAGCTGTCTTGCAACACCTTGTTCTGTTTTTTGGGTAATTTGGGATAATTGATGAGAAGCCGTTGCCAGTTTTTCGCTGGTATCACTTATGCTGTTAATCGTTTTTGCAATTTTTTTAACAAAGGAATTAAAGCTGCTGGCAACCCATGCAAATTCAGATTTCCCTTTTACATCTAGGCGGGCTGTCAGGTCTCCCTCGCCACTGCATATATCCTGTAATCTTAAAGCAAGGCTGGTTAATGGGCTGATTATTATTTTATTCATTACATAGTATCCGGTACATCCAATGATTAATAAAGTAACAGCAAGAAATGCAATGGCTATCCATATATTATTTTGCAATGCCGCAAAATCGTCTGAAAGCGGTATGATTATTTCAAATGCACCGTGCAGGTCACCTTGCCGCTTGTTTTCCATTGGGTAGCCAAGAATGTCTGTTCCAGCTGTATTGCCCCAGAGTTTTTGTGAATTCGCTGGATTTCCATGACAAAGCTCACATTGCTTATCTAGTTTTACTGGACGAAAATAGCGAGCTTCATTTTTGTCCTCATCATAATAGCGATATTCTTTAGCAGACAGGTTGTTTTGGAAAAAAACCAATGCTTTACGCTCAATGGCATCAGGTTCGTTTTTTGGATTTCTGGCGCCTATTCTGGGTGCCTTAAATCGAAAATTGCTTTCTCTGGCTTTCTCCTGGACAACATTCCAAGCAGTTGCAACCGGTACTGTGGCGATAACAATAGCTTTTGCATCAGTAGGGTTTTTGTTTTCAATAAGCTGTCTTAGGTGCTGGGTACTAAAAACCCCTTGATCCCATTTTTTAATGGTATTGGTGCGGATAGATTCAGAAACAAGCAGCAATTGTTTGGCTTCAACAATATTTGATTCAATTACTTTCTGTTTTTCATTGTTTGCATATAGGATTAATAGCCCGGTTGCCATAATGGTTAGTGTTCCCATGGTAATGGCAATAACACGCGTACCTACTGAATGCCAGTTCATTAATTGCATTGCTGAATTCTCCTCATTTTTCAATCCATTAAAAATATGTTTTTTTATTAAATAAAGGCATGATCACCTAGTTAAATAGTAGATCAAATAAGCTATAATTCCAGTTTAGATTTAGTAATTTAGTCATTTTGTTACAGGCTTTAAGGTGTATCATGGAAAAAATCAGGGTTTTATTCGTTTGCATGGGCAATATTTGCCGCTCTCCAACAGCGGAAGGAGTGTTTGCGGCGTTAGTTAAATCAGAAAATATTGAGAATAGGTTTATTATCGATTCGGCTGGAACCCATGCTTATCATACGGGTGATACGCCTGACTTGAGGGCTCAAAAAGCGGCGAAGGATAGAGGGGTGAATCTTACCCATTTAAAAGCGCGGAAAGTTATTGTTGGGGACTATGAGGATTTTGACTATTTATTGGTTATGGATGAAGATAACTATAGGATAATAATGGAATTTTGCCCTGAAGAATATCAGCATAAAATAAAATATTTTTTAGAGTATGCGCCGCATCTCGATACACTGGAAGTTCCTGATCCTTATTATGGGGGTAAATATGGTTTTGAAAGAGTATTGGATATGGTTGAAGAAGCGTCGGCTGGTTTTTTGAATTCATTAAAACAATCTGGAGAAATAATATGAGAAACGCTTGGCTTTTAATGCAAATTAGTTTGCTATGTTTTTTATCTGTAACAGCTTATTCAGTTTCAGCAAAAGAAAATAAAAAGGTTACCCATGTTGTGATGGTTTGGCTGAAAGAGCCCGGAAACGAAAAGCAGCGTACCGCTTTCATTAAGGCAAGCGAGGCACTTAATGATTTTCCAGGCATAATAAATCGTCATGTGGGTGTTGTGCAGGCCAATGACAGAATGATAGTTGATGATACATTTGATGTTGCTGTAACTGTCACTATGAAGAATAAAGCTGCTATGAAGGCATATTTAAATGACCCTGAGCATAAGAAGATCCTTAAAGAAAAAATTAAGCCCTTAGTTAATAGAGTGGTTGCCTATGATTTTGTCAGTCCTTAAGGAATGGTGATATGGCTATTGTTTCTAATACGGTAGGCTATCTTGATGGAGATGTCCTGCTCGAAGGTTTTTTTGCCTATGATGATGCCATAGAAAATCGTAGGCCAGCAGTGATGGTTAATCATACCTGGGTCGGGCGCAATAGTTTTGTAGAAGAAAAGGCCATAAAGCTTGCCGAATTGGGTTATTTTGCATTCGCAGTTGATATGTATGGAAAAGGCGTATTAGGGCAGGGCAATGAGGAATGTTCAGCTTTAATGCAGCCGTTTATGGATGACCGCAGAAAGGTGGTAAGGCGAATGCAAGCGGCTCTTTATGCAGTTAAGCTGTTCCCTTGGGTTGATGATAAGGAAATTGCCGCCATTGGGTTTTGTTTTGGCGGGCTTTGTGTGTTGGATTTGGCCAGATCAAATGCCGACATAAAGGGTGTGGTTTCATTTCATGGCTTGCTGGAAGCGTCGCAGGTTCCAACTCAAAACCAGACTATAAAAGCTAAACTATTGGTTTTATGTGGGGCTGATGATCCAATGGTTCCTGCTGAAAAGCTAACTGCTTTACAGCAGGAATTAACTAGGGCAGGAGCTGACTGGCAAACGCATACTTATGGGCATGCCATGCATGCCTTTACTAACCCTGCTGCCAATGATCCCGGTTTTGGGACCGTCTATCAGGCCGAGGCAGACAGACGGTCTTGGGTTGCTATGAAGAGCTTTCTGCGAGAACTTTTCAATGAGGAAAACTGATCTGTTCATCCTACTTTTGAGCTGTAGTGTTTTATTTGCTATTTTTGACGGGTTGTAGAAGCTTTCTCCTTTTATGTTGATTTATTTGTTATAATTGATCAGTTATTTTATTGAGTTGTGCCGTTATTTTGATTTGCGGTGTCACGAAGGAATATTGCTGTTTCAGCATAAACACAAACAAACGGATCTATGTCAGAATTCGCTAAAGAAATTATCCCGGTTAATCTCGAAGACGAGATGAAACAGTCATACCTTGATTATGCAATGAGTGTCATTGTAGGTCGGGCGCTTCCAGATGTTAGAGATGGATTAAAACCTGTTCATCGGCGAGTGCTGTACGCAATGAGCGTATTGGGAAATGATTGGAACAAGCCCTATAAAAAATCAGCCCGTGTTGTCGGTGATGTGATCGGTAAGTATCATCCGCATGGCGATACGGCCGTTTACGACACCATCGTTCGTATGGCTCAGCCATTTTCTATGCGTTATATGTTAATTGATGGGCAAGGCAATTTTGGTTCTGTTGATGGTGACTCGGCGGCGGCAATGCGTTATACCGAAGTGCGCATGGCAAAGATTTCTCATCAGATTTTAGCTGATCTCGATAAGGAAACTGTTGATTTTGTTGCTAACTATGATGAATCTGAATCTGAACCGTCGGTGATGCCAACGCGCATTCCTACCTTGCTGATTAACGGCTCATCTGGCATTGCGGTTGGAATGGCAACAAATATTCCGCCTCATAACCTTAGCGAAGTAGTTAGTGCCTGCCTGGCGTTGATAGATAACCCCGAAAGTTCTATTCCTGACTTGATTCAGCATATACCTGGTCCTGATTTTCCAACGGCTGGGATCATAAATGGCGCATCTGGCATTTATGATGCCTATATGACAGGGCGGGGCAGGGTTCATTTACGTTCGCGCTGTCACTTTGAAGAGCGTGGCGGAGAAGGCAGTGGCAAACAGTCAATTATTGTGACTGAATTACCTTATCAGGTAAACAAAGCCAGATTGCTGGAAAAAATAGCCGAAATGGTTAAGCTTGGCAAGATTGAAGGGATTACTGCTTTACGGGACGAGTCTGATAAGGACGGAATGCGTATGGTCATTGAATTGCGCAGAGGCGAGGTTCCTGAGGTTATGCTGAATAATCTTTATAAGCAGACTCAGTTGCAAACAGTCTTTGGCATTAATATGGTGGCTATTCGTGATGGCCAGCCATATTGCATGAACCTTAAAGAAATTCTGTTTGCATTTGTTAATCATCGCCGTGAAATTGTTACTCGTAGAACAATTTATCTGTTGCGTAAGGCACGGGAAAGGGCGCATGTATTAGAGGGCTTGGCTATTGCGCTGGCAAATATTGATGAGATGATTGAATTGATCAAAACATCGGCAAACCCTGCAGAGGCAAAACAAAGGCTATTGGCTAAAAACTGGGAGTTAGGCTTGGTTGCTGCATTGCTCGAAGATGCTGATGCTGATAGAACGCGGCCAGATAGTGTATCTAAAGAATTTGGTACTCAGGAGGATGGCACGTATAGACTGTCGGAAGCGCAAACCCAAGCGATACTTGATTTGCGGCTGCACCGTTTAACGGGTTTAGAACAAGATAAAATTGTTAAAGAATACCAGGAATTGCTTGAGTTAATAGATGGCTATTTAGAAATCCTAGGCAGTGATGTACGTTTGATGGAAGTGATTCGTGAAGAATTGGAAGAAATTAAACTGCAGTATTCTGATGACAGGCGTACAGAAATACTGCAAGATCATCTTAACTTGTCAGCCGAAGACTTAATTACCGAAGAAGATATGGTGGTAACCATGTCGCATGAAGGTTATGTGAAATCGCAGCCTTTAGATGATTATAAAGCGCAGCGCAGGGGTGGGCGGGGCAAGTCGGCAACGCAAACTAAAGAGCTGGATTTCGTTGAAAAACTGATTATTGCTAATACCCATGATACTATTCTGTGTTTTTCATCAGCCGGCAAAGTCTATTGGCTAAAAGTATTTCATTTACCTGTTGCAAGCAGGGGTTCCCGGGGCAAGCCATTTGTTAATTTATTGCCTTTGGAGAAAGATGAAAAAATTAATGCCATGCTGACCGTTCGTGAGTACAGTGATGACAAATTTATCTTTATGGCGACTTCGGCCGGTACGGTCAAGAAAACGCCATTAAAAGAATTTGAAAGGCAGCGCACTAATGGAAAAATAGCTATCGACCTACGTGAGAATGATACCTTGGTAGGTGTCGCAGTAACGGATGGGCAACAGAATATATTGCTATTTAGCAGCTCTGGCAAGGCCAATTGCTTTAGTGAAACCGATGTACGGTCTATGGGCAGAACAGCCACCGGTGTTCGTGGCATCAGACTGCAGGAAGGACAGAAAGTTATTTCTTTGATTGTTTCCTCCGAAGGGACTGTTTTAAATATTACAGAAAATGGCTATGGCAAACGCACGCTGCTTGAACAGTTTACGCAGCATAAACGTGGCGGACAGGGCATGATTGCCATGCAAACCTCAGACCGTAACGGTGCGCTGGTTGGTGCTATATTAGTTAATGAAACTGATGAAATTATGCTGATTACCAGCGGTGGCGTTCTTGTAAGAACGCGTGTAGATGAGATTTCAATTGTAGGACGGAATACTCAGGGTGTACGAGTTATTCGTTTAGATAAAAAAGAAAAAGTGGTTGGTGTGGATCGCGTAGATGGTTTGGATGATGAGGATGATTTAGCATTAATTGATATAGATGCTGATATCGACACCGACCAAGAAAAAGATAATTCAGGAGAAGAAGAGTAAAAATGAGCAGAATTTTTAATTTTAGTGCAGGCCCGTCTACATTACCCGAGTCGGTTTTATTAAAGGCCCAAGAGGAATTTTTGAATTGGCACGGTACAGGCATGTCCGTGATGGAAATGAGTCACCGCGGCAAAGAATTTATGTCAATAGCCGAGGAGTTAAAAAGCGATTTAATTGAGCTTCTTAATATTCCGGCTAACTATAAAGTACTGTTTTTGCAAGGCGGTGCAACAGGGCAATTTGCAGGAATTCCTCAGAATATTTTAAAAGGCAAGGATAAAGCCTGTTATGTCAATACCGGGGCATGGTCAAGCAAAGCTCTAAAAGAAGCGCAAAATCATTGTAAGGTTGTTGTCTCTGCAGACTCTAAGGCATCAGGTTATACAGAGATTCCTGATTATAACGATTGGAATGTTGACGAGAATGCCGCCTATCTGCATTACACAGCAAATGAAACGATTCACGGCGTTGAATTTCAGGATATCCCTGATTTTGGTGATTTGCCTCTAGTCTGTGATATGTCCTCCAATATATTATCGCGAACGGTTGACGTCAGTAAATTTGGAATTATCTATGCTGGCTCCCAGAAAAATATGGGACCTGCCGGAGTAACCGTTGTGATCGTCCGTGATGATTTGGTTGGCCATGCGGATAGCAAAATTGCTTCAGTTTTGGACTATGCTCAACAGGCTAAAAATGATTCTATGTTAAATACGCCTGCTACCTATAACTGGTATCTAGTTGGGCTGGTATTGAAGTGGGTTAAGGAAGCTGGCGGCATTACTGCAATGGAACAGCATAATATAGCTAAGTCTGGACTGCTGTATCAAGCGATAGAAAAATCCTCTTTGTACTCTAATCCTGTTAAAGAAGCATTTCGTTCGAGAATGAATGTACCTTTTGTTTTGGCCAATGCAGAGTTGGATGCGGACTTTTTAAATCTTGCCGGAAAGAATGGGTTAAGCTCGTTAAAAGGCCACCGCTCAGTTGGCGGCATGCGTGCCAGTATCTATAATGCAATGCCTAAAGAAGGGGTAGCAGCATTGATAGAATTTATGGCTGAATTTGAAAGAACGCATGGCTAATCGTTCATTTGGTATATTAATAGAACAGGCATAAAGTTTTATAAGCAGCGATGACAGAGATTATTCCACTATCTGAATTAAGAGAAAAAATTGATGCAATTGACAGTCAAATACTGCAATTGATCAACCAGCGAGCGTCTTGTGCAATAGAAGTTGCCAAAACCAAAGTGTCGCAAGGCGAAACCGGTACTTTTTATCGCCCAGACCGTGAAGCATTGGTATTACGCCGTATCCAGGAATTAAATCCAGGGCCATTATCAGATAAAACATCGGCACGTTTTTTTAGAGAATTGATGTCCTCTTGCCTGGCTCTGGAAAAACCTCTAGAAGTTGCCTATTTGGGGCCGCCAGGTACCTTTACTCAACAGGCCACATTCAAACATTTTGGGCATGCAATAAAATCTGTCCCCGTGGGTTCTATTTATGAAATATTTACCGAGGTTGAAAAGCAGCATTGCCAATTTGGTGTTGTGCCGGTAGAAAATTCAACAGGTGGGGTCATTGCACATACTTTTGACCGGTTTATCATTTCGCCATTAAAAATATGCGGTGAAGTTGAATATAAAGTACACCATAATTTGATGGGGCATGCTAAAAACCTTAGTGAAATAACAGAGGTTTTTTCGCATCAGCAATCTCTGGCTCAATGTCGGCATTGGCTTGATACGCATTTGCCCGGTGTGGTTTGTACGGCTGTCAGTAGCAATGCTGAGGCTGCCCGGTTAATTGGCGGCAGTAAAGATAAGATGGCAATTGCAGGTGAGGCAGCCGCTCAGCTCTATGATCTTGATATTTTGGAACAGAATATCGAAGATGAGGCAAATAACACCACACGTTTTATAATTATTGGTCAGCAAGAACCAGAATCAACTGGTGCTGATAAAACTTCATTGCTAGTGTCTACAGGTAACAGGGCTGGTTCTTTACAGCAAATTATTGAGCCATTTGCTAAATATAACATTAGCATGTCACATATTGAATCTAGGCCTTCAAAGCAGGGTTTGTGGGAATACGTTTTCTTTATCGATATCGAAGGGCATAAAGATAATGAAAATGTTGCCAAAGCATTGAAATCCTTAAAGCAGAATGTCAATCTGTTAAATATTTTGGGCTCATATCCCAAAGCTGTTATTTAATGTCTATTTTATATGAATAATAACTGTAATATTAGTCAGCTAGCTCTACAGGGCGTTCAAGATCTTGTCCCCTATAAAGCCGGCAAGCCCATTGATGAGCTGGAGCGTGAACTTGGGTTAACAGAGATTGTTAAATTAGCGTCAAATGAAAACCCACTGGGCCCTAGTCCAAAGGTTATTAAGGCTATACAAACGGCATTGCCTGAGCTATCGCGGTACCCTGATGGCAATGGTTTTGCCTTAAAAACAGCTTTGGCAAAAAAGCTGAATATTTCTATGGATCAAATTACTTTAGGTAATGGCTCTAATGAAATATTGGAATTAGTGGCCCGTACATTTTTGGAGCCTGGCCTGGAAGCTGTTTTTTCACAGCATGCTTTTGCTGTGTATCCATTGGTAACACAAGCTGCGGGAGCAGTAGTCAAGGTTGCCCCTGCATTGAATTATGGCCACGATTTAGATGCTATGCTGGCATTGGTAAACAAAAATACACGATTGGTTTTTATAGCCAATCCAAATAACCCAACTGGCACCCTGCTATTGTCATCTGCTTTAAAGCAGTTTATTAACGCATTGCCTAAAACAGTGATGTGTGTGCTGGATGAAGCCTATTTTGAATTTGTAACTGCTGACGATAGTGCAGATTCGCTTACCTGGCTAATAGAATGCCCAAATTTGATGATTACCCGTACATTTTCAAAAGCCTATGGATTGGCTGGATTACGGGTAGGGTATAGTATCTCTTCTGCTGAAATTGCAGATTTACTTAACCGTGTGCGTCAGCCCTTCAATAATAATATGCTGGCTTTAGCTGCTGCTGAGGCAGCTTTAACTGACAAGGCTTATTTAGCAAAAACGATTGCAGCCAATAGCCAGGGGATGGAGCAATTAACATCCGCATTTAAAGAAATGGGTTTAAGCTGGATAACTTCATTTGGTAATTTTGTTTCTGTTGATTTAAAGCAGGCTGGAGTACCAATTTATGAAGCTTTGCTTAAAAAAGGGGTCATTGTCCGTCCGGTAGCCAATTATGAAATGCCCAATTATCTTCGCATTAGCATCGGTACAGAGCAGGAGAATCAGTTTTTTATTGATGCATTTAAACAAGTGATGGCCACATCGAAATAGCTATGTTTAATAAAATTTGCATTATCGGGGTGGGTTTAATTGGCGGTTCTATTGCCAGAGCAGCCAGAGAGCAGGGGCTATGTCGGAATATAGTAGCTTTTGGCCGTCAATCAGGTATAGGTAATCTGCAAACTGCTAAAAAGCTAGGCGTTATTGATGAGTTTTATGTTGATATTGAGCCCGCGGTAAAAGATGCTGATTGCGTTATTGTCTGCACTCCGGTAGGTGTTACCGAACAAATATTTAGACAGCTTCAGCCATTCTGGAGCAATAGCACTATTTATACTGATGCGGGGAGTACCAAAGCCAGTGTAGTTGAAGCAGTAAAATCTGTTTTTGGTCAAGTGCCTGCCAATTTTATTCCTGCACACCCGATTGCTGGAGCTGAAAGCAGTGGAGTAGAGGCCTCAAAAGCCGATTTGTTTGCTAATAAGCGTTTGATTATAACGCCTATAGATTCAAGCAGTACCGACGCTGTCAATATAATCAAGCAGTTTTGGCAAAAAATTGGCTCCATTGTATCTATTATGGATGTTGAGCATCATGATGCAGTGCTTGCCGCTACCAGTCATTTGCCTCATATCTTGGCTTTTTCTTTGGTGGATTTGTTGGGGAAAAAAGATGAGCAGATAGAAATTTTTAAATTTGCCGCCGGTGGGTTTAAAGACTTTACCCGGATTGCCTCAAGTGATCCGACTATGTGGCTGGATATTTGCCTGGCAAACAAAAAAGAAATTATTCCGTTAATTCAGCAGCTAAAAGCAGAATTGGAAAAAATAGAACAAATGCTGGCTGATAACAATAGCAAGCGACTTTTTGAAACCTTTACGTATGCCAGGCAAGCTAGGCAGCGTTTTCTAAATCAATTCGATAACTCTATGTCACATTCAACTTCATTTACAATCCAGCCGGGCGGTCATTTACGCGGAAAAATTCGTGTGCCAGGCGATAAATCAATGTCTCACCGTTCTATTATGCTGGGTTCGCTGGCTGAAGGCGTTACTCATGTAAAAGGTTTTTTAAATGCCGAAGATGCTTTAGCGACTTTGGCAGCTTTTAGAGCTATGGGGGTTGAGATTGAAGGTCCTATCAATGGAGAAGTTACTATACATGGAGTAGGCAAGAATGGTTTAAAAGAGCCAAAGGAACCTTTGTATCTGGGAAACTCTGGAACTTCAATGCGCTTATTGAGCGGTCTGCTGGCAGGACAAAAATTTAATACTGTTTTAACGGGTGACAAATCCCTATCTTCAAGGCCAATGAAGCGAGTGACAGCGCCATTGATAAGTATGGGAGCAGACATTAGAACTGAAGATGATGGTACTGCGCCATTGCACATTACAGGGACTGGCGAACTTAAAGCAATTGATTATTTTATGCCGATGGCGAGTGCACAGGTTAAATCATGTCTGTTGCTGGCAGGCATGTATGCAGAAGGTACAACCAGTGTTGTGGAGCCAGCGCCAACGCGAGACCATACTGAAAGAATGCTAAACGGTTTTGGCTACCCTGTTCAGCGTGATGGCAATAAAGCCAGTATCACTTCAGAGGGTAAATTGATAGCTATGGATATTGATGTACCCAGTGATATTTCTTCGGCAGCATTTTTTTTGGTTGGTGCATCTATTGCTGCAGATTCTGATGTTACTCTAAAACATGTTGGAATTAATCCTACACGAACCGGAATCATTGATATTTTGCGTTTAATGGGGGCTAATATTGAGGTGATGAATGAGCGCTCAATAGGCGGTGAACCCGTGGCAGACTTGCGGGTGCGCTCTAGCCAATTAAAAGGCATAGAGATACCTGAAGAACTGGTGCCGCTAGCCATTGATGAATTTCCAGTGCTGTTTGTAGCGGCTGCCTGTGCGGATGGGCAGACAACGCTTACAGGTGCAAAAGAATTGCGAGTTAAAGAATGCGACCGTATTCAGGTGATGGCTGATGGATTGCAATCATTGGGTGTAGACGCCCAGCCGACTGAAGATGGTATGGTTATTCAGGGTAAAACGGCTGATTCAATTGGCGGTGGCGAAGTAGACTCACATGATGATCACCGTATTGCCATGTCATTTTCTATTGCAGGGCTAAGGGCAACGGCACCAATTATTGTTCATGACTGTGATAATGTAAATACTTCCTTTCCTGAGTTTCGTGATCTGGCGACGCAGTTGGGATTAAATCTAAAATGAACATTCCTATATTGACTATAGACGGGCCAAGCGGTGCAGGGAAGGGAACGGTAAGTCGGTCTGTAGCAAAACGATTGGGCTGGCACTATTTAGACAGTGGCTCTATTTACCGGTCCTTGGCAATTGCAGTGCTGGATGAAAAGATAAAATTTGAAGATATTGCTGAAATAGCTAATGTGGCTAAAACGATGGCATTAGAGTTTGACTGCGATGAAGAACTGGCGGTTAGATTGAATGGGATTGATATTACTAGCAGACTTCCAACTGAAGAGACAGGAAATGCTGCATCAATTATCGCTGCCTATCCAGAGGTGCGGACTGTTTTATTGCAGAAACAGAAAGATTTTCATAAGGCTCCAGGCTTAGTTGCCGATGGGCGAGACATGGGAACTGTTGTTTTTCCTGAGGCATCAAAGAAGGTTTATTTGACCGCAAGTGCAGAGGAAAGAGCAAATAGGCGATATAAACAGTTGAAAGAAAAAGGAATTGATGCTAACCTTGTACGAATAACTGAAGAGATTGAAAAGCGGGACCGTAGAGACCAGGAACGTTCAGTAGCACCATTAACGGCTGCGAAAGATTCTCTTTATATAGACTCTTCAAATTTATCTGTCGATCAGGTAATAGAGAAGGTAATGAATTTGGTTCCATAAAGAACCATACTTAGGCAGCTGTTAAGATAAAAGAATTAACAGCTTTATTTTTTAACTTTTAAAATATTAACTTGTTTACGCTTTACCTGACTATTAAAGGTGAGTAAAAAAACAGGTGTGGGAAAGAAGAAATGAGCGAGAGCTTTGCGGAGATGTTTGAAGAAAGTCTGATAAAGACTGAAATGCGCCCAGGTGCCATGTTGATTGGTACTGTTATTGATATTGATAATGATTTTGTTATTGTCAGTGCGCAAGCTAAATCTGAAGGGGTTATTCCAAAATGGCAGTTTTTAACGCCTGATGGAGACCTGGAAGTCAATATTGGTGATGAGGTTGAGGTAGCTCTCGATTTATTTGAAGATGGATTAGGTTCTACTCTTCTTTCCCGTGATAAAGCCAAGAAAAATAAAGCGTGGGGCGAGCTTGAAAAAGCTTTTGAAGGTGAAGAAACTATTATTGGCCGAATCAACGGCAAAGTGCGTGGTGGCTTTACAGTTGCCGTGGGTGCTTTGCGTGCATTCCTGCCAGGTTCATTAGTTGATGTCCGTCCTATTAGAGACACTACTTTCTTAGAAGGTCGCGATCTTGAATTTAAAGTCATAAAAATAGACCAGAAACGCAATAATGTTGTGTTGTCTCGTCGTGCCGTAGTAGAAAAAGAATACAGTGCAGAAAGAGAAGAGTTGATGAAAACTCTTGAAGATGGTGCTGTTGTTAAAGGTATCGTTAAAAACTTGACTGACTATGGTGCATTTATTGACTTAGGTGGCATTGATGGCTTATTGCATATCACTGATATGGCTTGGCGTCGTATTCGTCACCCTTCTGAGTGTGTCGAAATCGGTCAGGAAATCGAAGTTAAAGTTCTTAAATTCGACAAAGAGAAAACTCGTGTTTCATTGGGCATGAAGCAGATGGGCGAAGATCCTTGGAAAGAAATTGCAGAACGCTATCCAGCGGCAACACGTGTAAAAGGTAAGGTTAATAACTTGACTGACTACGGGTGTTTCGTAGAAATCGAAGAAGGTGTTGAGGGCTTGGTCCACGTTTCTGAAATGGACTGGACTAACAAAAACGTTAACCCATCTAAAGTTGTTCAGTTAGGTGATGAAGTTGAGGTAATGGTTTTAGAAATTGACGAAGAACGCCGTCGTATTTCTTTGGGCATGAAACAATGCCGTACTAACCCTTGGGATGAATTTGCCGCCACTCATAACAAAGGCGATAAAATATCGGGTAAAATAAAATCGATCACTGATTTTGGTGTATTTATCGGTCTTGAAGGCGGTATTGATGGACTGGTTCATACCTCTGATATTACCTGGAATGAAGCTGATAAAGAAGCTATTCGTAACTACAAGCGTGGCGATGAAGTCGAAACTATCATCCTTGCTGTTGATTCTGAACGCGAACGTATTTCTTTAGGAATTAAGCAGCTAGAACAGGATCCTTTCCAAAACTATATTGCGTTAAATGAAAAAGGCAGCTTGGTTAAAGGTGTTGTTAAATCAGTTGATGCAAAAGGTGCTGTAATTGAGCTTTCAGAAAATATTGATGGCTATTTAAGAGCGTCTGAAATTCAAAGAGATCGTGTTGAAGATGCGAGCACATTACTGAAAGTGGGTCAAGAAATAGAAGCTAAATTTATTGGTGTTGATAAGAAAACAAAATCAATTTCACTATCAATAAAAGCTAAAGATAATGATGAAGAGTCAAGTGCTATGAAAGAATATGGAAGTGAAACACCTAATTCCGCTACTCTTGGTGATATCTTCAAGCAATTGGAAAAATAAGTAATCTTAGGGAGTGCTATTTTAGCGCTCCCTTTTTATTTTTAGGACTGAATGTGACAAAATCAGAATTAATTGAAGCTTTAGCTGGACAGTTGCCTCACTTAGCGTTTAAAGATGTAGAGTTAGCTGTTAATTGTGTTATAGAGCAAATGAGTGAAACTCTATCTGCAGGGGATAGAATTGAAATAAGAGGCTTTGGAAGTTTTTCCTTGCACCATAGAGCACCTCGTATGGGGAGAAACCCGAAAACAGGAGAAGCTGTTTCATTAACGGCTAAATATGTACCTCATTTTAAACCTGGAAAGGAGTTGCGAGACCGAGTAGACGCTTCTCGTGATAGTTTTAAAATTATTGACTAGGCCTATCGGTTTTTTATAATCACAACCCATCTATATATTCAACGCATTAACTAGATACCTAATGAAAATAATCCTTCTTATTATATTTTCTTTTGTTTTTATTGTTGCGTTGATTTTTTCTTTGCTTAATTTTCACTTAGTACAAATAAACCTTGGTTTTACCTCGATATCTCTTCCTTTGACAGTTGCACTTACTGTGGAGCTTTTTGCAGGAATTATCATTGGATTATTGGTTGCCTTTCTTAGGATTATTAAACTAAAATCCGATTATGCACATCTGAATAAACAATTGAACAGATCTCAAAAGAAATAAATTCAATTTTATATCATTCTATCTAGAGGTTTGGGAAAGTCAATTCGTCTCGAGTACATTCCTTTTCAGAGCATTCTCGCCCTGGCATACATAAAATAATCTTTATAAACGAGCTGTAATGTGATATATTTTAATGTAAATGAGAATTATTATTAATTCCTTCTGCTTTTAACTTTAGCTTAAAGGGACTAAACATCATGATAAATAACTTAAAGATGCTTGCCGTTGGTGATCATGGAAAAATTGTTGGATTCGATAAATCAGGCAAAGCCTATCGTAAACGATTGCTAGCTATGGGCTTAACACCTGGTACTGAGTTTACCGTGACACGGTTTGCACCGCTGGGTGATCCTGTAGAAATTAAAATCCGTGGTTTTTCACTGTCTTTACGTAAAAATGAAGCCGCAGTTTTACTGATAGAAAAATTATGAGTAACTATACAATTGGTGTTGTCGGCAACCCAAACTGTGGGAAAACGACCCTATTTAATTTATTGACCGGGTCTAATCAGCATGTGGGTAACTGGCCAGGGGTAACCGTTGAGCAAAAAATAGGGGAATACAGTTTTGATGGCAAAACAATTAATGTTGTAGATCTGCCCGGAACCTACTCTTTAGAAGCCGCAGATGATCAAGTCTCACTGGATGAAAAAGTTGCTAGAGATTATGTCGCTTCAAAACAGGCTGATCTCATTATTAACATAGTTGACGCATCAAATATAGAAAGAAACTTCTATTTGACATCACAGTTGATAGAAATGCGCGTTCCTATGATTTTAGTACTAAATATGATGGATGTTGTTAAGCAGCGTGGCATTAAAATCGATTTTGAGTACTTATCTGAACAATTATCCTGCCCAGTTGTACCGATAACAGCAACAATGCGAAATGGACTTACACAGTTGCAAACTGTTATTGATAGAGCGGTTGCTGACTGTCCAGTCCCAGATGTAAAAATAGAATATAACCCTGCATTAGAGCGCGCAATCACAAAATTGACACCATTATTGGCAAAACAGGCAAATGATCATGGATGTGATTTGAGATGGCTTGCTGTAAGGCTCTTGGAAGACGATACGCTGGCAATAAAAATAGCAGGCACAGAAGCGACTGAGCTAGTAAAAAAAATACAACTGCGTGTTGAAAATGAAACTGAGGATGAAATTGATATTTTAGCGGCTGATGCCCGGTATACTTTTGTCAATAAATTAACTCAGAATGCAGTCTGCAGATTAAATGAAGTTTCCCGCCAAATTTCCGACAAGATCGACCATATTGTTTTAAATAGGTTTTTGGGTATTCCTATTTTTTTATTAGTGATGTATGCCATGTTTATGTTTACCATAAATATTGGCAGTGCCTTTATAGATTTTTTTGATATGTCTGCAGCAGCAATTTTTGTTGATGGGTTATCTATACTTCTAACTGCTATTGATCTTCCTGAATGGCTGGTTGTGTTACTGGCAAATGGCTTGGGCGGTGGCATTCAGGTTGTAACTACCTTTATTCCAATTGTCGGCTTTTTATTCATGTTTCTGTCCGCATTAGAAGATTCTGGCTATATGTCAAGAGCCGCTTTTGTTATGGACCGATTTATGCTGATGATTGGTCTACCCGGTAAATCATTTGTTCCAATGATTGTTGGATTTGGCTGCAATGTTCCAGCCATTATGGCCACCAGAACTTTAGATAATCAACGGGACAGGATTTTGACCAATCTGATGAACCCCTTTATGTCCTGTGGTGCCAGACTGCCTGTCTACGCTTTATTTGCCGCTGCATTTTTTCCTGTAGGCGGACAAAATCTAGTTTTTGGGCTTTATCTGCTGGGTATTGTAGTTGCAGTTCTTACAGGTTTGATTATGCGTTATACTTTGTTTAAAGGAGAGGCTACTCCTTTTATCATGGAGCTGCCTACCTATCACATGCCTACAATAAAAGGCGTAGCTCTTAAAACATGGGATAGGCTAAAAGCTTTTATGTTTAACGCTGGAAAAGTCATTGTACCGATGGTTTTGGTCTTGAATTTTCTTAATGCATTAGGTACCGATGGTAGTTTTGGCCAGGAAAACAGCCAAAAATCTGTATTGAGTGAGATAGGCCGCTCTTTGACCCCAGCATTTAAACCAATGGGTATTGAGCAAGAGAATTGGCCTGCAACAGTAGGGATTTTTACTGGGATATTAGCTAAAGAAGCAGTGGTTGGCACTTTGAATGCCTTGTACGGTCAGATGTCAGCATTGGAATCAGCAGAGTCAGGGTTGAAGAATGAATTCAGCCTGCAACAAGCCTTGTTAGATGCTGTGGCTACGATTCCTGTAAACCTAATAGCAGTTGCAGATAATATTCTTGACCCTTTAGGGCTAAATGTTGGCGACTTATCAAGCCTTGATAAGGTCGCTGCAGAGCAAGATGTAACAATAGCTACATTTGCAGCTATGCAGGCGAGCTTTGATGGACAGGCAGGTGCTTTTGCCTATTTGCTGTTTATTCTGCTATATGCACCATGTGTGGCAGCTACTACGGCAATATATAAAGAAACTAATGCTGGATGGTCAATTTTTGTGGTACTTTGGACAACTGGACTTGCTTATATGACAGCAACAATTTTTTATCAAGCAGTTACATATTCACAGCACCCCGATTATTCTTTTCAGTGGATTTCAGGATTGGTTCTCTGTTTCCTAGCTGTTTTAATTGGTTTATGGATCTATGGAAAGTCATTTCAAGCAGATGGAAGCAAATCTTTTGATAAGAACAGAGAACTTCAATGATTTTATCTGAGTTAAAAAACTATCTTAAAGAAAAAAAAAGAGTAACACTGCATGAATTAGTTATTCATTTTGATATAGATGCTGATGCTCTTAGGGGGATGTTAGGTAAATGGATCAGTAAAGGTAAAGTGCGTCAATTACCTGTAGGGACGAATTGCGGAACTACATGTTGTAAATGCGACCCTACCTTGACAGAGTTTTATGAATGGATTTGATAAAAGAGTATGGGGGTTAAATTTTG
>JALSLW010000076.1 GCA_026988155.1 Methylomonas sp. | reverse complement strand
ACGTAACCTCATTGTTAGTTTAATGAGCTTGCAGGTTACCTTCCTATGCGAATAGAAGGAAGTGAGGTTACAACTTTAATTACCGGTGTGGTGGTTCTTTTCTCCGCGTTAGCGGCTTCGTCCAACAGATGTTTGCAAGCTGTTTGCAAATAATCTGAGCCCAAAATCGCGTTGTTTGCAAGTCCTATGGATTATGTTTGCAAGCCGTTACATCTATAGATAATTTTCTTTTCCTGTTCAACCTAGAAAAAATCAGTTGAGCACAGGTTTTTCACAAAACTGTGAAGCGAAATAGTCTCACCCATCTGGTGAGAATAGAAAAACTTGCTTAAGCATATTATTTAACAAGTTACAGTTGAACTTAGCGGTCAACTGATTTTTTTCAACTGGCCAGGCTCCACTTATGATAGAAGGGCGTATAATCAAAACATACCTGGGTTAATTGTTCTTTTACCAAATTGAATTATCAGTTATATATTACGTTTACGATTAAAAATTGAGGGGGGAAAGAATTATGACATGGAGACAACATACACTTGAGGACACCTATAGTGATGAAGAAGTGGAGCAGCGCTTAAAAGACGAATTGCCCCATTGGTATCTTGAAAAAGGCTGGATTCGGCGCAAGTACAAAACTAGTGGCTGGAAGGGAACCTTGATGGTTGTTAATACTGTCGGGCATCTTGCAGAGGCTGCTTTTCATCACCCGGACTTAAGTGTTTCTTATGCTTTTGTTATTGTTAAATTAATGAACCACGCAGCTAAAGGCATTACCAATAAAGATTTTGAGCTGGCCCATAAAATTGAGGAAATCATTATGTGGCAGCCCGGTAAAGAGAGCGGAGCATTAATTGGAACGCCTAATGATCCGAGGTTTAAATATATAAAATATGATTAATTAACCGATAGCAGAAAGGTGTGTTAGTAACACTTCTTTCTGCTATCCTCGTTCCTTAAGAAAGTCTAAACTTTTGACAGTTTACGGGCCAGACAAAAACATTGCATCACCGTAGCTGAAAAAGCGATATTGCTGTTTAATGGCATGCTGGTAGGCGTTCATAACATGATCATAGCCGGCAAAGGCAGAGATCAGCATTAGCAAAGTAGATTCTGGTAAATGGAAATTAGTCAGCATTGCATCTATTGATTTAAATGCATATCCAGGGGTAATAAATAAATCAGTATTACCGGATCCAGGTTTTAAGCTGCCGGAACGAGATGCAGACTCTAACGCCCTAACTGCTGTTGTTCCTATAGCAATTATCTGCCCCCCCCTTTCTCTAGTTTGCTGAACAGCATCCGCTGTCGCTTGAGAAACTGAATAATATTCTTTATGCATTATATGTTTAGACAAATCATTCACCCTAACAGGCTGAAATGTTCCACTGCCTACATGCAGGGTAACAAAGGCTTTTTTCACCCCTTTCTGTTCAAGAGCATCTATGGTATGTTGGTCAAAGTGCAAGCCTGCAGTTGGTGCGGCAACTGCCCCCGCCTGTCTAGCAAAGACGGTCTGATAGCGTGTTAAATCCTCTTGATCATCTTCCCTGGCTATATATGGTGGCAAAGGAATATGGCCAATCTGTCCCAGCAGCTTTAACACGGTATGTTTATCGCCAAATTCCAGACAGAACAAATCATTTTCTCTGCCAGTTACACAGCAGGAGAAGTTATTCTCTAACTCTATAATAGCGCCAGTCTTTGGTGATTTACTTGATTTGATGTGGGCAATAGCGTGATGCTCGTCTAGCACTCTTTCGATCAATATTTCAATTTTGCCGCCAGTCTGTTTCCTCCCATATAAACGTGCGGGGATAACTTTTGTGTCATTGAGAACCAGCAGGTCATTTTCATTAACCATATCAATAAAATCTATAAATAGATTATCCTTTAGTTCACCTGTTTTTTTGTTCATGCACAGCATTCGGCTGGCAACACGATCAGCTAAAGGTTTTTGAGCAATCAGACATTCTGGCAAATGATAGTTAAAATCGCTTTTTTTCATAGGTAAGTTTGGAAAATGGGGGTTAGTTATAACGGAAGTAGGGTAGGATCTTGCAATCAAAAATTACTGGTATGGATGGTTTTCATTCCAACCAATTGTAGGCCCTTGTAAAATAAAAAATCAATAAGCATAATTTCCAGAGCATTAAGATCTCTCTTGCCATAAAGATGACAATATCCGCTGATTTTGGATTTATGATTCAAGCTATTGGTTTCAAAATGTTTCAATGAATTTTACTCCGGTTCAGATTAGTACAATTATCAGCCAGTTAAATGTCCGCTTCTTTAACATCTTTTGCAATAGCGAGTATGTAAAAAAAACAAACTTCAATGAAAAACAATATGATATATGTTTGGTATGTGTTTTGCTTGGGGAAAAGCGTGTAATTATATACTTTGGAGAATAAAATGAAAAAAATAATTATCTTTGCTTTTGCTTTCTGTTTTGCAGGCACTGCTTCGGCCGCACTTATCGATTTTCGAACTGCACCGTATGCATCCACTTTTGGACCAAACCAGACAACCGATACGGTTAATGGGATTAACTTTACAATAGTTGCCACAGCCAGAGGCGTGAATGGATTTAGGCAAAATAGCAATAGTGGCCTTATGTTTGGAGTTCCTGGTAATGGAATGTATTCATTGAGTATTGTGAGTGATGCAGACGTTGAATATACCGGTATGGTAGGGAGAGGGCACACACTAACCAATTATGCGGGTCAACTGCCTTTTGATTTTTCTGTGAATAGCAGCCTGCAGCTAGACAACCTAATGTTTGCTTCAAATGCATTTAGCACAGAAAGTCTTAGCAGTATTTTTGTTAATGCAGGAGAGACTTTTTTGATCGATGTTGATTTTAATTCTCTTACCGGCAATAGTATTTATGCTTCGGCAACATTACAGTCGCTCAGTTTTAATGCTGTTTCTACACCTGCAACTGTTCCTCTTCCCTCCACATTATTATTATTGACAACAGGCTTGGGGCTGTTAAAGGGTATTGGTTTCAGAAAAAAAAGACTACTTAATTAAATCAAGTGCTATACTTTTAGACAGATTTTAATTACAGTGCTTTAAGCCTCAAAGGAATGGAATTAATCCTTTGAGGCACATTTACTCAAGCTTGTTACATTTTATTTTTTATAAATTCAACGATATTATCTAAAGCAATATCCTGACTTTCACTGTCAGTTCGTGCTCTATATTCAACATTTCCAGAATCTAATCCTCTGTCTCCCATCACAATTCGATGTGGAATGCCTATTAGCTCCATATCAGAAAACATAAATCCTGCACGTACTTTTCTGTCATCTAACAGCACTTCAATTCCGGCATCCTGCAATTTGCGGTACATATCATCAACCGCTGTTTTTAGCCGTTCCGACTTATGCATATTCATTGGACATAAAGCGACTTGAAAAGGTGCCAGACTGTCTGGCCAAATGATGCCTTTGTCATCGTGCTTTTGCTCAATGGCCGCCGCCACAATTCTGGAAATGCCGATGCCGTAACATCCCATCAGCATGGTTTGGTTTTTCCCCGCTTCGTTGATGATAGAAGCTTTCATTGCTTCTGTGTATTTATCACCTAACTGAAAAATATGGCCAACTTCAATGCCGCGGGCTATTGTAATAGTTCCCTTTCCATCTGGACTGGCATCGCCTTCAGCGATTAGGCGTAAGTCTTCAACCTGAGGCAAGGGCAGATCACGTTCCCAATTAACCCCTTTATAATGTTTGTCATCCTGGTTTGCACCGCAGACAAAGTCAGATAATAAACTAGCACTGCGGTCAACAATGATTTTTACGTTAAGCCCTATGGGGCCTATTGATCCAGGTTTGCAGTGGCAGCAGGCTAAAACCTCTTCATCGCTGGCGAATTCTAGAGGAGAGAGTACGCCTTCCAGTTTTTCAGACTTTAATTCGTTAAGCTCATGATCACCGCGCAGCAATAAAGCCACTAAAGATTCATTATCACCTTTTACGATTAATGTTTTTAAACATTGCTGATTTGAAATATCAAAAAACTGACTGATCTCTTCGATAGTATGCTGATTGGGAGTATCCGTTAAAGTCATTTCAGCAGTTGCTTCAGCACGGTCACCTGCAGGCATAATGGCTTCTGCTTTCTCAACATTGGCGCCATACTCACTGTCTGTAGAAAAGGCAATGGCATCTTCACCGGAATCGGCTAGCACATGAAACTCATGAGACACAGCGCCGCCAATGGAGCCTGAGTCAGCAATAACTGCCCGATAATTTAGCCCAAACCGGTCAAAGATATTGCTATAGGTCTGAAACATAACATCATAGCTTTGCTGTAATGACTGCTGGTTTAAATGAAAAGAATAGGCATCTTTCATAATGAATTCACGCGAACGCATAATGCCGAAGCGTGGACGAATTTCATCACGAATTTTTGTCTGAATCTGATAATAGGTAATAGGCAGCTGTTTATAGCTTTTCAATTCATTTCTTGCTAAATCGGTAATGACTTCTTCATGGGTAGGGCCCAGACAGAAATCACGGTCATGGCGGTCTTTCAATCTAGCAAGCTCAGGGCCATAGAGTTCCCAGCGACCGGTTTCCTGCCAGAGTTCAGCTGGCTGCAGCGTTGGCATTAGTACTTCTAAAGCGCCAGCTTTTTCCATTTCTTCACGGGTGATTTTTTCCACCTTACGCAACACTCTTAGTCCTAAAGGCAGCCAAGTATATAGACCAGAAGCTAGTTTACGAATTAAGCCCGCTCGAATCATTAACTTATGACTGGCAATTTCAGCATCTGCAGGTATTTCTTTGACAGTGCTAAGAGGGAATTGAGTTGTACGCATATTTATGTGCTTGCAGAATAATGAAAAACAGCTATTTTACCGTTAATCTTAATAAAATTAAAAGAATCCTATGATCATGGCCTGAACTACCGATTCATTAACGCCTTTTATCCCAAATTTATTATGCCAGTAGGAATATTCAGTACCAATATACACAGAGTCTGACTTTAAGCCAGCGAGATTGCCAATATCCAACAGAACCTGGGGCTGAGCTAGAATATGAAAGTTTCCCGAGTTATTGGTATTGCTGGTACGAAAGTCAGTAAACCCTCTGAATTTAAACTTTGCCGAACCTATTGCAAATGGATAGCTCCATACTGGGGTGACTTGCAGGCCATATTTATTATTGACATCGTCAGATTTATACACTGCAATATCCAGTTGCAAATAATCAAAATATTCATTTGCCAGATCAAAGCTAAAACCGGCCAGATAGGCCTTAAACTGATCATTCTCCGGTTTGTTGCTGATGTTTAAGCCCGCAAATAAGGATATATCCTTAATTGGCCCCAGAGATGAATTGTTTCCTGAAAGCTTATTAAAACTGAGATAAGAGTACACCTCGGCATAAATTTCTACGCCTATGTCATTACGGTCAGCAACATCAACGAAGAAAAAGTTTTGTCCATATTTCCAGCCATTTGCGTGTTCCACAGTAAAAGTCGTTCGGTCACTGTCACCAAATTCAAAATCACCGCCGTATAGCACCTGGATATTGCTTGAAGCCCAGTCAAATGAATAGCACGGGGGAGAAAGCAATAGGCTAAGGGTTAATATTTTGATTGCTTTAAACATAATTGTTTATAAGCCTATTTAATTTCTTTTCATCGATTGGTTTGGTCATGTAATCATTAAATCCAAGGGATAAAGCTTCTTTGATTTTGTTTTCATCAACATAGGCACTGATGGCAATGGCAGGGGTATTGATATTTTTCTCTCTTATGGAACGAATCAGTTCAAAGCCATTTAGTACAGGCATATTTATATCAATAAGTGCTAACTGATACGATTTTGTACATAATAAATTTAAAGCTTCAGCGCCATTAATTACCGTATCAAGCGAGCAGTTTAACTTTTCAAACATTACTTTTAACAGCATAAGGTTAATCTCGTTGTCATCTGCAATCAGGATGCGCAGCTGTTTTACATTTGATTTTTCTGCTATCTGAATAACATCTGGTTTAATGCCATTATTGATTGAAGCAAAGGGCAGCGGAATAGAAATGGTAAAGGTGCTGCCACTATTGACAGCGCTGATGACTGAAATTGAACCTCCCATCAATAAAGATAATTCATTGCAGATGGCCAATCCAAGTCCAATGCCTTCCTCTGAAAAGTTATTGTTATCTATCTGGGTAAAGGGTGTAAAAATTTTGGATTGATCTGCTTGGGGAATTCCACAGCCCGTATCAGAAACTGTAACTTTTAAAATCTCATTTTTATGGGTTATTTTTAGATAAATACTGCCCTCGGCGGTAAATTTAATGGCATTGGCCAAAACATTGCTGATAATTTGACTTAAGCGTTCTGAATCACCATTGACAGGCTGAGAAACGAGCTGTTTAGAAATGACAAAGTCTAAGTTTTTTTCCTTCGCTTTCAGTGTAAAAATGGAAATAAGGTTGTTAATTAATGCATTAAAATCAAAAAGGCTCTGTTTGATCTTGATTTTTTTAGATTCAATTTTTGCAATATCTAAAATTTCATTAATCATTGTCAGCAGGTGATCGCCACAGTGGCTGATTATGCTGATCTGTTTTTTATCTTCATTTAAAATATAATCCTTTTTATAAAGCAGTTCACTAAACCCTAAAATGCCGTTTAGCGGTGTACGCAGTTCATGACTTATATTAGATAGAAACTGGTTTTTGGCTAAGTTGGCCGATTCAGCGACATTTTTTGCAATAAGCAATTCAGCTGTGCGATTGCTTACAATCTGTTCAGTACGAAGAAAACGGCCGGTTAACAGCAGCAAGCCAAAGCCCAATAGACTGGTTAAAAATAAACCGCTAACAATAACCCACCACATTGACCAGTGTGTTTTAGCATATAGCTGATCAGTATCCAGGGTAAAGCTAAGCTGCCAGTTTTGATCGGCAACCTGTATAAAGTGGCTTAACTTTGAGTGCTTAAACTGAATGTTTTTAGTGCTGAATAAAGAGGTGTTATTTTTAGCATCTTTAATAATTAGACCAAGATTATCAACTTTTGATTCCAGCAGTGCATTATCAATGATTTCGTTCAGAGAACACGAAAGAACAATAATGCCCTGCAAAACATCCCGGCTATTTATCTGTTCATAATACGGGGTATATATATTTAGCAATTTATTGTTCTTGCTTAAATAAATTGATGGAGATGTGGAAAGTTTATTATTGAGTATCGTATTTAAAAGGTCAGCAGGAAAAAGGGCTGTCGGTACATTAAATCCCTGTTTAATGGTGTTGAATTTTAATTTTAGAGTTGGGCTTTGTTTTCCGGTAATATTGGGATGATATTCTAAAAAAATGATGCTGCGGCTTTCAGAAAAGTCATCTAAAAGCGACTGAGTGAAATGTTTAAAACCAGATTCATCAATCCTATCAGGGCTGCGATAGAAATTATGGACAGAGCGAATAGCTCGATTATATTCCACAAGACTGTCACTTAGTTCATCTGTAACAGCAAATGAACTTTCTCTGAATAGTTGCTGATGACGCTGGTCTTCCAAATCAAGGATATAGAAAAACAAAAAAAGCACAAAAGTAAATGAGGCTATTAATGGCAGGCCTAATGACAGTCTGCGTCTTTTCCAAAGAGGACTGTCCGGTGTAAAGATAGTTAACATGACAGGCGTAAAAATAAGTACGCCTATAGTATCGCCAACCCACCAGCTTAACCAGTTTATGGGGATTTCTGCAGGGGATATAATGCCATAGGCGCTCATCGCCGTGATACCAATGGTTGCCGGTATTAAACAGCTGACTGGACCGCCTAGCAGTAAAAAAAGAATGATATCTCTATCAAAAACCAGTTCATTAGGATAGTTGGCATGTTTTTTAATCAGGCGTGTACCGATATAGGTAAAAAGGGTACCGCCGGTTGCTGTTGCCAGATAGACGGGCATTAACTGAAAATCCAAACCAAAAGCCCAGGCACTGATGCAGAAATTCCCTAAAAATATCCCGAGCCAAATCCGAAAACCATATAGCAGCATACAGGCAAGTGCAATGCCTGCTGGCGGCCAAACTGCGCCTGCCTGGCTAGGTGGCACAGCTAAATCAAGGCTTAATAGCCCAAAAAGGAAATAAACGCAGGCAATTACAACTATTAATAGCGTTGTTGAAAGGGGGGAGTGTTTAGATAACTTGATTGGCATGCCTGCTTTTTTTGTGGCTGAGCTAAATAACTTGATATACTTCTGCATCCTCTATGCTATATAACTTTCTATGCAAGACAAATATGTTTAGTTGATATAATTGAGGAAGGGTTTAATTGGTTCCCAGCGTTTGAAGCTAAAACTGGTACATTATTAAATCCACGCACCTAAGTACGGCTATGCAAAACACAGTAAGAATTATCGGGTGAATAATAACATGCTCACAAGCATTATAAATTTTATAAAAGAAGATATTTGGACCATTTCAGAAAATAATTTATCAGACGCTGAAATTCTAGGAATTGATGCATTAAAAATAGTGCTGCTTTCTCTGCAGGGGTTTAAAAGAGACCTTTGCCAATTAAGAGCTTCTGCTTTATCTTTGTATACCTTACTTTCAATCGTTCCAGTAATTGCTTTATTATTTGGCATTGCCAAAGGCTTTGGTTTTGAAAAAAAACTGGAGCAGCAAATGCTGGAGCAATCATCAGAGCAGGATGCCATGATGCTTCAATTGATTGAGTTTTCTCAAAACATGCTGGCTAGCACCAAAGGCGGTGTGGTGGCAGGAATTGGCATTGTGGTGCTGTTTTGGACAGTGATAAAAGTGATCAGCAATATCGAGGAATCCTTTAACCATATATGGAAAATAAAAAAGAGCCGGTCTTTAGGCAGAAAATTTAGCGACTATCTGTCATTAATGATGATTGCGCCGGTACTGTTGATTTCATCCAGCAGCATCACCGTGTTTATTAAAACAAAAATTGCCTGGCTGGTTGAAGTCATTCATCTGCCGGCATTCGGTACAAAAATCGTCTTATACGCCATGAGTTTTTCACCTCTGGTGATTATGACTATCTTGTTTACCTTTATGTTTTTATTTATTCCGAATAAAAAAATTAGCCTTAAGGCAGGTTTTATGGCAGGGATTATAACTGCCATTTTGTACCAGACCGTTCAATGGATTTATATTTCATTGCAAATTGGTGCATCAAGCTATAACGCAATTTACGGAAGCTTTGCCGCTTTGCCGTTGTTTTTAATTTGGCTTCAGGTTATGTGGATGGTGGTTTTATTTGGATGCGAGATTGCCTTTTATGTGCATAATTTTGAAAGCTATCGATATAACGAAAAATTTTCAGACATTAGCTTTTCATTAAAAAAGACCATTGCACTGCAAGTCTGCCATTTAATCATCAAACATTTTGCCTATGGTGAGAAAGCACTTAGTGCAGAACAGATTGCCACCGAGTTGACTTTGCCTATTTCTGTTGTTAACAGAACTTTAGATACTTTGGTTAATGCCAATCTTATTGTAGAGTTAAATGCCTTGGAAAATGAAGAGGCTATTTACCAGCCTTCACGGGATATAAATTGCTTAACCAATACTGCGGTTATTGCCGCTTTGGAAGATGCTGGGCGTGGAGATGTGCCCAATATGGCAGAACTGGAACAATTTGTTAAATTGAGTTCAGGGTCAGAAGCCGTGCTGTTAAAGGATGTGTAAAGATAATAGAAGTATCTTTACACATCTGCATGCAAATCTTTATGTGGCAGTTCAATATCAGTAATGACTCCTGCATCGGGGTCATGAAATATCTGATCATTTAGATTTTTCTCACTTCTGGCAACAATGCAGGTAACTGTTGCATCACCGGTAATATTAACGGCTGTTCGCACCATATCCAATATTCTGTCAACGCCAAGAATCAGGCCAATGCCTTCAACAGGCAAGCCTACCTGATTAAAGACCATGGCCAGCATGATTAAACCGACGCCCGGAACACCTGCCGTGCCGATAGACGCCAGAATCGACATTCCTACTACAGTAAGATAATCGGATATCCCTAAATCTATCGCATAAACATTTGCAATAAAGACAGTGGCAACCCCTTGCATGATAGCAGTCCCATCCATATTAATGGTTGCACCTAAAGGTACGGTAAAGGCGGCGGTTGAATTATCGACTCCTAGGCGCTGTTCTACTACCTGTAGGGTAACAGGAATGGTTGCATTTGAACTGGCTGTACTGAATGCAAAAATATGGGCAGGACGCATTTTTTTTATGAATATCCAGGGATTAAGTTTTGCCAAAAATATAAGCAGCAAACTGAATGTACCAAAACCATGCAGCAGCAGGCAAAGAATTACCACGGAAAAATAGCCTATCATCGGTAAAATGAGTCCAATGCCTTGCAGAGAAAAGGTTTTAGCCATTAAAAAGAATACGCCAATGGGGGCAAAATCCATAACTAGAGTAACGACATTCATCATTACTTCATTTAATTTCTCTGCTGTTTCTGCTAATTGACGGCCAATATCGCCCGTCATTAGCATGGCAATAGCGAACAGAATTACAAAGAAAATAATTTGCAGCATATTGCCCTCGGCAAATGCATTGACAGGATTGCTTGGAACTATATTGATAAATACATCAGTTAGGGGAGGGGCCGGTTTGGGGGTAAAGCTAACAGAGCCTGATGCCTGTTCAAACCCTTCTCCTGGCGCTACCAAAATCGCAACAGCTAATGCAAGCGTGATGGCTAGCCCTGTAGTTATTATGTATAAGGCAAAAGCTTTAATTCCTACGCGGCCTAATACGGCGACATCACCAATACCGCATACGCCGCAAATTAGGGAGAAAGTTACTAAGGGCACAACCAGCATTTTCAAAGAGTTTACGAAAGCAGAGCCAACCACATGAAATAAACCATTGACCAAGTAGGTTTGTATGAAACTTACGTCTTGCGCAAAGGCATTAATTAAACTGCCTATAACTAGACCTACCGCCATCGCGATCAGGATTTTGGTTGTTATTGATGTTTTTTCTGTCATATGAGTAGGTTCCATACTGTAATGGCTATAACTATTTGGTATATATGGAGGCGGTCTCTTGCAGTCGCCCAGATACATAATGGTCCTTTTATTAAAGGACAGTCACAAGGGGTTGTCCTTTAATAAAAAATAGGATAATTGGAATTAAAAACAGCTTAAAACTGATGTAATCGAATCAAGATCCAATTCAGCAGTTCTGTTATGCTCTTTACATAAAGCGCCCCTAAACCCCAAATAATCTACATTCAATTTTAATAGCCCGGCAATATCGTGCTGTTTAAGTGAACCTGCAAGGCCACAGAGCAATTGAGCTGATTTTGTTATGCTGACAAAATTTTTTATTTCAGATTCTGTCATTACATAAGGTAAAGACCCTTTTGATTTATCCATGGTATCCAGCATAACACCATAAAACCCAGCTTGCCTTAGCGATTCTATGATACTGAAGTCAAATGCAGTATCAGCAAACAGTACAGCAATCAATTTATGTCTCTGCAAAGTAATGTCAGCTAATCTAGATAGAGTTCCTTGCCAGTCACCGCCAGGGAAAAAACCAATTTTGATATAATCAACTCCTGTTTCAGTCATGACCTTTACCGCGTCAAAAACTAATTTAGCCTGCATAGGCAAATCGCCCACCGTCGCACTGACGGGTTTTTTATGATTAACTTCGTTAACAATTGCTTTAACAGCGTCAATAGATAAAGCACCTAAGGCTCCGCGTTCGGGCTGCTTTAAATCAATAATATCCACAGAGGTAGGTAAAATAAGCCGAGCTTCTTCAATACTGTTTACGCTTGCCAGCACTCCTGTCATGCCTGTGTAAGCTCCTGTTTATGTGTTTTAACTAAGGCCAGTAGCCAGCTCCAGGCTTCCCGCTCTTTTTCGCCAGCTGTTTTATTTAAACCAATGCTTAAATATTCTATTTCAGAGTCAATTTTTTCAATAGAAAGCATTTTTAAACGGCTCACTAAAATGGCTGCTTCCAATACGGCATATTGAGCGCGATTAAAGCCTTGGAAAGGAGCGTGGTTTACGCTATGAATGGCTTTACAAAAAAGTTTGGGGCGAGTTTCATCATCTTCAATTCTATCCAGTTTTAATTCTTTGTGTGCCAGTGCAGAAGAAATAAAGTGCCCCTGTATTTTTTCTGTAGCAGTTAAAGGCCAATCGCGTCTGCCCGTTAGGCAGCCTGCAAAGATTCGCACATCATCGCAATAATTAATTATTGCCGATTCAGTTTGCAGAATATTATTCAGTGTGATGGATGGGCGGAAAGGCAGGATAATAAATTCATCATCAATAATATGCACACCCATGGGCGCAATATGTGACACACCCTCAGCATTTTGAGTCGTTATTATAACTTCTTGTATCATTAGTTCTTCTGTAAGGTCGTTCCGGCAGGTTTAAATGTGTGTAAATCTATGGTCGATTGATTTAGTTCAGTTGCACAGCCCCATGTCAGTGTCTGGTCTTGATTGAAACGTTTGCCTAATTGCCAGGAAATTTCGGCTCTAGCCAATTCTACGCCTAAATAAAAGGCATGGCTGGCATCATCTTCCACTTTTAACAGGGGAAATAAATCAAAAGGGTCTGTTGCAGTATGCAAACCGTCACGGTTATAGATATGCATCCCCTTTGGGCTAGTTTGTATGCGGAAACTGGGATCTCTGATTGCTGAGGCTAAATCTTCTATTTCATCTAACAGGTATGGGAATGGTGAATTATCATGTACAGTCATTAAACTGGAATCGATATGCTTAGGCAGGGTGTTATTCTGCTCGGCCGCATACATGATGCGTCTGGCACAGTCTGCTTCTTTTATTGCTCTGCAAGCATGCTGGCTGACTTCTGTTGCCAGGATATGATTGATATTCATTTCTGAACACATGCCTAGCAGCAGTGTATTCATGCCTGAGGTATCGGCATGGGTTAATTCAGTAATATTGCCTACGCCCATCATCATTTCAATCTCAGGGTACTGCTGCCTAAAGCTGAAATTTCGGGCGATTGATTCGGTAAAGCCAAAATGAATCGGATCTAAAATAGGGTCGACAATAAACATTTTGTTTTTAGCCTGCAGTACAGAAATGGCATGGTCAAGCGAGGATAAATCACCATGTTTTTCAGGAATTATAATGGGAATTGCATTTACTTCGTCAGCAATCCAGATGCTTTTATTTGTCAGGCTGAGCATATAGTCTGCTCCCGCTTTTCCTCCACGCAATAAATCGTCGTCTTCTAAAGAGTCGATACTGACAGTAAAGCCTTCTTGCTTCAGTGTGAGGATAGTTTCTTCCATATGTGGAAATGCAGTGCCTGGCAGACAGCCAATATCTATCACATCAGCGCCTTGTTGCTGATAGTAATAGGCACGTTCTACCACATCGTCGACACTGACATTAGGTGCATCAACAATTTCAGCAAAAATTTTTACTTTATATTTTGATAAATCATAGTGATGCGCCGCTTTACCAAAAAATAGCGGCAAGTCTTTTAATTCTTCCGGTCCACGTTCTATAGGCAGTCCCAATTCAGCTGATAAAGAGTCAATATCTCCCCGGCAACGGCCAGGCAGTATTATTTTATCCGCATTAAAAGTATCTTTAAGGCGACGGCCAATCATTTCTGCTGTCATTAAACCGGCAACTTTTAATCCAAGCTGGTGTACGGAGTATGTAAATTCCGGCTGCATTTTTTCTAAAATTTGACATAGCTGTTTTTCAGCCAGTTTGCCCGTCAAAAATAGGATATGTTCGGGGTTTTTACTCATAATGCCAGTGATTTAAGACGCTGGCTAACACTGACGATTAATTCATCAACACTTTCTACAACGTCGGTGTATTCAAAGCTGCGAATTTTTTCTGTTGCCTCCAGGTCAATTTGGCGAGGGTAAACCATAACCTTTCCGCCTGGCGCTGTTGTTTCCATTTCAGGTGCAATATCACAGGGATAGACAATGCTGGGAACTCGGCATTTACCCGCTTGAGAGTACAAATTAGTCACCAGCGAATCTGCAATGCCTAAAACACATTTGGCAATAGTATTTGATGTAGTCGGAGCCATTACAAAAGTATGGTAATAGCCTTTATAAAAATGACCAACGGGCGGGGAAGAGGCTGCCTTATCTCGGTAAACAGGATGCCTGGCCCGCACATCTTTAAGGTCAATACCATACATTTTTAACACCTCTTCTCCAGCCTGACTTAAATAGATATCAACATTTTCCAATGTTAGCAGAAATTCAAGACATTCTTCTATGTAATGCCCGGAACCGGTAATGGCCCAGGCAATTTTTGGCTGTTTTTTATTATGGTTAGTCATGCGCGGTATTATACTTGATCCCGTTCGGAAAGATCAGACCGACTTCCAGTCTGTAAGAGACACTCCAATACACCATCGCTATCAAATTGGATTTAAACCAGCATAGCCAGCTATGCATCCTTCTCAATAGCACCGAAGACAAACAAAAATCCTTCGTAAAATAGATTGGCTTTTTTTCTGCTGACTGACTTTTAATATACCAAGAATTTATTATATTCTTAGGTGCATAAATATCAAAAATCGATGGCGTAAGCTAACCCGAAATCTATACGAACTCGGTTTTCAACCGTTGCGTTCCCTTCAAATTGATAATGGTAGCCTGTTACACCCATTAAATAGGTAAGACCTTCAATAGATGTTAAACCCTGCCAACCTAGTCCAAATGAAAACCCTGTGCTATCACCTTTCAGTTCTTTAAAATGGCTATTGCCGATATTAAGGGGAACAACTGCTCCGGTAATGGATTTCACTGAAAGTTTGCTGGTGTCAATGCGAGTTTTACTATCCAAAAATGCGGCTGCAAAGTTAAAAGATAGCCCGCCATCCAAAAAGCCCTGCTGAATTCTCCAGCTATAATTCATACCAACGAAAGGCCCTTTATACTCAAAATCAAGACCAACCTCTCCTATCGGTCTTCCTGTTAGCAGTGAAATAGGCGTTCTGTTAATATCGCTGGGTTGAAAGCTAGTAATTTCACCTTGAATGCCGCTGGTACTATTGATTTTGGCATATTTATAGCCACCGAAAATCACCAGATTATCGATTACCTCAAAGCCAGCTGAAACAGCCCATTCGAAACGATTGAAATCCGCATTCAGCACACTATTTTGTGAGATAACGGCATCTATGGGAAGACGGTCTCCGCCTTCAACAAAACTCTGACTGGAAAAATCAGAATTAGCCTGTCCATTGAATAAATATTGCGCATCAAAGTCTACAAAAAAACGATCGATAAAAACAGTTGCACCGCCGCTTACAAACGGTAGCCAGTCACTAAACTTTACACTGCTCTGCATATCCGGAAACTTGCCCTCAATATCCTGAGCTGATAACTGGAAAGCCGGCTGTTCAAATTCATAAAATTGAATCCCCGTTTTAAAGCGAGGCTGCACCCTCAAATCTAAAGCGTTTGCAGGTTCTATTAAAGTAATCAGTATCAGTAAAAAAATGGCAATCTGATTTTTTTTAAACATTCTTCCTCCTTTTAACTTTCAAAATATCTTAACATAACGTGTCAGCCCCTCATATTGAACATTAATATCTGAGCAAAGGTTTAATTTCGGGTATTATTAAAATATCATTTTTAAGAACGATCATATGATATTTAATATCTGAATTATGTATAAAAATTTTTTTGGTTTTCAATACATGCCATTTTCACAGATCGCATACAGCGATTGTGACCTTGTTTTTACAAGCCAAAATTACGCAATGGTGCTGCCCACTTTAGTCAGTAGTCTGGATAGAAATGTTGCCTTGACTCTTGTACTTGGTGAAAAAGGGGTGGGTAAAACAACCTTCATTAACTATGTGCATGACCATTTGCAGCAAGATTCCAATATAAGGCTTATTAATGCGCGTCTTGAATCTTCCCAGGATTTTTTCCAGCAGATAATAACAAGTTTTGAGCAGGACGCCGATAGCTTTGAAGCTCATCGTAAATTAATGCAGCTGGGTTTTTCAAATACTCACCTAGTTGAACAAGATAAGCGGGCAACTATCCTGATTATTGATGATGCTGACAGTATGACGGCTGATGCTTTAAAAGCTATTGAACTGCTTTTGAGGCTAAATACTGAAAACAACCTGGTTTTGCAATTGATTTTAGTCGGAGCGCCCAAGTTAAGACAGCTGTTAAATGACTTTGGCCTGCCTAGTTTAATGCAGAATACCATAGCACAGTGTTTACTTAAGCCCTTATCACAGGAAGACACGCAAGAGTATATAAACCATAAGGTACATCTGGCAGGTGTACAGAACAAGACGTTATTTAGCGAACAGGCCTGCTCCACAATTTATGAATACAGTAAAGGAATCCCTGCCATTATTAATCGGGTTTGTGATAAAGCTTTATTGCGTGGCAGTGAGCTGCAAAAACATGAAATTCGTTCTGAGCTAATTGATGAAGTCATCAACGGGCATACGGGAATATCAATCAAAAAAACACCTTGGTTTTTTTCATCGATTTTTATCTTGGCTGTTTTAGGTGTTATTTTGGCACTGCTTTTTTTACCCGGCTTGTTTATTTCAGTATCCAAAGATTCGCAAATCGAATGGTCTAATAATTTACAAAATATTCCAGTTAAAGACCTGTCTTCGGTCCAGATGAATGATCCTGAAAAAAAATATCCACAGAAAGACAGTATAAAAGGACAGACAAAAAAGACAGTTGCCTCTAAATTAACCCAGCGTCATAAGATGCCAGAGAAAGCGATGATTGCAACTCTGCATACCATCGCCGAACTGCAATTTTCTAATTCACAGTTTATTGCTCCTGAAAAGGATAATGCTTATCAAACCTATCAGGAAATACTCGCAGCAGCACCTGATGACAAACGTGCAAAAGAAGGAGTACAGAGTATCGGGAAGTACTATTTGGATCAGGCAAAAAAGCAATATATAAAAGGCAGTTTAGAAAAAAGTCTGCTTTCTGTTTCCAAAGGTCTAAAGGTCTATCCAGACAGTAAAGGTCTTATTCAGCTAGAAATGCAAATTACAGCTGAATTAAAGCAGTCAAAAAAACATAATAAGATAAATGCTTTGCTCAAACAGGCAAAACGGCAGTTTGAGAGCTTAAGACTTACCAAGCCCGAGAATGACAATGCCTATAAAACCTATCAGGAGATTGATGCGCTTGATAATAATAACAGGGAAGCTAAGCAGGGAATACTGAATATTCTTGCTCAATTAGAATCTGCCGTTCTAAGGTCATTAAATAAAGAAAGCTATGAAGAGGCACTAGAAAATGCAAAAAAAATTGCTCTGCTATCATCTAAAGGACTAGACGATCCATTCCATAAAGAAGCCGTTATTGCAGCTTCTGAAACTAAGAATATTATCGATAGGCATATTAAAACCCTTTTAGGCCAAGCAAAAAAACAGCTGATAATGCGACAATTTACCAGCCCTGCCGGCAGTAATGCATTTGAATCGTACAATAAAGCTCTGCTGCTTGATCCCAACAGCAAAGAGGCCAGTAAAGGTCTGGGTATGCTTAAAAAGCAATATTATGAGTCAATAAAAGCCGCTATATCTGCAGAAAAAATTGATAAGGCTATAGATTCTGCCAATGAAGGCTTGAAAGTGTTTCCAAATGACTCTGAATTGCTCTCTTTAAGATACAGTGCGATATTGCAAAGACAGGTCGCTATAGAAAAGGCCAATGATTCTGCTGATGAAAAAAACACTGAAGATAATGGACAAGAATTGAAAAATTTTGGAACTTTCTGAATTTAAATGACTTCTATATTGAGCGCCAAAAGTTATTTTTTTAGTCACTTTTTCCTGCATATGTACAATTTAAATAGAATTTATGTTCAATAAAATCAGAAAACCCCTCATTATGGGCATTTTAAATATTACTCCAGACAGCTTTTCTGATGGCGGCAAATATACCCAGATTGAAAAGGCTGTCGAACAGGTAGCAATAATGGTCAGGGAAGGGGCTGATATTATTGATGTTGGGGGGGAGTCAACACGCCCAGGTTCCACTTCAGTTTCTGAGGAGGAACAGATTTTACGTGTTGTTCCAGTGATTAAGGCTATCAGGTCAGCGTTTTCAGCTGAGTTATTGATCAGTATTGATACCACCTTAAGTGGTGTAGCAACAGCCGCTTTAGACGCGGGGGCCAATATAATTAATGATATTTCAGCAGGGCAGGGGGATAAAAATATTCTCACTATAGCCAGTAAATATGACGTGCCCATCATATTAATGCATATGCAGGGAACGCCTCAAAATATGCAGGATAATCCTAGCTATAACGATGTAGTTACTGAGATTTGCCAGGCATTAAAGAATAGGGCAGAAGAGGCCATGGCGACAGGGATTAAAAAAGAAAATATTGTGCTGGATCCGGGCATTGGCTTTGGGAAGAAAAGGGCGGACAATATCAATTTGTTAGCTCATTTAGAGAAAATTGCGGCTATTGGCTATCCCGTACTGCTAGGCACAAGCAGAAAACGTTTTATGGGCAGTCTTTGTGATGTATCTGAGCCAACAGAATTAGTCACTGCAACAGCTGTAACTACAGCGCTTGGAGTTATGTCAGGGGTGCCGATGTTTAGAGTACATGATGTAAAAGAAAACAGACAGGCGGCAGATGTGGCTTGGGCTATAAAACAAGCTAGGGAATATGCGCATCCCTAAAGTCATTTATGCATCCTAAACTTGCTGAACTCGAGAAAACTTTCAGGCCATCCACTTTAACACAAGTATTTGATCCGGTATTAGATCAAAAAAAAATAGATTTATGGGTTAAGCGGGACGATTTAATTCACCCCATCATTTCTGGAAACAAATGGCGAAAACTTAAATATATTCTTAATCATGCTTTACAGAATGGAGCCCACACCATCATCAGCATGGGCGGGGCTTATTCCAATCATTTACATGCTTTGGCCTATGTGGGTAAGCAGTTAAATCTAAAAACGATTGGGTATATTCGCGGAGAGAGACCTAAAAAATATAGTCCCACTTTACTTGATCTTCAGCAATGGGGAATGGTATTAATATTTGTCTCACGAACTGACTATAGAGCTCTAAGAAACTATAAACGATATGATGAATTACCCGGAATACAGGCTGGCGAATACTGGCTGCCAGAAGGTGGCGCAACTAAATTAGCCTTAAAGGGTGTTACAGAAATAGTAGCCGAAATTGATTTGGATTTTAACTTTTTATGTGTGCCATGCGGTACTGGAACAACACTGGCAGGATTGATTGAAGCAAGTTCAGATGATCATGAAATATTTGGTTTTTCTGCATTAAAAGGCGGAGATTTTTTAACTAGGGACATAGAAAGGCTAAATATTTCCAGCCACCTTAACTGGACTGTTTTATTGGATTATCATTTTGGCGGTTTTGCAAAATACAATGAGGAACTGCTCCAATTTATGGAAAACTTTACAGCACGGCATGCTATTGAGCTGGAACAGGTCTATACTGGAAAGATGTTTTATGGCCTGTATGATTTAATTCGGCAAGACCATTTTAAAGCAGGGCAAAAAATAATCGCCATTCATACCGGTGGATTGCAAGGCAATAGAAAGTGAAGCTTTATATGACATAAAATTGTCATATAAAGGGTATAAAATAAAAAGATTTGCTACCCACCCCCACTATTAGCTTATTAAAAATAATGAGTTTTGAAAGAGTCAGACAAAAGATCAAATGGAAATAAACGAATTAGAAAAACCAGAATACTATATTAATCGAGAATTAAGCCTGCTGGAATTTAATGTCAGGGTCTTAGCTCAGGCTAAAAAAGAAACAGTCCCTTTGCTAGAACGGCTTAATTATTTATGCATTTCCAGCTCTAATTTAGATGAATTTTTTGAAGTGCGTGTAGCCAGCGTATTGCAAATGGCCAATATTGACCCTATTGCTGTCAGTTCTGATGGATTAACGCCGCACGAGCAGCTTGAACGAATAACTGTTAAAGCTCATGAGTTGGTTGAAGAGCAGTATGAAGTGTTGAACAATATCTTAATTCCTAAACTGGAAGAAGAAAATATTCGTTTTGTTCGCAGGGATAAATGGACGGACGTACAAAAGAAATGGCTGGAAAAGTATTTTAACGTCGAATTGCTGCCAATTCTGACACCAGTTGGGCTTGATTCTGCTCACCCTTTTCCGAGAATTTTAAATAAAAGTTTAAATTTTATTATTTCCCTGACAGGCAAAGATGCTTTCGGTCGAAACAGTGGGCGTGCTATCCTGCAGGTTCCCAGAGCATTGCCGCGTATCATCCAGCTGCCAGCTGAAGAAACTGATAGTGGGACTCATGACTTTGTATTTCTCTCATCCATTATTCATGCTTTTGTTAATCAGCTGTTTAATGGCATGACAGTTAAAGGCTGCCATCAATTCAGAGTGACCAGAAACAGTGATTTTTTTGTAGACGATGATGCCATTGATGATTTGCTTCATGCGGTAGAAGGCGAATTGGTCATGCGCAACTATGGTGATGAAGTCCGTATAGAAATAGATGACAAATGCCCCGAACAAACTGTTTTTTTCTTAAAGGAACGCTTTAGACTAAACCCTGAACGGGTTTTTCTTGCTAAAGGACCTGTCAATTTAAGTCGAGTCCAGGAAATTTATAGTTTAATTGATCGTCCTGACCTTAAATTTCAGCCATTTAAACCATATGCACCTTCAAAATTGGGGCGAAAGAAAAATATTTTTGATGCAATAAAAAAACAGGATGTTTTATTGCATCATCCCTATGAATCCTTTTTACCTGTTGTTGAATTTATCCGTCAGGCAGCTTTTGATCCTAATGTGTTAGCCATTAAACAGACGCTTTATAGGGCAGGGGTTGATTCTCCTATTGTCAGCGCACTAATCAAAGCTGCTCAGGCTGGGAAAGAGGTTACTGTTGTTATTGAATTGCTCGCACGGTTTGATGAAAAAGAAAATATTGGCTTAGCCGCTAAACTGCAGGATTCGGCGGTACACGTGGTTTATGGAGTGGTAGGCTATAAAACACATGCAAAAATGTGTCTGATACTGAGAAAAGAAGGCAAAACATTGCGCAACTATGTACATTTAGGTACGGGTAATTACCATCCTAAAACGGCAAGGCTATACACTGATTATGGCCTATTTTCCTGCAACAAAGAATTGGGCGAGGACGTTCGACGGATTTTTGTACAGTTAACCAGTTTAGGTAAAGTGACTAAGCTGGTTAAGCTGTTACAGTCACCATTTACCTTACATAGCGGTCTTTTGGCTAAAATTGAAAGGGAAATAGAGAATAAGACAAACGGCAAGTCGGCAAAAATAATTATAAAAGTCAATGCAGTTGTTGAAGAACAGCTAATACAGGCTTTATATAGGGCATCTCAGGCAGGAGTAGAAGTTAAGCTTATTGTCCGAGGCGTTTGCTGTTTAAGGCCTGGCGTAAAAGGTGTTTCAGAAAACATAGAAGTCCGTTCAATTATTGGCCGATTTTTGGAGCATACCCGTGTTTATGCCTTTAATAATGCGGATAACTGGGAAGTGTATGGGGCAAGTGCCGACTTGATGAACAGAAATATGTTCAATCGCGTTGAAACTTGTTTTCCAATAGAAAATCCGAAATTGCATGACAGAGTACTTAGTGATTTGGATAGCTACCTAAAGGATAATACGCAATCATGGCTATTGCAAAGTGATGGAAACTATCAGCAGGTACAGCCTAAAAAGGGCGAAGAACCCTATATGGTTCAGGATGAATTATTGAAGGCATTTCAGGGCTGATTTAGTCTCCGCGCTGAACAGCAAAGCATCTTTCTTCTGTAAAGGGTGGGAACGGATATATCGAGCAATCCAATCACAATAAGCGGCCTGAGATAGACCCGATGCCAGCCACTGCGCGAGATGTTCTGACCAGATATGTTTTGTCTGCTGGTTTCGTACTGATACCATTATAATGCCTCTTCTGTTAATCACAGAGGATAGTGTGGCATGGCTTTTAGTGACTGGGAATTATGCTAACAATTAATCGCTTACCTTTTAAATCAATATCTATGCTTCATTCCTTAGGCGGGTAAACGGTGAACGGCGGATTCAAACTGCCCGTTAGAATGAAGCAAGAATATTCTGTAGCCCGGTTTTCTGTTATCCAGTTCATATTCATCACTAAATGGTTTGAATTGAAAACAAGTTGAGGGCGTTCCAAGAATTATTTTATCCTGTTCCTTACCTTCCATTTCCTGATGTATATGACCACAGGTTATAGCTTTGACTTGAGTGCGACCTTTAAGGCGCAAAAACAGCTCATCGCTATTTTCAATCATCATGGTATCCATCCATTGGCTATCAGTAGGAATGGGGGGATGATGAACGGCGATCAGGACATTTAATTCAGGATGCCTATTTAAACTGTCTGTCAGGTAATCCAGTTCAGAAGTCGCTAGATAGCCCTTGGCAGATCCTATTTTTTGACTATTAAGACAAATGATCTGCCAATGTTTAAATTGCAGTTGCTTATCGCAATTAATTTTCTTGTCTGCGAAGATCTGTCGCATTAAAGTAAAATCATCATGATTGCCTGGCAGACAAATAGTCCGGGTCTGATACGTGTTATGTGCCTGGTAGATTCTCTGATAGCTTGATTGACTAGGGTTTTCTGCTAAGTCCCCAGTGACCAGAAGTAAATCAATGGTGTTATAGGTGCAGTGTAAATATTCAAGCAAACTGATAAAGGAATGCTCGGTATCAACGCCTGCCATAGTTTTTCCTTGACTAGCAAGAATATGCAAATCAGAAATCTGTAAAATAACTAAAGGCGATTCCACTGTTAAATTTTCCTGCAAAGGACTTGAGCATTCCTCTTGTAGTTATAAAACTCTTTGCGCTGTTCGGGCAATGTGTCAATATCGGTTGCCTTAAATCCACGCTCAATAAACCAATGCATGGTTTGAGTGGATAAGACAAATAATTTTCTCAAGTGCTGTTTTTTAGCCAGTGAAATTAAATGTTCTAGCAGATTATTGCCCCGTGCTGATTTTTGGTAGTCAGGATGTACTGCCAGGCAGGCAATTTCGGCCGACTTTTTATCATGCATAAGGTGATAGGCCGTACAGCCAATAATCAGTCCATCGCGTTCAATGACAATATAATCATCTATTTCCATTTCCAGTTTTTCTCTGGAGCGCTTAACAAGAAAACCTTGCTTTTCTAGGGGCTTTATCAGTTCTAAAATGCCTGCAATATCATCTAAATTTGCCGAGCGAATGGATTCAAAAGGGTTGGCACTAATCAGCGTACCAGTTCCGTCTCGGGTAAAAAGCTCTAATAATAAGGCACCATCAATTTTTCGATTGATTAGATGCACGCGGTCAACACCTTGTTGGCAGCTTTGAATGGCTGCACTTAATGAGTGAAGCAACGTTTCTTCTATTTCCTGCTGCAGCCGTAATTCTGCTTCAGTTAATGTCATTTGCTGAATCAGCTGTTGACCCTCTGTACAGCTATGTTCAGTTAATAGGATAAGTTTTTCGGCTTTTAAGGCAATGGCAATCTCAGTTGCAACCTGTTCTGCACCTAGGTTGAAAACTTCTCCGCTGGGCGAATAGCCAATAGGGGAGATTAGCACTACATTATCCTGATCCAGTTGCTGATGAATAGCATCATGCTCTACACGACGCACTTTTCCAGTATGCTGGTAATCAATGCCATCTATAATTCCTAATGGCCTGGCGATAACAAAGTTGCCAGAGGCAGCCTTTATTTTGGCACCGGCCATAGGCGAATTAGCAAGGCCCATGGACAGCAATGCTTCAATTTCCACACGGACCAGGCCTGCCGCTTCTTTAACACATTGCAATGCAGGGCCATCAGTAATTCTCAGGTTTTTATAAAAATCAGAATGGATATTCTGCAGCTTAAGCCGTTGGTCAATTTGCGGGCGTATGCCATGGACTAAAACCAGACGAATGCCTAAACTTTTGAGCAGGGCAAAGTCATGAATTAAGTTGTCACAATCATCCATAACCGTTTCGCCACTAAAATATATAACAAAGGTTTTATTGCGGTGAGCATGGATGTAAGGTGAAGAGTCTCTAAACCAGTTTACAAAATTTGTTGGTGTGATCGGCATGAGAGTATTAGGATAAAGCAGTGCCTGTTTTGACATTTGTGAAGTGAGGCTTCTGCCTTGCTGGATTTAGACAAGGCAAGGCAGAAGCCTCACTTCAATTTTTTACCTGTTATATTAATTATCAGTCACCGCACCTTTAGATGCAGAGCTAACAAGTTTTGCATATTTTGCCAAAACACCGCGGGTATATTTTGGCGCAGGCTGTCGCCATTTTTCTAAGCGCAGTGCGATAGCCTCATCATCTAAATGCAATGATAGCTGTTTAGTTTCGGCATCAATGGTAATTTTATCACCATTTTCAACGATAGCTAAAGCCCCCCCGGCATGAGCTTCAGGAGTAATATGTCCAACAACAAAGCCGTGAGTTCCGCCAGAAAAGCGTCCATCGGTAATTAAGGCAACATCCTGCCCCAGCCCCTTTCCCATAACGGCTGAAGTGGGCGATAGCATTTCTCTCATGCCGGGCCCACCTTGGGGGCCTTCATAGCGGATAACAATTACATCACCTTTAACAATATCGCCGTTAAGGATACTTTGCAAAGCTTCTTCTTCAGCATCAAACACTTTGGCAGAACCAGTAAAAATCAAACCTTCTTTGCCTGTAATTTTGGCCACTGAACCCTGTGTTGCCAGGTTTCCATATAAAATGGCTAAATGACTGTCTTTTTTGATAGGATTATCTATCGGCCTTATCATATCCTGGCCTTCGGGATATGACTTAACATCAGCTAAATTTTCTGCCAATGTTTTTCCTGTTACCGTTAAACAGTCGCCATGCAATAAACCTTTATCCAGCAATATTTTCATTAATGGCTGAATGCCGCCTATTTCAATAAGCTCGGCCATCTGATAGCGGCCACTGGGTTTTAAATCGGCCAGCATAGGTACTTGAGCACCAATGCGGGTAAAATCATCCAGCGAAATGTCAACATTTGCAGCATTTGCCATGGCTATTATATGCAGAACAGCATTGGTGGAACCTCCTAAAGCAATAATAATAGTAATGGCATTCTCAAATGCCTTTTTGGTCATAATATCACTAGGTTTAATATTATTATTCAATAGTTCCAGTACTGCCGCTCCGGCACGTTCACAATCTATCCGTTTGTCTTCAGAAATAGCTGCCTGAGCTGAACTGTTTGGCAGGCTCATGCCTAAAGCTTCAATAGCTGATGCCATAGTGTTGGCAGTATACATACCGCCGCAAGACCCTGCGCCGGGAATGGCTTTTTCTTCTATGGCTGCTAGTTCTGCATCATCAATTTTATTATTTGCTCTGGCACCAACAGCTTCAAACACTGACACCACATCCAGTTTTTGATTTTTATGACAGCCCGGCAAAATGGTGCCACCATATACAAAGATAGCTGGGCGGTTTAAACGCGAGATTGCAATCATGCATCCTGGCATATTTTTATCGCAGCCGCCTATGGCAACAACGCCATCAAAACCTTGGCAGCCAACAACTGTTTCAATGGAATCAGCGATAACTTCACGTGAGACTAAAGAATATTTCATTCCTTCAGTACCCATGGAGATGCCGTCAGAAATGGTAATAGTATTGAAGATTACCGCTTTTCCATTTGCATCATCAACACCTTTGGCAGCGTTATCTGCCAGGTTATTGATATGCATGTTGCAGGGAGTAACCATGCTCCAGGTAGATGCAATACCGATTTGCGGTTTTTTAAAGTCTTCATTTTTAAATCCTACCGCATGCAGCATGGCACGGCTAGGCGCACGCTCCATACCATCAACAACTAAAGATGAAAATGAACGGGAGGGCTTATCAGCTGAATTTGCCATAAAATTTTCCTAAATGTATATATAAAAAGAGGCCGCTTTTTAACTTTGTGTCTATCATCTGCTGTTAAAAAGTATCCCAATTATTAGTTTTTCGATGCCAGCGTAATTTTGGCAGAATGAATCCCAGGATTACACCAAATAAAGACAGGATGCCACCATATAAAAACCAGTCCTGGTTGGCGCTGTCTTTAAGCATTTGGTTTTCATGGCTAACTTCTTTTAATTCATTGCTTAATGAAATTATTTTTTTTCTGGATTCATCTCTGTCATGTTTTAACTGTACAGCATTTGCAGCAGTCTGGCGTAAATCATTAAGTTCTTTGCTTAATTTGTCACGTTCTGCGGATAATGACTGATTAGAAGTCAATGTTTCACTGTTATTGCCTTTTAGCTGGTCCAATTCTTTTTTCATAAGCTCATACTCTTTCTCAAGAGTCTCAAGTTTTTTATTGGCTTCAGCTAAATACCAGCTATTGATAGGCTTATTCAATGTATGTCTGGTTAAAATATAGCCTTCAACCCCACTTTTAGTTCTAACCTTGCTGTAATAAGTCTTTGGGTTTTCGCTAATCAGGGTAAGTTTTGTACCGCTAGGCAGCATTTTGAGAATCTTGCTGCGATTATTTTCACTGCTTCTCAGAGTGAATTTCATGTTGTCAGTTACATAGACTGATTTTGCATTAGCAGAGCTGCTTATGCAGATTAAAGCAATAAAGAGACTTAATATTTTTTTCACGGATGGGCCTTTCAAAACGGTTAAAGCTAAAAACATAAATTTTAAAGTATTGATTAAGAGAGTAATAACTCCAATAAAGCTTTTTGTGCATGCAAACGGTTTTCAGCAGCATCAAAAACTACACTTTGCGAACCATCAATCACATCAGCTGTCACTTCTTCCCCTCTATGGGCAGGGAGACAATGCATAAATAAAGCATCATTATTGGCTACATTCATAACAGTCGCATTGACCTGGAACTCTTTAAATGAAATCTCACGTTTTTTCTGTTCTTCTTCCTGTCCCATACTGGCCCAAACATCAGTTACAATTAAGTCAGAGTGTATGCTGGCCTGTTCAGCACTGCTGAAAAAATTGACCCGGTCACCGGCAGCATCGACTATTGCCTGATTTGGTAAATAACCCACAGGACAGGCAATATTAAGCCTAAAATCAAGTACGCGGGCTGCATTAATATATGAATGGCACATATTGTTTCCATCACCTATCCAGGTCACTGTTTTCCCTTCAATATCACCTCTATGCTCAAAGTAGGCCTGCATATCGGCAAGCAGCTGACAGGGGTGCAATAATTCAGTCAACCCATTAATGACAGGAACACTGGAATATTTTGCAAAAGTGGTTACTGATTCATGGGCAAAGGTTCGCAGCATAATGCCATCAACCATGCTGGAGATGACCCTTGCGCTGTCCTCCAATGGTTCGCCTCGTCCTAACTGGGTATCTCTTGATGATAAAAACAATGCGCTGCCGCCAAAATGGGTCATGCCTGTTTCAAAAGAAATTCGGGTACGGGTTGATGACTTTTCAAAAATCATTGCCAATACTTGTCCTTTCAGCGGTTGAAAGTCAGGGTTTCTATTGTGTTTTAATTCGCTAGCCCTGCCAATTAAAGTGCGAAATTCCGTACTTGATAGGTCTAGCAGACTAATAAAATGTCTAGGTTGCATCATTATTTATAGCGTGTTGTAAATTCATCAATAATGACTGACAATTTTTCTGTCAGCAATTCAATTTGTTCTGAATCAATAATTAAAGGTGGCAATAATCGTATGGTGCTGTTGGCAGTGACATTAATCAGCAAACCATTTTCCTGCGCCATTTTAACTATTTCTACACAGGGGAAAGCAAGGTCAATACCAATCATTAAGCCTTTATTTCTTATATTAGAAACAGCAGTGTTGTCTTTTAGTCTGCCGATAAAGCCTGCACATATCTCAGAACCTTTAGCTTCTACGTGCTCAATAATATTGTATTCATCAAGTGTATTTAAAACTGCAAGCGCTGCGCTGCAGGCTAACGGGTTGCCCCCAAAGGTTGAGCCATGTTTTCCAGCAGTAAGCAGTTTGGCTGCTTTGCCACGGGCAAGGCAGGCTCCAATTGGAACGCCATTGCCCAATGCCTTTGCTAAAGTACAGACATCAGGGATAATTGAATTATGCTGATAGGCAAGAAATTTTCCCGTTCGGCCTATACCTGTCTGTATCTCATCAAGCATCATCAATAAATCGTGCTGATCGCATAAATTACGAATCCGGTTAAGATAATTGGGGGCAGGAATATGTACACCGCCTTCGCCCTGTATAGGTTCGACTAAAATAGCCACTATATTGCTGTATTTCTTAATGGCAGAGTCAACAGCATCAATATCATTGTAAGGGATGTGAATAAAACCATCGACCAGCGGCGAAAATCCTTCCTGAACTTTTGGATTTCCTGTCGCACTTAATGTTGCCAGGGTTCGGCCGTGAAAGCTTTTTTCCATTACTAGAATGCAAGGATTGTCAATGCCTTTCTGGTGGCCGTAAAGGCGGGAAATTTTTATGGCCGCTTCATTAGCTTCTGCACCTGAATTACAGAAAAAAACATTTTCCATTGCGCTTTTTTCAATCAACTTATCCGCCAAAGCTTCCTGGGAGGCTATGCCATATAAATTAGAAGTATGCAGCAGTTTTTTGCTTTGCTCACAAATGGCTTGATGAACTGCCGGGTGAGCGTGCCCCAGGTTGCAGACGGCAATGCCTGACAAAGCATCGAGATAACGTATATTTGATTGATCCCATAGCCATACACCTTCTCCCCGTTCAAAGGAAATCGGCAGGCGTCCATAGGTTGGCATGATATGACTAGACATTACTGTTTTTTTGATGGTTGTTTATGCCGAAGCTAAATATTTTTCTGCGAAAAACTTTCCATTATATCGGGAACACAAAAACTGGCAAGTGTGATTGCATTAAAATAAGATTTTTTTTAAAGATAAAACTTGATAAGATTACTAGGTTATTAATATGCCGAGTGAAATATAATGGATGTAATCGAAATAATTGAAGAGCAACTTGCAAGTCATCCCATTGTTTTATATATGAAAGGTTCTCCAGACTTTCCACAGTGCGGTTTTTCAGCGCAAACTGTTCAGGTATTGAAAGATTCCTGCGTACAATTTATGTATGTCGATATATTAGAAGAACCTGAAGTTCGAGAGGCACTCAAAGACTATTCAAACTGGCCAACTTATCCCCAGCTTTATTTGAAGGGAGAGCTGGTTGGAGGCTGTGATATTATCATGGATCTTCACAGCAAAGGAAAATTGGAAGGGATGTTGCAAGCGGCCGTCAAGATGGTGCTTATTTGATTAATATAACAGCATGTTGCTGGTAGACTAAGTGCAACCGTATTTTTAAAATAAAATTTTTTTAGGCATAAAACTTGATAAAATTACTGGGTTATTAATGTATTGAGTAAATATAATGGATGTAATAGAAAGAATTAAAGATCAGCTTGGGAGTCACCCCATTGTTTTATATATGAAAGGTTCTCCAGACTTCCCTCAGTGCGGTTTTTCTGCACAGACGGTTCAAGCGATAAAAGATTGCGGTGTACAGTTTATGTACATCAATATTTTTGAAGACCTAGAAGTGAGAGAAGCACTTAAAGAATATTCAAACTGGCCAACTTACCCACAGCTTTATGTTAATGGTGAGCTAGTGGGTGGCTGTGACATTATTATGGATCTTCATAGTAAAGGCGAATTGCAAGAGATACTGAAAAAAGCCGCTTGATTTAAGAACAGACGAAAGACCACAGGCTTTTGCTTTTTAGTCTTGAGTCTGCTCTTCCATTTCTTTCCAGCGATTCACTATCATGCAAAAGAGTTTTGCCGTCTGTTCTGCATCATAAAGTGCGGAATGCGCCTTTTCACTATCCCACTCCAGTTCAGCCGCTTTGGCTATTTTTGCCAAAACTGTTTGGCCGTAAGCCAGCCCTCCTAACGTCGCAGTATCAAAGCTGCTGAACGGGTGAAAAGGGCTGCGTTTTGTTTTTGTTCTATCGATAGCGGCATTTAGAAAATTCATGTCAAAAGCGGGGTTATGTCCCACGAGAATGGCTCTTGTACAATCATTGCGCTTTACGGCTTCTTTGACAGGTTTAAAGATTTTACTTAATGCTTCTTTTTCATCTACAGCCATGCGAAACGGGTGATAAGGATCAATGCCAGTGAATTTTAATGCGGCTTCATCCAACTCTGATCCGCTGAACGGATTGATATTACTTGCATGCGTTTCAGTCAATTGCAAAAAACCCCGGCTATCAGGCTCTACAATAACGGCGGCTATTTCCAATAATGGGTTTTTTTTTGCATTAAACCCTGCAGTTTCAATGTCGACAATAACGGGAAGATAGCCTCTAAATCGGTTGCCTAAAGGATTGTGGTTTATATCCATTTAAATGTAATATTATTAAAAAAATAAAGTTTGTACTATGTTTATAACTGTAAATTTAATATCATCCTACCATTAGAATCGGTTTTAGGAGTGAGGATTTAATAAGTTCTCGAAATTTAACATAGAATTTTGACCTTATCGCTGTGTGAATAAAATTGGCGCAGGACAAATAAAAGGCTATACAACTTTTTTTATTAAGGCTTCTTTGGAGAAAAAGGGCATATTAAAACTGAAAGCTGTTTAATTTTACTTCTATGAGATGTTTTTCAATAAAATGGATCACCTTAACCAATTTTATCTAACTGTTTAAAGTCTAGTTTTAGAGGAAAAAATGCAAAATAAAAAAAATAATATTTTAATCGGGACTGTTTTATTAGTTTCACTAAGTGGCTGTGCTACGACTGAGGTGATTGATGAAAGGGACCCTTGGGAAGGCTGGAATAGAAAAGTTCACTCCTTTAACGAAAGCTTGGATGATTACGCAATGAAACCCATAGCCAAAGGCTATCGGTGGATAACACCTGAATTTTTAGATATTGCTTTTACAAATGCTTTTAGTAACATTGATGATATTGGGGTTTTTGTTAATGATGCACTGCAAGGCAAATTTTCACAGTCTGGACTAGACTTTTCTCGATTTCTAGTCAATACGACCGCCGGCCTAGGCGGGTTGATTGACGTTGCTTCAACAGTAAACCTGCCGAAGCATAATGAAGATTTTGGACAGACATTAGGCCGCTGGGGAGTGCCAACTGGCCCCTATTTGGTACTTCCTCTTTTAGGCCCAAGTTCACCCAGAGGAGCATTTGGGCTAGTAGGTGATGCCGCAATGAACCCGATATCCTATCTTGCACCCTATATTTCCATCCCAACCAACTCTGTTGAATTGACTGATATAAGGGCTGACCTCCTGGATACTGACAAAACTGCAGAAGAAGCCTCTATTTTTGGAAAATATGAATTTTATAGAAATTCTTATATTGAAAAAAGACAATCATTGGTATCAGATGGTGCTGAATCAGAAGAGGATGACTTACTTTTTGAAGATGAGTAAAACCTTTTTATAGCAAGAAAATTACAGACAAATAACGGTTATTGGAAATTAATGGGCATACAGGACAACTTCGAACAATTACCCTTAAAGGACTTTACTGAAAAAGCGTATCTGGATTATTCCATGTACGTTATTTTAGACAGAGCGCTGCCACATATAGGTGATGGACTTAAACCAGTACAGAGACGCATTGTCTATGCCATGTCAGAACTCGGTTTAAATGCTCTTGCTAAATATAAAAAGTCTGCAAGAACTGTTGGGGACGTGCTGGGTAAGTATCATCCGCATGGGGATTCTGCATGCTACGAAGCCATGGTGCTGATGGCTCAGGACTTTTCATATCGCTATCCGCTTATTGACGGACAAGGCAACTGGGGTTCGCCTGACGATCCAAAGTCCTTTGCAGCCATGCGCTACACTGAATCTCGGCTGACGGCTTATGCACAGACATTATTAAGCGAACTGGGGCAGGGGACGGTCGATTGGAGCGATAATTTTGACGGCACCATGAAAGAGCCGGTTCTCTTGCCTGCAAGACTCCCCAACGTCTTGCTGAATGGAACGATGGGTATCGCTGTGGGAATGGCAACGGATATTCCTCCGCATAATTTGCGAGAAGTCGTTAGTGCCTGTATTCAGCTCTTAGATGATGCCGAAACATCATTGGAAATACTGCTTACTTATGTAAAAGGCCCGGACTATCCAACTCAGGCAGAAATAATAAGCTCCGCAGAAGATATAAATAAAATATACACCACAGGCAATGGCTCCATAAAAATGCGGGCAAAATATGAGATGGAAGATCATCACATAGTCATTACAGCCTTGCCTCACCAAGTATCTGGTGCAAAGCTGCTAGAGCAAATTGCTGCCCAGATGATAGCTAAAAAATTGCCCATGATTGATGATTTGAGAGATGAATCAGATCATGAAAACCCAACTCGGTTAGTTGTTATCCCAAAATCAAAACGCATTGATACAGAATCAGTTATGTCACATTTATTTGCGACTACTGACCTGGAAAAAAATTATCGCGTTAATATGAATATGATTGGCTTAAATGGCAAGCCGGTAGTTAAAAATCTGCGTGATATCCTTATTGAATGGCTGCAGTTTAGAACAGAAACCGTACGCAGGAGATTGCAATACAGGCTAGATAAAGTATTGGCCAGAATTCATATTTTGGATGGACTATTAATCGCCTATCTAAATATAGATGAAGTAATTGCAATTATCCGTGAATATGATAAGCCTAAGCCTGTACTGATGGAACGGTTTGGAATCAGCGATATTCAGGCAGAAGCCGTTTTAGAATTAAAGTTAAGGCATCTTGCAAAGCTCGAGGAAATGAAAATTCGCGGCGAGCAGGATGAGTTGGAAAAAGAGCGTCAGGCATTGGAAAAAACGTTAGGCTCCAAGCGTTTACTTAACCGGCTGATTAAAACTGAGTTAGAAAAAGATGCCGAAAAATATGGAGATGATAGGCGTTCACCCATTGTTTCAAGAAAAGCATCACAGATCCTAGATGCCACAGCATTAATTGCAAACGAACCCTTAACTATCATATTGTCCCAAAAAGGCTGGGTTCGGGCTGCAAAAGGGCATGATATTGATGTACAAAGTTTGAACTACCGCTCAGGCGATAAATACCTGGATTCTGCTAAAGGGCGGTCAACCCAGCCTGTTTATGTATTAGATTCTGTAGGACGGGTATATACTCTTGCGACTCATGACTTGCCTTCTGCACGCAGTCAGGGCGAGCCATTGACGGGACGGCTAAAGCCACCAGCCGGTTCGCTGTTTACTCAGCTATTTTCTGGCCATGCTAATGACTGGTATATTATGTCTAGTAGTGCAGGTTATGGTTTTAGAGTGCAATTAAAAGACCTGTTAAGTAAAAACAAAGCTGGCAAAGCTGTCATTTCTCTGCCAGCAGGAGCAAAAGCGCTGGCACCGACACCTGTAGACAGGGATTCTGATTTAATTGCGACTGTGACCTTGCAGGGACGGCTATTGATCTTCCCTGTACTGGAATTGCCTGCGTTATCTAAAGGTAAAGGGAATAAGTTGATACAGATTAAGCCTGCCGATTTTAGCTCTGGAAGCGATGCAGTTGTTTCCATAGCCGTATTTTCTAAAGACGGTACGATTAAAATATTGTCAGGAAAAAGGCACCTGACTATAAAGGGTGGGGATATCGAAGCATATTTAGCAGGCAGGGCTAAAAGGGGGATTCCATTACCCCGTGGCTTTCAACGTGTTGACGGACTAGAGAATTGATATAGGCAAGTCATTGCAGAAATATTGAATGTCCAAAATCTAAAGCCATCTCAGTTGAGATGGCTTTTTTTGATTTTTAAATAGTATGCAGTTTCAGTTTTCATACAGTCCGCTAGACAAACCTCAGCAACATACTATTATTTAAATAATGAGGAATCTTTTGTAAAACGGGAGATTAAGAAATTATATGAAGATAAAGACAGCCAGTATTGCTTTTATTGCAGGATTGTTTTTATTAGGCAGTGCTATTGTATGGCTAAGCTCTATAAGTCTATCTAAAACGGGGCAAATACAAGAGATTTGGTTAGAATTTGAAGCTCATCGAAGTGACCGGCTAAGAAACCTAATTGCATTGCGAAGTGAGCTGGGTTACGGAGGGATGATTCACCGCTTCAAAAATTATATTCTTCGTCAGAGCAAAAATGATTCCAAGGCGATTATTGCTAGTCTTGGTGGTGCAAAAGCCAGTTTAGAACAATATAAATCTTTGCAGCTCAATGTTGCTGAAGAAAATGCAATATTGCAAATAGAAAACATGCTAGATGCATATCAAGATGCTTTGAATCAGGTTGACCGGCTGATTCAACAGAACAAAAACGCTAAACAAATTGATGCGATTGTAAAAATTGATGATACCTTTGCCCTAGAGGCGCTCAAAACATTAGAGCTTAAAGAAAATGTCATAGACGGCAATAAACTCAATATCCATAGCCGGCCGTTACTGCTTAACTCCCTTAGAACAGCAATGGGCTATGGGGGACTTGTTCATAATTTCAAAAACTATATTTTACGCCATTCTCCTGAAACATTTGCACGTGTGAACCTTGAGGCTGATAATATCGAAGCATTTGTTGAAATGTATAAAAAACATAATCTTTCGGTAATTGAAGAAAATGCACTTTCAGATATTTTATCTGTTGTACAGACATATCGGGATAACCTTGAAATCATAGATAAAATGAGTGATGAAGGTAAACTTCCACGGGCTATTGACAAGGTTGTTTTTATAAATGATAGATTGGCATTGGAAGGATATAAAAATTTGCAGCGGGAAATATTTATCAATAACGAATTTCGGGCAAAACAGCTAAATAATGCCCTTCAAGTTGTACAGGCCACCGGCAATATAATTTTTTACATTACACTCTTATCATTTCTATCATTTATATTTATTGCAATATGGCTAATGAATTGTCAGATTGTAGGGCCTATCTCTAGACTTACACATATTATGTCCCAGCTTTCTAGCAATAACTTGAGTGTTAAGGTTTTAGGTGCCGAACAAAAGACAGAGATAGGCGAAATGGCCCGTTCAGTTGAAGTGTTCAAATTAAATGCCATTAAAAAGCAAGAAGCGGAAAATGCATTGCAAAAATTAAATGAACAGCTTGAAGAAAAGGTTCGCCAGAGAACAGTTAATTTAAAAGAAAAAGAGCTTAGGTTAGCGGCTATGGTCCGGCATTCTATTGAAGGAGAAGAAAGACTTAAGATTCTTGTTGATACTGCAATGGATGCCGTGATACAGATAAATAAAATAGGAGTTGTCATTAATTGGAATAAACAGGCCGAAATAATATTTGGCTGGACTTATAGCAATGCATTTGGGCAAAACTTGCATGATTTGATTATTCCTGAAAAATACCGAGAACAGCATATTAATGGAATAAAAAATTTTTTAGCCACAAAGCAGCCCACAATTCTTAATACCCGAATCGAAATTACAGCTTTACATCGAGATGGTCATGAATTCCCTATAGAATTAACAATTTCGCCGATTATATATAAAGGACAGTATCAATTCTCAGCTTTTGTCCGTGATATTAGCGATCAGAAGAAAACGGAGCAGACCATTATCAAGGCTAAAGAACAGGCTGAGGCCGCTAATTTGGCGAAATCTACATTTTTAGCCAATATGTCTCATGAGCTCCGGACTCCAATGCATGGAATTTTGAGTTTCTCAAAAATGGGAATCAAAAAATCAGATTCGGCGCCCCGGGAGAAACTGCATAAATATTTCTCTAATATCAATGTCAGTGGGGAACGTTTGTTAGTGCTTCTTAATGATTTGCTTGATCTATCAAAAATTGAAGCCGGTAAGATGGAGTTTAATATGGTAAAGGGCGATTTGGCAGACGTTTATGCAAGCTGCTATAGTGAACAGGAGCAGCGAATAAACGATTTACAGTTAAAGATAGAGGTAATCAAGCCTGAATTTCCTGTTGCTGGCATATTTGATATTGCATCTATCAAGCAGGTAATCACTAATTTTTTGTCAAATGCAATTAAATTTAGTTCAATAGGAGATACAATTACAGCATCGCTATCAAAAAACGACAACCAAGAGTTATGCTTTTCATTGCAAGATAATGGAGTAGGAATACCGGAAGATGAGCTGAAAACGGTGTTTAATGCATTTATTCAAAGCAGTAAAACAAAAACTGGGGCAGGGGGGACTGGACTGGGTTTAGCGATTTGTAAGGAAATTATAGAAGGACATGGCGGTAAAATATGGGCAGAAAATAATTCGAAGGGCGGCGCAGTATTTAAGTTTATTATTCCAGCCACCTAAAGCTAGTGATTTATTCCTAGGAGATTAGTTAGTTAAAGAAAGATCAGTAGGGCCCAAAATAAGACTTGTGCTATAAATCATGATCTAACTGATTTGTCTTAGGCAACGCGTATTAAATAACCTACCCAGATTGCGCAGAATTTTTATTCGTCTTCAAGGCGCAACGAAGGGAGCATAGCAAGTTATGTGACCGAAGTTGCAACCCTGAAGACGGATAAAAAGACAAACAAGATTGGTGGGTTATTTATTGCGAGTTGCCTTGGTTAAATGAAAGCCTGTTAATTATATTTTAATGGCAAGCATATTATCTAAAGCTTTTTTAGCAAACATCGCTTCTTCTTTATCAACAGATATCTGATTAACCACATGTCCAGCGACTAGATTTTCTAATACCCAAGCTAAATGCTGTGGGTCTGTTCTAAACATTGTTGAGCACATGCTTAAAGTTGATGACATAAAATGTACATTTTTTCCCTGATCTTTACATTCTTCATGCAAGCGGTTAACTAAATTAAGTTCTGTGGCAACCAGCCAGCGTGTACCCGGTTCAGCTTCTCTAACAACCCGAAGTATATTTTCAGTTGACCCAATATAGTCAGCTTTTTGACAAACCTCAAAACAGGCCTCCGGATGGGCTATTACTTTCGTTTCTGGGTGTTTTTCTTTAAATTCGTCAATATGTTCAGGTTTAAAGACCTGGTGAACTGAACAAAATCCATTCCATAAAATAATTTTGGCATTTTTAATTTGCTGTTCGGTTAAACCGCCCATGGGCTTGCCGAATTGCCAAACAACCATTTGTTCTAGTGGTATCCCCATCAGAAAGCCAGTAGTTCTGCCTAAATGCTGATCGGGGAAAAACAAGATTTTTTCTTTGTTTGAAAAACTCCACTCCAAGACTTTTTGTGCATTTGATGAAGTACAGACAATACCATCATGTTGTCCGCAGAAAGCTTTTAAATCTGCAGCTGAATTTATATAAGTAACAGGTGTTACATCATTTTCTGCATCAATAATTTGTGACAGTTCATCCCAGCATTTCTGTACATTAGTTGCATTGGCCATATCTGCCATCGAACAGCCTGCCGCCAAATCTGGCAAAATGGCAATTTGTTTTGGGCGAGACAGGATATCAGCCACTTCTGCCATAAAATGCACCCCGCAAAAGACGATGTATTCTGCTTCAGATTCGCTCGCTTCCCTGGATAGCTTTAAAGAATCACCTGTTATATCAGCATGTTTAAAAACTTCATTTCGCTGATAATGATGCCCTAAAACAATACAGCGTTTACCAAGCTTCTGTTTGGCTGCAACAATACGGGCATTGCATTCTTCATCATCAAGCAATGCATAGTCTTGAATAGGGAGTTGTGTAGAAGTCATAAAAAATAAACCGTCAGTTTTAGCCCCCTTAATTTAAGGAGGGGGGAGGGAGGGGATAGTCAGTCGCGACCTGAATAAAGATCACAGCTTAAAGCCCCTCTTATAAAAAAGCGAAGTCAGCAAGTGTATTGCCTTAATTTTCCTGCTTTTCTTCTTTCTTCCCCGATGGATCTCGCAATTTAATACCTAATCCACGTAACTGGGCATCATTGATAACGGCTGGCGCATCCATTAATGGACAAGCCGCTGTCTGAGTTTTGGGGAAGGCTATTACATCTCTGATTGAAGCTGAATTTGTCATTAACATGACCAATCTGTCCAGACCAAATGCCACACCGCCGTGTGGAGGACAGCCGTATTTCAAAGCATCCAGTAAGAAACCAAATTTGTCCCTAGCTTCTTCTTCGCCAATACCCAATATATCAAAGACTTTACTTTGCATATCTGTATGGTTGATACGAATTGAACCGCCGCCGACTTCCGTACCATTTAGAATCAAATCATAAGCACGGGATAAAGCTTGTCCGGGATTAGCTTCCAATTCTTCAATAGTACAGCTAGGTGCAGTAAAAGGGTGGTGAATGGCATTCCAGCGCTGGTTTTTATCATCCCAATCAAACATGGGAAAATCAACTAGCCATAAAGGTTTCCAGTCACCTTCAGCAAGACCGCGGTCATGACCGACTTTAACCCTTAATGCGCCAATAGCCTCATTAACGATACTGGCTTTGTCTGCGCCAAAGAAAATCAAATCGCCTGTTTCGGCACCCGTTTTAGTTAAAACGCTTTCCCAGACTTCTGCCGGTGCGAATTTAATGATTGGAGACTGCAACCCCTCAAGCCCAGCCATTCTATCATTAACTTTAATATAGGCTAAGCCTCTTGCACCATAAATACTGACATATTTAGTCAGGCCATCAATTTCTTTACGGCTTAAATCAGCGCCTTTAGGAATTTTTAAGGCAACTACTCGGCCATTTGGGTCATTTGCAGGTCCAGAGAAGACTTTAAAATCAACATCTTTCATATCCTCTGCAATATCGACAAACTTTAAGGGGATGCGCAGGTCTGGCTTATCAGACCCATAAAGTCTCATCGCTTCCTGATAGGTCATCACAGGAAATTTATCACCCAAATCAACATTGATTACATCTAAGAACAGCTTTTTGATCATTTCTTCCATAATGTCCATGATTTTATCTTCATTCATGAACGATGTTTCAATATCAAGCTGGGTAAATTCTGGCTGTCTGTCTGCACGTAAATCTTCATCACGGAAACAGCGTACAATCTGATAATATTTGTCCATGCCAGAAATCATCAGCAACTGCTTATATAGCTGAGGAGACTGTGGCAATGCAAAAAAAGCATTGTCATGCGTACGGCTTGGCACAATATAGTCTCTGGCACCTTCCGGCGTCGCTTTAGTTAAGATGGGAGTTTCTATTTCAAAGAACTCTCTTTCATCAAGAAAATTACGAAGGTTACGCGTTACATCCCTGCGTACACGCATTTTTTTCTGCATTTCCGTACGTCGAAGGTCAATATATCGATAACGCAAACGCATTTCTTCGTTTACTTCAATATCGCTTTCAATAGGGAAGGGCGGTGTTTCAGATATATTAAGCACTTCGAGCTGGTTGACCAGTATCTCAATTTCACCTGTCTTCATATTTGGATTGACAGTTCCTTCTAAACGCTCCCGAACAGTTCCTTCAACTCTTAGTACATATTCACTGCGCACACTTTCTGCCACTGCAAAAGTTTCTGCCGATTCAGGATTAAAAACCACCTGAACTAAACCTTCACGATCTCTCAGATCAATGAAAATCACACCACCATGATCTCGGCGACGATGAACCCAGCCGCATAATGCAACTGATTCGCCTAATTGCTGTTTTGTAACTTCACCGCACATGTGCGTACGCATATTAACTCTCTACTTAAAATTGGATATTATTGAAATTTTCAGGGGAGGGGGCTTTAAGTCCATCTCCTGCCTTATAAGACCTGTGACGATCTAATGCTTATGTCCACAGCTTCCACTTCCACAGCCACCCGTCGGTTTGGCAGGTGCAGACTTAGCTGTTTCAGCTACATTTTTCTTTGAGCCACCTTTAAAGTCCGTCTCATACCAACCACTGCCTTTTAATCTAAAGCCGGCTGCGGATATTTTCTTCTTCAATTCAGGTTTATTGCATGCAGGACAAATGATTAACGGATCAGCACTCATTTTTTGCAAAGCTTCATGCTCGTTTCCACAAGCCTGACATTGATATTCATATATAGGCACAGGGCACTCCAAAAAAATAAAATATCTCTATAAATAAGGACTCGAATTCAATTTTTCAAGTACCATCTATAGATTAACTGCCTATTCTAATGGAAAAACACATAGACAATGAATAAATTAACACTCATTCAGCCTGATGACTGGCATTTACATGTCAGAAATGGCGCAATTCTTAAAACGGTCATTGCTCATACGGCTAAACAGTTTGCCAGGGCCATCATTATGCCTAATCTAAATCCGCCTGTTTTAACTGTTGGCCAGGCCATGGATTACCGCTCAGAAATAATGCAGGCTTTACCCGCGAACTCAAACTTTAACCCATTAATGACACTTTATCTTACAAATAGGCTTACTGAAGATGAAGTAAAAAAAGCCTCCAAATCTGAATACGTTCATGCGATTAAACTATACCCGGCGGGTGCAACCACAAATTCTGATTCTGGGGTGAATGATTTTAAAGACATCTATCCTATTCTAGAAACAATGGAAAAAGTCGATTTGCCGTTATTAATTCATGGAGAAGTTACGGGTAATGATTGTGATATTTTTGATCGAGAAAAAGTTTTTGTTGAATCTAGCCTCAATGATATTGTTAAGCGCTTTCCAAACCTTCGCATTGTAGTTGAACATGTCACGACTAAAGAGGCTGTTGACTTTGTATTGACTGCTTCTGACAAAATTGCCGCTACCATTACGCCACAGCATTTAATGTTTAACCGCAATGCTATTTTAGCAGGGGGAATCAGACCTCATCATTATTGCCTGCCGATCATTAAGCGTGAACATCATAGAAAGGCATTAGTTGAAGCAGCCATAAGCGGAAATCCCAAATTTTTCCTAGGAACAGACAGTGCGCCCCATTTAACAGGTGCAAAAGAAAGCAGTTGCGGGTGTGCAGGATGCTATAGCGCCTATGGTGCAATAGAACTCTATGCAGAAGTGTTTGAACAGGCCGGCGCATTAGATAAATTAGAGGGTTTTGCTAGCTTATATGGCGCAGATTTCTATCAATTGACCAGAAACATCAAGACGATCACACTGCAAAAACAGAACTGGACAGTTCCGGCCAGTTACCAGGTAGATGATAAGACCATTACGCCATTAAAATCTTCTGAAGTTATAGGTTGGAAACTAGCATCATAAAACCTTTTCTACAATATAGCTAAGGATAGAGCAGAAGTGCAACCCTAGAGTGTATGGGTTGCACATAAAGGACAATAACCTCCATAGAAACTAAGCTAATTCTTTGCTGATTAACTAAGCCGTTCTGAAATGCGTTTATATGTTTCTTTTAGTTCATCGCCGATAATTTTAGTAGCGTGGATCAACTCAGCAGTAGTTTCTTTGGTATCATCTGTAATCACACCTAAAGCATCAACAAACTCTCCCCACTTTTCCTCTCCTTTTTCCCATTCTTCTTTAGCTTCCATACTGGCAAGGTGCATCTGAACTTCTATTTCATCACGCTGCTGTTTTAAAGCATCAGTCAATTCATCAAATTCTTTTTTGATATTCATCAGTTAACTCCTAAAGATAAGAAAATTTAGCACTTATCACTTTATACTTATATTTACATTTAGTCTACTGTTTCTATTAGTGTTACTTAAAAACTGATGTTTTTATTTAGCCGTTATTTTGGGTTAAATAACTTAGAATAGAATGGCTTCTGGATTAAGTCACCTCAAGCAGCTGTATAACTTCGCATAATGTATATTATGTTAAATTA
>JALSLW010000075.1 GCA_026988155.1 Methylomonas sp. | reverse complement strand
TCGGGCTGTTCAGCAAAAAGCTATTTGCAATAGCGGAATTCATCTCAAAGGGTAAACCGGGCTTGTCCAACAAACGGTTCAGATTGTGGCTCGCTTCGCGATCACAATCTAACCTTATTCGTTAGGCAGTTGCTGGTAAAAAATTCGCCTGCTGCAGTCACAGAGCTAACTAATTTGGATTTAGCTGTTATTATTGCGATTAAAAATAGTGGGTCGCATTAATCTATCTTTCTTTTAATATCATTGCCTTGCTCTGCGTCCTTCGATGAGTTTTCAGAAAAAGGGGGCACAATGTTTATCTTCTGCTGTTTTTATAAAATCCCCCTCAACCCCCCTTTTTCTAAGGGGGAGGTAGGCAATGCCTTGAGTTAAGCTGTTTATTTATTGAGCTAATTAAGCTTGGAGATGGGGCTTTAGCCCCGTATTTTTTAGGGACTAAAGTCCCGACTCCGAATATTTTTGCTTTAGAAATGGGGACACACTACTTATCTTCTGCTGTTTTTTTTTATAATCCCCCTCAATCCCCCTTTTTCTAAGGGGGAGGGAAGACAATACCTTGGGTGAAAAGGGGCACAATACTTATCTTCTACTTTTTTACAAAGCTCTCCTCTTCCTTACTTTTCTATTGGAAGGGTGTTGATCTGCTTGCTGGGCACTACTCTCATTGACAATACACATCTGCGGTTACCATCCCAGCCGGTTTCGGTAAGATTGAGTCAGTTCTGCCGCATCATACTGATCTTTTATAATATGCGGCGTTATCAACATTATCATTTCGGTGCTGTGCTCTTTGATTTTTGTGGTACGGAACAGCGCCCCCAGGTAGGGGATATCCCCCAGTAACGGTACTTTAGTTCCATCATCAGTTTTGTTACGGGTAATTAAGCCTCCCAATAATATAGTTTGTCCTGAGTTTGCGACGATTACGGTGTCAATTTCTCGGGTAAAAATGGGGGGCTGGTCACCCCCGCCTGAGCCAACGTCACTTACCTCCTGCCTTAACTCCATCAAAATACTGCCATGGTCAGTAATGGTTGGGCTTATATCCAGGATAACGCCGGTATCTATATAGCTGTACGCACGTAATAAACCTGTGCCGGAACCATCATTATTAGTTGAGTTTGAGTTACTTAATTCACTGTTAACTACTGATATTTGCGAACCTACCTGGATATGCGCGGTTTCTCCGTCCATTGCCAATATAGAGGGGGTGGATAGAATTTTAGCTTTGCCGGTAGTAGCTAGTGCATTAAGCTTTGCTTTTATGCCGGTAGCTTTGTCTGTAAATGCGTAGCCTAACCCACCTTCAGCCAGACCCAGCCCTACGCCTGTTAGCGCCATCGTCCCTAAGCTACTGACTGTGGCTCCTATATCCACATCTGTAATTGACCATTCAACACCTAGCTGTTCACTTGTATTTAAGGTGATATCTGCCACTGTTATTTCAATTAATACTTGCCTTACGGGAATATCCAGTGCTTTTAAAATGGGAACGACCATTTCATAGGCAGATGCCCGACCTATAAAAATTAAAGCGCTGCGTTTATCATCAACAATCACTTTAAGGTTTTGTATTTGAATATCATTTGTTTCAGAAATGTTAATTGATTTGCGAACTGTTTTTTCTCCTGATTTTCTGGCTTCAGTCCGCCTTATATCTACCCCAATGCCCCTCCCTCTTTTTATCCCTACCTCTTCTTTGCTGGGCTGCAGGCCACTTCCTATTGCGCTGTTTATTAATTCGCCCAATTCATCCGCTGGACGGTGCTTGGTAAAATAAATAAAGCTACGCATTTTTGGGCCTGCGGCATCTGCATCGTCCAGCTGTTTTATAAGTGCTTCTGCCTGGCGCATCCATTTTTTTTGCGGACTGGTGACTAGCAGTGTGTTCATTGAACCCACGGCCTGAATAACGACTGAGCTGTTATTGTTGGCGTCATCTGAGGTTGGAATCCCCTGCACTTTCAGTAAATTGATTAATTGCTTGGCCAGGTCTTCTGCCTGCCAATAGATGGGGCGGATAAGCCTTAACTGGTGTTTGCTAAAGCCCGCTCTGTCGAGAAAGTCTACAAATTCTCTAAAGCGTTTTACGCGCTTTGCTTCTCCTATTGCTATCACTGCATTGAGGCGCTTGTTGTAATTGATTCTGCCATATTTTCCCAGTTGAAAAATAGAGCCTGAAATAGCATTTAATTCTGACATTTCTGCATATTGCAGAGGGATCACTTCTATTATTTGTCCATAGCCTATTTTGTCATGCTTGACGGATAAGGTAGCTGGCATGTCTTTTAAGCTGGCTCTTGGCAATACTTTTAATCCATGTTCTGTCGGCGTTATTGCTACATCGTAGGTGGCAAGAACCTGTTCAACAATTTCTAGCATCTGGTCTGCCGGCAGAGGCTTGGTTACATGCAGATTAACAGGAGATTTATTATTGGCAACGGCTTGATCCATTTCAAAGGGTATTTGCAGTATTTCCCCCAGGGCTAAATGGATAAAGTTTTTTAACGGCAAGTCCTCTGCATTTAGCGTTAACCTGCCTTTGGGCAATTCAAATTTAGCGGCTACCTTTTTCGCAGTTTTTTTTGCATTGGCATCAGAAAAAGAGGGCAATATTTTTACGCGCTTTGGCTGTCTCTCATTTTCAACCGTTTTAAAAATGTCGGTTTGGGGCTTTATTAGGGTGGCAGGGTCTGGCAAGGCTGGTGGCAATATCATTTCTGGCTGGGTCACACAGCTAATTTGGAGCGTTAGACAGATTAGCAAACCTAGTCTGTAAAAGTTTTTAATATTCCTTGAATAAATATACATTCCTTTCTTCTCCTTCTTTTTCTACCGTTATACTGTTAATCAGTATTTTTTTTATAAGTGATCCATCGGCCAACTGGTCAGTTTCCCGATAGGTTTTGGTCTTGCCATTTTCTGTTATAACTGCAATTGCTCTGCCTTTTTGCTGGTACCCTATTCCGTCCAATATCCATTCCTTTGCTTGCTGTGTTCCTTGTTCTGCAGATTGTTGAGTGTGCTTTTTTGCGTCTATATTCTGATGGTTTTGCTCCCATAAATTATGTGAGAGCATTTTTTTTAGCAGTTCATTATTACGCTGGGGTATAAAAGGCAACTCTGGTGGCAATAATGCCTGTTTAGCAGGAATGACAATGGGTTTTCCCCATTGCTGCAGCAGTGGGAAAATAATGGCTGCCAGTATGGCAAGGTATGCTACTTTAATTTGCCAGCTCATTATTCTTCACTTTCCGTATTATCCGCTGTAAGTCGAAAACCGCTTACTTGCAGGGTAACTGCCATTAAATTCTGCCTGCTTTTATTTATGTATAATTTTTCTATATTTAGCAATTTAGGGTGCTGACTTAAATTATGTATTAATTGTAGTACATTTATCAGATCACCTTTCAGCCTTAATGTAATGCTTATTTTTTGCCCTATGTTTTTTTCTGCTTCACTTTCTTGCAGTCTCTGCGATTCTAGTTTTAGGCTGTTGTTTTTTATTTCTTTTCTAAGCAGGTTGAGCAGTGCTGTCTGTGCAGTTACATAGCTGGTCTGCTGAAATAAACTGGCAATCATCTGTTCTTCTGCACTTTGGAATTGCTGCTGTGCCTGCTGCCATTCATCGGCCGCTTCTTGCAGGGCCTGTAATCGGCTTACCTTTTTGATTTTTTGATCAAACTGCTGATATTGCTGACCCCGCCACTGCAAATAGGGCATTAGTATAAGCGCCCACAATATAATGCCTAGCGATAATAGTCCGCCCCATATGACGATGGGCGAATCAAAATTCTGGCGGTTGCTCCATTCTGTTTTAAACTGGGCTATTAGGCTCATGGTTTTAGCTCCGCGTTAAGCAGGTCTGTCAGTATTATGCGAATTTGAAACTGTTCATCGCCTGTTCTCGCATCGGGCCTAACATCGTTAAGCAGTACAATGTCTTCAGTATTGCTGACTGTTTCCAGCAATGCCAGCAGGCGTATCACATCTTTCCCCCGGCCTCTTATATCTAGCCAGTGCTGGTCTAATTGAATGGTTTCCAGCCAAATATCTTTGGGTATGCGCTGGCTTAGTTCTGCCAGTATATTTTCTGCCTGCTGCTGGCGCTGCTTTAAGGCTGCAAAATGTGTAAGGTGGAGCAAGCTGGCGTCAATTTTTTCCTGTTGCGCAATAACACTGTGATTGCTCTGTTTGGATTGATTGATTAATTCTGTGAGCCGCTGATTTTTATTGGTTATTAATGCTGCGTCAACGGCTGCCCAGACAATGGCTAAAGTTAAAACAGCTAGGGCCGGTTTAACCCAGTTGACGGGGTTAAACCAGTCATTTACACCTTTGCATTGCGCTCGCTTTAGCCATTTTGAACGTGCTTTTGGGTTGTCGAGTACTATGTGTTCAATATTATCTGGCAGTCCCTGGGTTGGCAAGTCCTGATCTGTTAAGGTTATTTGCTTAATTTGTCCGTCTGCCTGCCCTACACTGCGCCAAAAACGTGAGACTTCCCGCTGATTTTCTGGCCATGCTATTTGCTTGGGCAGGCCATCTTCAGCAATGTGTGCATAGCCTGGCTTTTCTGTTGTTTCGGCTATCAGTACCGTTGGCTCATTATTTTTGAGGCAGGCGCAGTGCCATGCCATTTCTGGCATGATATGGGTGTATTTCTGTTCTGGCAATATGTTTAACAGGCGTTCCTGCGCTGATTTTTTCCATAGCCAGACCGATACAATCCATTGTCCGCTGTTTTTTGCAATCATGCTCATCTGAAAGCAATCTGCACCATAGGGTGACCAGCTTTCTATATTTAAACTAATGGCTTCTTCCAAGTTCTTTTCTGCAACCAGGTCTGTTGAGAAAGTCTGCTGCCGAAAAACCGCTTCACTGTCTGGGATTAATAAAATTATGCGTGCCAGGGAGCCTGGGGCAGGAATATCTTCTGCCGCCACTGTTTGCCAGCAAGAGTCCACCAGTTTATTGGCTTGCAGTGCCTGGTTATGCTGTTTTATTAAATAAACAGAGTTAAAGCTTTCTATAAATGCCAATATTCCCGACTTTTTTGGCTTGCCTGCTATTTCTTTATCCTCTGTCATTGTCTGGGTATTGCCATTGTTTTTGTTGATACGGTTTTTCTTTGCTGGGGGTTAACTGGTAAAGCGCTCGTGACTTTTTGCCATTGGGCAAGGTTAAGATTACGCGATATTGATACGCCTGGCCTAATGGTGAGGAGTCAGAAAACAGGCTCATCCTTGCTGTAGCTTCTCGTATATGCGTCCAGTCTTTTGCTTTTTTTAAGGCTTTTATTTGCGCTAGTTTTTTTCCTGTTATGCCTAACATAGGGCCGAGCAATATATCTGGTGCAGTAGCAATGTTAAATTCGGCAACGCCTCCAGCAAGCATCAAATCTCTAATTCCGGTTTTATGATCGCTGCCATTATAAAGTGCGACCGTCATGGCCGGGAGTTCCAGCAGTTCATCCAGTGACCTTATGGGGGCGTTTCTGGGCAGCATTGGCTGGCCTGTTTTTCGGTAACCGGCCGCTTCCATTCCTTGATAACTGCTGCGTGAGTCCTTATCTATCCAGTCTTTTAATTGAGCCGCTATTTTTACTGCGCTCTGCTTATCTGTCAGTTTTTTTAATAATTGTTCTGTTCTTTTCGGATAATAATAGTATAGCCCCATCAATCCTGCTGAGTCCTGTACCTGTACCTGTACCTGATTATAGCTGACGGCTGTATTGTCAACAGGCAGGGTGTAGCTGTTATTGCGCTTTACATTTTTATCAGGAACGCCGGTTAATAGCTGATATAGCACCCACTGGCTGGTATTTTTTAATTGTAGCTCATCCTGAAGAAATTGCTGGCGACTCTGTATTTTTGCTATATTTTGGCGTGCCATTTGACTGATACCCATGGATAGAACCGTTAGCAATGACAATACAATCAGGGTAATGGGCAGGGCAAAGCCTTTGTTACCGGCCTTATCAGTTATCTTCATAAATTTCCATTGACCATGCATCAGAGCCATTTGGCGGTGTAAGCAGCCATTGCTGAGCCAGGCCTTTTCCGTCGGTAAATTCTATGGCTATTTGCAGTGGATAAAGCCAGCGCTGTTTACTATCGTAGTCTGCAATCCAGGTGGATTTTTCCCTGTAGCGCAATTTTTCTTCTTTAGTTAACCAGCGTCTATCCAGTTCTGCCGGCAAGGGGAAAGCGGGGGCCAAATAGGAAAACGTTATTTTTTCCAGGCCTGTTAATAATTTGGCCCAGTTTTTATTCCACCTTATCCCTCTGTCAATATCACTGTAGCGTGAACCTTCTCTGTATAGCAGCTGCCATTTGCGATTCTCTTCAACAGCTTTTATCTCTATGGGGCGTATGCGTCCATTAACATCCATTATGGGAGCTGCTGATATAAATTTTATATTTGTTGCTGTGCCAATAAAATAGCTGGCATATCGCCCTTTTTTGTATTGATTGGTTGCTGTGATGGCCTGTGAAAATGCGGTATTTAGCAGGCCGTAGCGAAATTCGCTTTTAAGCCAGATATGACTCTGCTTCTGCGTTTTATCCCATAATAGCAAGCCTTGCTGAAAGCCTAGCATTAATACTGAGATCAGGCTGCTGAAGATAGCCATTGCAACTAGCATTTCTATTAGAGTAAAGCCTTTTTGTCGCATCATTTCTTGCTTCGCCAGCCTATTTGCTGAAGGTTAAATTGATATATGCCGCCTCGTGGCTTTTCTATCTTCACATCTATGTCATAAAGTGCCAGCTGACGTGGGAAAAAACTTTCTTCTTGATGAATCTGTGTAAAAGGCAGCAAGATTTTTGCTTGCCACTGATAGTTTAAGCCGACGCTTATGCCTTGCCCTTTTTGCTGCTGGGCTGGGTTTAGTTGCTCTAATTTTGCTGTAACTGTCCTTTGAACGGTCAATAAATGGGCCAGTTGTGCTACCCGCTGGTTTTGGTCTAGCCCTACGCTAAATAATTGCAATATTGTCCCTATGCTGATGATGACAATAGTTGAGGCAACCAGTACTTCAATTAGGGTAAAACCCTGCTGTTTTTTATTGCAGGCTGATTTCATGCTCACCGTCTAACGGGCTGATTTTTAATACCCAGCGTCTATCTGGAGATTTTATTTGATATTGACCTCCATTGGTTACACCTGTTGGCAAAAACCGCAATGCTGTAGCTTTTTCAACTGTCCAGCCTGAGGGCAGGGCGGGGATCTGTATTATTTCCGGATTATTTTCTGGGCCAGTCGCCTCTTTGACAATTTCAATTGCACGTCCCGATTTATAGGCCTGAATGCGGTATTTATCCAGCGATAATGCAAAGTTTTGCATTACTTCACGCTGCTGCGACTTTTCATAGCTGCGCCATAAATCAGGCGTTACAAAACTGCTGGTAAAACCTATTATGATAAGCACAACCAATAATTCCAGTAAGGTAAAAGCTGATTGTGCAGTCATTTATGCCAGTGTATTTTTGATGAGCATCATTGGGATAATTATCAAATGGGAAGCGCGGGTTTAATCTCGTATTGCATTTGGCGTGGCTTAAGCTTCACTTGCCATTTCTTAGCGATATAAAGCTTAAAATTTCCCCTGATCCTTTGCTTCATGATCGCCACCTTCTGTTGCATCCTGGCCTAGGGTGAATAAGGCATAGGGACCATTTTTTCCTGGCCGCTTGTAGTGATATTCATTCTCCCAAGGGTCTAAAGGCACTTCTTCGGCAAGGTAGGGGCCATCCCAGTTTTTTTCTTTTGCCGGTTTTTTTATCAAGGACTGCAGCCCTTGGTCGGTAGAGGGGTAATGACCTGTATCCAGCCTAAAAGTGTCAAGCGCTGATGAAAGCAATGCTATCTGGGCTCCTGCCACTTTCACCTTTGATGATCCTAATTTTTGAAACAGTTGAGGCCCTACCAGGGTGGCTAGCAAAGTAATAATAACCAAAACAACCAGTAGTTCTATTAGGGTAAAGCCGTTCTTCTTTGTATATTTATTTTTCATTTTATTAATTCTAGCTGACAGCGGATAGTTTGCTGTTTTTTTTATATAGGCAGATCATTCATGCTCATAATGCCGGAAAGCAGTACGACCATTATGCCGCCAACGACAATGCCTAGTGTAACAATAACAGCAGGCTCCAATAGTGATAATATGCGCCGTATCCCTTCGCGTAAGCGTCTTTCATAGAGTTTGCAAATTTCTTCTAGGCTTTCTGGCAGGCTGGCGGCACTTTCTCCTACAGCAATCATCTGTATAACCATTGCCGGGAAGGCTTTATGCTCCTCAAGTGACTGGGCTAACGATTTTCCTCTTCGCATACTTCCTTCGGCTAACTTTAGCTGCCGTTTTATCTCTTCTCTCCCAAGCGTTTCTGTGGATAGCGTTAAAGCTTCCAGAATAGCAACTTTTTGTGTCAGCAGTCGGCGCATACCGCCAGAAAACTGGACAACCTCCCATGCTTCCAGTAATTTTTTTATGCCCGGGGTGTTTTGCAGTATCTTCCATAATAGCATTTGCAATGTGCCCTGTTTGGCGTAATAGACAAGACTGACCAGTGCTATCGCCAATAAGCTCCCCCATAGCCAGAAAGTACTCTTCAATAAATTTGCCAGGGAAACTAAAGCATACATTGCACCTGATGAGTTGGCTCCTGCCATTGCGCCAAATTTTGGTATGATCACTAAAAATAAAAACAGTAAGACCAAGACACTAATCACTAGTAAAAAAACGGGATAGGTTAATGCTGATTTAATTTCATTGCTTAAGCTTAGTTCTTCTTCCAGTCTATCTGCTACGGAGTGCAGTACTGATTTTAGCTCACCGTTTGCTTCGCCCAGCTTAACCATGGGAACGGCATAGCGTGGAAATGCATAGGGTGCCGAGGCTAAAGCTTCCGACAATGTCAATCCTGAGCGAATGGATTGCAATGCCTGATTCCAGGCCTGTTTTAGCAGCTTATGCTCTATAGTGTTGGCAACGGCTTCTATTGATTTATCCAGTGCCATGCCGCTTCCCCTCAGACTTGCCAGTTCACGCAGTGAGGCTAGTAATTCCTCCATAGGTACTTTTAAGGGTATTTGGCTTGCCGCCTGTTTTACATAAAGAGGATCTACCTGCCGTTCTCTAAGTATGGCGACGGCTGCGTCCCTGTCTTCTGCCAATAGCCAGCCTTGTATTGACAGTCCATTGCTGCGGTGTCCTGCGTAATGATAATAATTCATCCTGTTACTCGCAATACTTCTTCAATGGTAGTGCTTGCTTCTGCAGCGGCTAACAGTCCGTCTTCCTGCAGAGTTCTTATTTTATTTTCCGTAAAATAGTTAATAATTTTTTCTGGTTCCACCGATAGTAGATGCTGAAGCTCGCCATTGACTTCTAGCATTTCAAAAATTGAACGTCGGCCCCGGTATCCTGAGCCTAAACAATGAGAACAGCCAAGCCCATGAGAAAAGTGTGCGGGCTTTTTAAGCAGCGGCCATTGCTGCTGTATTTTTGTCCATCCTACCGACTCTGCTGCGGCTAATGCTTTGCTATCGGTTTCCGAGCATTGCGGACAGACAGCCCTCACTAGTCGCTGGCCTAATACGCCAATGATTGACGATGCCAGCAAGTAAGGCTCAACACCCATATCCATCAGCCTTACAAAAGCACTTGGAGCATCATTGGTATGTAATGTCGATAGCACCAAATGTCCTGTTAAGGCCGCCTGAACTGCAATTTCGGCTGTTTCTTTGTCTCGTATTTCACCAATCATAACGATGTCAGGATCCTGTCTTAGTACGGACCTTAAAACCGAGGCGAAACTTAATCCAATTTCGGTATTGACAGGGATTTGCGTTATGCCATTAATTTGATATTCAACGGGGTCCTCAACGGTAATTATTTTTCTTTCGTCTCCCATTAAATGCCTAAGAAAGCTGTACAAGGTCGTACTTTTACCGCTGCCGGTTGGACCTGTAACTAAGATAATTCCATTGGTGTGAGTCAATAGCTTTTTGGTGAGCTGGGAGTGGTCACTGTGCATGCCCAGGTCATCTATTTTTTCAACCCCTCCCTCGCTGATCAGCAGCCGGAGGACTATATTTTCTCCAGCAACGCCAGGAGATGTTGCTACACGAATATCAAGGTCTATGCCTCCGACACGCAGCCTTATACGCCCGTCTTGAGGCAGCCGTGTTTCGGAGATATCTAGTTCTGCCATCAGTTTTAAACGAGATATGATTGCTGGCTGCATACTTGCCCCTGGCCTATCTACCTCATGAAGTACGCCATCAACCCGAAATCGAATTCTGAATATCCCCCTATAGGATTCAAAATGAATATCAGAGGCGTGAGCATCCATCGCACGCTGAATAGTATCATTAACAAATTTTATAATTGGCGCGCCTATAGCCAGGTCTTGCAATAGGCTTTCATCTGTTATTTCGGTATTTGCAACTGACGATTCCAGTAGGGATAGAAGCTGGCGTAACTCGTGACTGCCTGTAATGACAGGTAAAATCATTTCCCCCGTTATTTGCTTTACCGCATCCAAAACAAAAACATCTAACACATCATGTACTGCTACCCAAAGCTGATTATCCTTCAGTCCTAATGGAAATGCCTTTTGTTTGCTCCACCATTCTGCACTGATGCCATAAAGCTCAACATTGCCGAGGTCACCCGGAATGTCCTGCCAGTCTTGAAGCCGTGGCAAATCAAGCTGTAAAGACAATTGCGTTAAAACATCTTCTTCACTGCAGTTTCCCTGATTTATAAGGACTTCACCTATTCGTCCTCCATACTGCTTTTGAATGTTGAGTGCCTGTTTTAATTCATTATCATTGATGATACCTTCATGAATTAACAAGGCACCTATCCGGTCGTCTATCGTCATTATATTATCATTTAAATTTCAGTAAGCATTTGCTTGCAGCTGCCTTAACTATAGTTCCTGTCACCATTTTTGTTTTAATCAGTTTAGCAATTAATTTATGATAGTCCACTAAGAGGCATTTAGGCTTAAATAAATTATTAACTCCTATTGCTTCTGTATCGCTTCGTCGTTATATTCTGTTTTAAGGCAACTCGCAATAAATAACCCACCAATCTTGCTTGTCTTTTTATCCGTCTTCAGCGTTGCAACTTCGGTCACATAGCTTGCTATGCTCCCTTCGTTGCGCCTTGAAGACGAATAAAAACCCTGCGCAATATGGGTAGGTTATTTAATGCGCGTTACCTAACAATCCCAAAATCTTCCAAAATACAATAAAGGCAGGGAATAACAAACAGCACCAGCAGGGTAGAGGTGGCAATGCCAAAAATAATGCTAATGGCCAAAGGTATCAAAATTTGTGCCTGCGGGCTTTGTTCAAATAACAGCGGTGTCAATCCGGCCATAGTGGTCAGCGAGGTTAAAAACACGGCTCTAAAGCGTTCATAACTGGCTTTGGCAGCTGACTCGTGCGGCACCATCCCTTCTCTGTTATGCTTTTTAACAAATTCTACCAGTAAAATCGAATCATTCACTACAATCCCTGCCAAAGAGACAAAACCCAGCAAAGAGGGCATGGTAATATCATGTCCCATCAGTAAGTGTCCCCAAATAACGCCAATCAATGCCAGCGGAATATTCATCATGACGATTAAGGGTTCTGTGTAAGATCTAAATTGCAGGCTGAGCAGAATAAAAATGCCGGCCAAACCGAATAGCATGCTTTTGCGCATGGAGTTTCGAGTTAAATTGCCTTCTTTTATTTCCCCTTCAAACACAACATTGATTTCTGGGTAGCGGGTTTTAAAGTCGGGTAAATACTGTTTTTGCAGGTCTTGCAGAATGGCCTGGGTATTGTTAATTTCTGCATCTATATCGCCATAAATAGTGACAGTGCGCTGGCCATTGATTCTCTGTATATGCGAATAGTCTCGGCTGGAGATTATTTCAGCCACATTTGATAAAGGGATAACCTGGCCTGTCTCAGGATGAATAATGGGGAAATAATCAAAATCATCCAGTTCATCTCTGGACTGTTCGTCTAAAATCACCACCACTTCAAAGGTTTCCAGACCTACGCTGGTTTCCAGTATTTCTATACCTTGATAGGCTGCTCGCAATTGTACGGCTATCGTGCTTGCATCTAAGCCAAGTGCATATGCACCTTGTTTTAAGTGCAAGGTAAATTCTGGTTTCCCAGGTCTTAAATCATCCATTAAATTGCTCACGCCAGGATAGCCCTGAAGCCAGTTTTGCATTTGGTGTGAGGCATTGGACAGCTGTTTTAAATCTTCGCCTTGCAGTTGTATATAAATGGCTCGCCCTGCCGGGCCAATGATGGGCTCTTTGATAGAAATAGTCAGTGCCTCAGGTATTTCTCCAGTATTTTTACGCCACTGCTCAGCAATTTCATTAATTGACAGTTCACGTAATTCAGAGGTTAGCAAATCCGCACTGACGGTCGCCACATGCGCACCTGTTTCAAAGGCATCGGCATTCATGCCATAGCTGAGGGTAACGGCATGAACCAGATCTTCGCCATATTTTTCTCTATAGTTTTGGTTTAGCTGATTTAAGCTTTTATTAAGCCGTTTGACTGTCTGTTCAGTGGCTGCCAGAGAACTGCCCACTGGCATTAAAATTCTGGCCTGTAAGATATCACCCTCAATATCAGGGAAGGCTGAAAACTTAACAATGCCAGAGACTAAAAGACTGACAGATAAAAACAATAAGCCGATAACAGACCCGATAAAGGCATAGCGAAACCGAATCAATAATGCCACCCAGCCATGGATATGTTCATGCAATTTATTAAAATACAGGGTGAATTTTTCTCTGACAATGGAGACAGATTCATCCCCCGCTTTTTCCAATGAGTGCTTTAAATGATGGGGCAAAATCAAAAAAGCCTCCACCAATGAAACGCTGATAACAGAAATTAATACCAAAGGAATGTTTCTTAAATTTTGCCCTATATCGCCACTGAGAAAAAGCAGTCCCACAAAAATACATAGCGTAGTAATAAAGGATGATATAACGCCACGGGCAACAGCTTGTGTGCCGTCAATTGCGGCATCAACCGGTGATTTTCCCAGACTGATTTGATGACCGATGCTTTCGCTGATAACAATGGCATCATCCATTAAAATACCCAAAGCCAATAGCAGAGCAACCATTGACAGCATATTAATGCTGACGCCCCATTGCGCCAGTAGCCAGGTACTCGCCAGAAAAGAAACTGGCAGGCCCATTACCACCCAAAAAGCGTATCGCCCGCCAAAAAATAGCCACATCACGCCAAACACCAGGATTAATCCCTGCCAGGCATTGCTTATCAGCAGTTGAATACGGTCTTTTATGCCGCTGGTGAAGTCTTGAGTTAAATCGAAACCTACTTCAGCAGGCAGCAATTGACGCTGTTTTTCTATAAACAGCTCCACCGCTTCCAGTATTTTTAAGCTGTCATCACGTGAATTTTTTCTGACTTTTAAAAACGCTGCCGGCTTGCCATTAAAAACAATGTTATCTGAGGTTTCATCAAACTGGTCAACAATGGCGGCTATATCTGATAAGCGAATTTCAGTGCCTTGCTGACTAGTAAGTACCACCAGTTCGCCCAGCTCTTCAACCGAACGGGCCTCATCATTAAAGCGAATCTGATAATCTCTGGATGCCGTGTTAATTTCTCCAGCAGGCAAATCTATATCCTGACGGCCAATAATCATTGCAATATCTTGAAGACTGACACCATATTGGCGTAAATTAGCCTGCGATATTTGAATTTGAAACTGACGTTTGGCGAACCCTTCAATAGTTACCAAAGGAATGCCTGGGTCGAGCAGCATTTTAGATTTAATCTGTTCAGCTAGGTCTTTTAATTCCTGATGCTTAATATTAGCTGTCAAAGCAACTGTCACCACATCCTGAGTCCGTCCCACTTCGCTGATAACGGGTTCTTCAGAATCAGAAGGAAAGCTGTCAATTTCATCAATTGCACTGTTAATATCATCCATAAAGATCAGAAAATCACCCGCCTCAAACATCTTGACAATGGCAACAGCATAGGAATTATGGGCTTGACAGCTGACTTCTTCTAAAAAGCTTATGCCTTCAATGGCATCTTCCAGAGGCAGACAGATTTTTTCTTCAATATCATTCGGGGTGGCACCTGGATAGACGATTTTAATTTCAACTTCATATTTCTTTATTTCTGGCAAGGTTTCCCGTTTCAAAGTAGGCAAGGTGACAAAACCAATAAACATTAGAAACAGCATTAATAGATTCGCGGCTGTTGGGTGTAGCGTAAAAAAGCGAATCACGGCTTAGCCTCCTGCTTAACCCAGTCTATAATAGCCTGTTCAGTGCGCTTATCTTCTGTCAGAATTATTGACATGCCCGGGATAGCTGGAAATAGGTCAGAAACAACAATATTTTCCCCCACACTTAACCCTTCTTCAAATAATGCCATCTTGCCTTGCAGTAAACTGGGCTTTAGGAGTCTGCGTTCAAGTTTATTGTCTTTATTGACAATAAATAGCTCGCCTTCATGTATTGCATCCCGAGGAATAATAAAGAATTGCTTGGCGTTACCTTTTATAGTGATTTCTGTATACATGCCCTCCAGCAGTGGCGGTTTGCTGCCAGGAATTATCTGGGCATTAGGCTTATCGACACTAACAAACAAACCGAGTGTTCGAGTTTTTGGATCAATTGAGCTGCTGATACGCTCAACTTTAGCTTGCCAGTTGGCATTGAGATTTTCACTGAGCCTGACTTTGGCAGACAAGCCTAAGTCAGTAAACAATTCACTGGAAAAACCGCTTTGAAAGGCCCGCCTGATTAAGTCCTGTTCAACCTGAAAGTCTTTAGCCAAAGTACGGAATTGCAATAAAGGAAATTGTGCATTAATTAATACTTTATCAGTGGTCTGAGCGCTAAACAATAAACTGCCCTGAGTAACGTATTGATTATTTTCAACATACAGTTTAGAAATTCTGGCATTAAATGGCAGCGTGACTGTTGTCCGTTCCAGGTTCCTGCGTTGACTGGATGAAGCCGCTTTTGTACTGGCCAGATTGGCTTCTAGGCTGCGCTGCTGCTGCGGCAGCGTTTTTAGCCGACTGGTAAGCGATAATACTTCCTGTTCCAGCCTTAATGCATCAGACTGTTTGGCATCTGCATTAGACTGTGAAACCAGGTTTTTTTTTAACAGCGCTTTCATTCGGCTGTATTCCTTTTTCGCCAATTTCAATTTGGCTTTAGCCAGTTTCAGCTCAACACGAGTATTCTGAATGTTGACTTTAATCTCTTTTAGCTTGGCAAGGTTATAGCTTGAACTAGCTTGAGCCTGTTTTAAAGAAGACTGATAGTCCTCTTCTTCAATGCGTATTACTACCGTATCTTTAGGGAAAACGGCACCATCTTTTAATTGCGGATGCAGGAAAATTATTTTTCCAGGCACTTCGGATTTAGCTTCAAACAAAATATCCGGTTTTACAACTCCAAAGCCTTTAATGGCGGGTTTGACGGAGTATTGATTAACATTTATTACCTTGGCGGTACTGATAAACTCTTCCCTAGCTTCATGCTGCATAGAAGGGCGGGTTTTTACAATAACTACAGCAAGCAATATGCAGGCGATAACCATTAGCGGCAGCGCTTTTCGCTGGGTGAACCAGGCTGAATCCATTTGAATGTCCGGAAAGAGAAAGAGCTTAATAATATCCGACAATAACAGATACTTAAAGCATAATATTAGATAAAGCTTATTTGCAGGCTATATTTTAATCACCGTCGCCAAAAATAATGCAATGGATGCCCGCTATTTCTAAAAAAAGGAACTAACAGCATTCCTGTCAGAAACCCGCCAACATGTGCGCCAAAAGCCACACCGCCTTGCTGATCTTCAGTTACAGAAGAGCTGACTATCTGCATTCCAAACCAAAAAAGCAGCACAAAAACCGCCGGCACTCGGGTCGTATAAAAAACTATCCCCAGGGGAATAGCAATCAGTACTTTTGCATGTGGGTAAAGCAATAGATAGGCACCCAAAACGCCCGAAATTGCCCCGCTTGCCCCAATCATAGGGACCACTGAATTTGGATCGGGAATTGCCTGGGCAAAAACTGCAGCTATACCGCAAAGCAAATAAAAGAGGATGAACTTACCATGCCCCATAGCATCCTCAATATTATTCCCAAAAACCCACAAGTAGAGTACATTGCCGAGCAAATGCATCCAGCCGCCATGCATAAACATTGAGGTAAAAATACTTAGCCAGGCAGGTACAAGTGCAAACTGAGGAGGAAGCTGTCCATCTCCAATTAAAACAGCAGGTATGACACCCAGACTATAAAACGCACCCTGCAGCTGTCCTGCTAATGACAGCTCCCAGATAAATACAAGAATACAGCATATGATCAAGAGATAGGTGACGTAAGGGCTGATATTGGTGGGGTTGTCATCATGAATGGGAATCATCGCTATTTCCTGTCTTTCTGTAAAAGCTTCAGTTTTGAGGCGTCTATGGGCGGACTCTTATCCATGTCTGTTTCAATAAGAGCCAATTGCTTATTTCGAGACAGGCGGTCTTGTCTGGCCCGCATCAAATACCCGCTTAGCCCGCTACCAGAAGCAACTAGAACCATAACGCCTACAGTGATTAACTGGCTAAAGATAAACAGTCCCCCAGCGCCTGCTGCTACAGCGAAAGCCATTCCCACTTTTAGATTAGCCCTATTGTGGGCTTTTCTGGTTTCTTTTTCAATTTTCCTGTAGCTTTCTGAAACAGTCTTTGCCTTATCGCGTTCTGCATCTAGCAAAATGCTCTCACGTTCCCGTGCATGCTGATCCTGCATCTGTGACTTTTCATTTAGAACAGTGGCTTTTTCCAGCTCGGCTTCCTTCAAAATTTTTTCTCGATCATGGGCATGGCGTTCCATCATAAAAGTCTGCTCACTGTGAAACAGGTTGCGGGCAATGGAAGAAAACCAGAAGGCAGTCAAAACAGCACTAATTAAAGCAATAGCCACAAGCACTATGATTAATTGAAAGTCCTGTGACCAATTGAATGCCGTCAGCACCAGACCGCCAGTCACAAGCTGTATAAGAATAATCCCAGGCAAAAACTTAAGCATGATATTTATCAGTCTTTTTTACAGAAGGATCAATTGTTATTGAAACCGTAGAAAAAGTAAAGATTCAGCCTTCTCCAATATGAAAAGGTTTTCACCCTGTTGCAAGCAAGTCGCGTTAAACTAGTATTCCATTATAGTTTGGTTTGATGAGCCAAACTTTAGCTCGCCATTCCCGAAGCCTCTTGTCGGGAATGGCGATTTTTAAATTTTATCCCTAACAATCCAATTAAAAAAGAATTTCCAGAACAGAAGGTACCTTTAATCCCATTCAAACAATTTCCATTGATTGATATTTGTTCCTTTATCCAGATCACTTCCTCTCACATCCATATTTCCATCGCCGTCGGTATCTATATAATAATAGGACGGACCGGCTGCGGGGATAATTTTGACCATGTAGAGCTGGCCATTTTTACGGTATTCCTGAACGGTTTTATCGCCTTTACGAATAATCGTTATATCGGGTTCCAATGTTTCACCGCTTTGTACGGGCATTGGCAGTTCGGGAGGCTCAGGAACTGCGGCAAAATCAGCATTCTGCTCTGCATCAGCAAAAGAAACGGCTGAAATAAGTGTGAAATTTAAAGCTAAAAACCAACGCATAAGACTACCTCTCTATCATAGACTAGAGTTTTATCATACATGCTTTACGTTTAATGTTCGTCATTCTTTATCTTTACCATCATCTTCGTGATCTTCGCCGTCATGAGCCAGGTCTGAGATTTCTTTTAGTCTGGAAACAACATTGAAGTTAATGCTTCCTTCCGGGTATTGCCCTTCAGCATTCATTATCCCGGCTGTTTTTCCCATTAATAGCTCTAATGTTTCGTTTACATTTGATACAGCATAAATAGTAAATAGGCCTTGCTTAACCGCGTCAACGACCTCTTGCTTTAACATAAGATTGCATTTATTTGATACGGGGATAATGGTTCCATGGTCGCCATTTAACCCTCTTGCCTTGCACAGTTTAAAGAACCCTTCAATTTTTTCATTGACTCCGCCTATCGCCTGTACTTCGCCATATTGATTGATTGATCCGGTTATCGCAAACCCCTGTTTAATCGGTGTGCTGGTTAATGCTGATATTAGGCAGCACAATTCGGCTAAAGACGCACTATCTCCGTCTACGTATCCGTAGGACTGCTCCAGGGCGATACTGGCTGAAATGGCTAACGGGAACTGCTGTGCATAGCAATGTCCTAAATAGCCCGTCAGAATCATCACGCCTTTAGAATGAATAGCCTGGCCCAGTTCGGCTTCTCTTTCTATATCGACTATGCCTCGGGAACCGGGATAGACTGTTGTGGTAATTCTTGCAGGTGCTCCAAAACTGCTGCCACCGACTTCCATAACGGTTAAGCCATTAACCCTGCCTATTGCTTCGCCTGCAGTATCAATTAAAATTGTACCATTAGTCATTTCTTCCAGGATTTCTTCAGCAATTCGCCCACTGCGTGATTCCTTGGCAGATAAGGCCAGTTCAATCTGTTCCTGGTCAATCTCTGTCCCTCCGCTCCCTGCACAAAAAAGATTAGCTTCTCCAATAATTTCTAAAGAATCGTTGATACGGGCAGATAATCGGTGCTGATTTTCGGAAAGTCTGCAACTATGCTCTATCAGCCGTACAATAGCCGTTTTTGTTAAGGGCAGGGCTCCCGAATCTGATGCCTGTTTAACCATTAATGCAATAAACTGCTCGATTGTGTTCTGTGTCAGTGCTATATGATTTCCAAAGTCTGACAGCACGCGAAACATTTCGTTAAATTCACTATCCATATCTTCCAGCAGATAATAAATATCACGGGAACCGACCAGGATTACCTTAACACTAAGCGGTATAACTTCTGGCTTTAAGGTAATGGTATTAACCCCATACTCAGAATAAGGCGATTCTATTTCTATTTTTCCAGCTTTTAATGCACGCTTTAAACCTTCCCAAACAAAGGGGTAGGTCAGTATTTTTTCTGCATCCAGGATTAAATAGCCTCCATTGGCTTTATGCAAAGATCCGGAACAAATTCTTCGATAGGTTGTGATCAAAGCCCCTTGGTCGCTCATGTATTCAATGCGTCCAAATAGATTCTGATAGGTGGGGTGTGATTCGTAGATAACAGGTGCACCGTTTTCCTGCTGATAGTCAACCAGAATATTAGGCTGATACTGTTCGGTCAATATCAGGCGCTTGGTTGTAATATCTTTTACTTCCTGAATGCGGGCTGGCATTAAATAATCAGTAATGGTTTCTACTATATCCTTTTTAAACTCGGCCAGATAGCTTATAACATCATCTGTATTTTGATATTTTCGGTTTAGCTCATCAAACAGCGGGGCGATAGCTAAACCGATGGTGTCATTATCCAGCTGTTTTGTTTCATCAACCATCGCTCTTCGCCATTGAGGCAATTCAAGCAGTTCATCCCCCAAAAAAACCTCAAGCTCTTCGGTATGATCGTGAAAAGCTTCTCTTTCAGTCTGCGATAGCTGGGCGAATTGATCGTCATCCAGCGTTTTATTGTCTCTGATCGGCAGAAATGTAATGGTATCGTTATCTCTGTAGAGAGCAACATTCATTTCCTCAGCTTTTTTATCAACCAAATCAATTGCCACTTTGTATCGCTGATTAAAGCGACGCTCTATCGCAGTTTTTTTCTGCTGATAGGCTGGACTTTCAAACGTAGACGGGAAGGTAGCCAATAGATCATCTATCAGCTGCTCTATATCCTTAGTAAAGGCCTCCCCCTGCCCAGCGGGCAATTGAACTGAAATGGGTTCGCGGGGCTTTTCAAAATTATCGACATAGGCATAGGACGGCGGGGTTTCCTGCTTTGCTGCAAACTGTGTCAAATAATTTGTAATCATTGACAGCCGTCCTGTTCCGGGCTCTCCCATAACAAAAATATTGTAGCCCGGGGTTTTCATGGCCACACCAAACTCCAGAGCTGACTGAGCTCTTGTCTGCCCTAGCAGGGTGTCAGATTGTCTGGATATTTCAGGTATCGTCAAACTGTCTAAATCTATATTTAGCTTTAAGGATTCTGCAGGTACTTCTAGATGCTCGGTCATGAGTGGTCAATAAAATGAAAGGTATTATGTAAGGTTTTGTAGGGGCAGGTTCTTGTGATCGCCCGATACAGTGCGGATTTATGAAAGGGCTGCCACATGGGATTGCAGCTAAGATTCGCTACGGTTTTTTTCACCATCAGGGAATGATAGCAAATGGCTCATTTTTTTAACCTTGGTCTTCAAATAATGTTGATTCTCATCATGTATATGTGTCTCCACGGGAATACGGCGATCAACCTTTATCCCCAGACTGACTAGCCCGTCAATTTTATCTGGATTGTTAGTCAGCAGTGAAACGGAACTTATCTTTAAATCCTTTAGCATTAATGCCGCCAGATCATACTCCCGCTCATCTGCAAGGTGGCCTAAATGAATATTTGCATCGACTGTATCCAGCCCTTTATCTTGCAGGTTATATGCCTGCAGCTTTTTTAATAGCCCAATACCACGGCCTTCCTGGCGTAAATAGAGCAAAACGCCACTGCCCGCTTCATTTATGAGCTGTAATGCCATATCAAGCTGTTCACCGCAGTCACAGCGACGAGAACCTAAAACATCGCCGGTAAAGCACTCAGAATGAATACGAACCAAAACGCTCTGTTTATTAGCCACATCACCTTTTACAAGGGCTATATGCTCCTTATCATCAATATTGTTGCTGTAATAATGCAGGATAAATTCGCCATGTGCTGTGGGAATTCGCGTTTGAACTAAATTTTTTACTTGTGGTTTCACATGCGTCATTGGCGATTAAATTGAAAGCTATTTTACCCCTCCTGACAGTGTGGGTTCAATAATTATGAGGGAAATTAGCATTTATAATAGAAGTTTGCCAATAACCTACTATATTAATTAAGTATTACCCGTTTCAATCATGTCATAGAGTATGCAAAAAACGCATTTTTATATCGGTCAAATTATTCAGCACAAACTGTTCGATTACAGAGGCATTATCTTTGATGTTGATTTCAAATACTCTGGCACCGATGACTGGTACAATAATGTTGCTCATAGCAGACCCTCTAAAAATCAGCCCTGGTATAAAATCTTGGTTGATAACGCGACACATGAAACCTATGTTGCAGAACAAAACTTAAGCAGCACTGATTTACAGCACATTATTAACAATCCCTTTGTCGGTCTCTATTTTGACAAATCTGCTGATAATATTTATACACCCAAAATAATTAAAAATTAAATCGAGTACTCCATCAATTTAAAAGGTCGCCATTCCCTAGGACTCTTATCGTGAATCTACAGCGACAAAGGTATAGATTCCCTTTATATTCAAGCAAAACAAGCTATTGATCGCAAACATGCCCTTTAGCCCCGTCATCCTGATAAGCCTGGGTAATTTCCGAAAAATCAGGCATAAAACCTTTCATTATTTCTCCACACTTTTTCATTTCTTGCATTGTAGTATCTGATGCGATTTCCTTACTGAATGACATTGCTTTGTTAAGTGCTTCGTCACGCTTCCCTGCCGAGCATAATGCTTTTACTTCCTCTCCTGTCTGCTTTACCCGCTGCTGAAAAGCTTTCATTTTGGTCTGATCAACATTTTGCATGCAGGCTTTCATTTCTTGCGCCTTTTGCATCATTTCCTGCATTTTCTGCGGATCAGCTCCAGGTATTGTTTGTGCAGAAACTAATGCCGGCATTAATAGAATGGCAAAATATATTGCAATTTTCATTTTTATTTCCTCTTAAATTTAATTAATCGTGCAGCCATTATTGAGGCCCGCACACTCTGACATGGTAAATACTGCGAAATTTGAAGGGGTTATTTATTTCCAGCTGCCTAATGAAGGTCATTTTTTATCTAAACTCATTAACAGCGGGGGCAAAAACAGCAAATCAAGAAATAGGGCGACGGCTATTGTAATTGCTGTCAGCAAGCCCATTTCCGCATTCATTGTAAAATGGGATAAGCTCAATACCATAAATCCCGTCACTAATACTATTGATGTAATCCATAATGCCACACCTACTGTTGAAAAAGCATATCTTACGGCATCTTCACTATTCATCCCTTTTTCTATTCTGGCCCGCCGATATTTACTGATAAAGTGAACAGTATCATCGACTACTATACCTAACGTCAACCCCATGACAACCGACAACCCTAACCCAACCTGTCCGTCAATCAAGCCCCAGATGCCAAATGCAATGCCTGCAGGCACTAAGTTAGGTATCAGGCTAATTAGTCCCAGCTTAACGGATTTAAAGGCAAACATAAGAATAAACGAAATAAGTACTAAAGCGGCTATGGAACCGATCAGCATCCGAATAATATTACGGCTTCCAATATGGGAGAACATAAGAATAGGGCTGGCCAGCTCTATTGCATATTGGGAGATATTTTGGCTTATCCATTGGTTGATCCGCTGTTCAAGTGCTAGCATATGGTTTGAGCTCATGGTTTCTAATGAGACGGTAACTCTAATCCCTGACTTATCAATATTAATCTGATCATTCAAATCCAGTCCATACGGCAATGACATTTCATATAGCAGCAAATACTGGGCGGCCAATTCTCGCGTTTCTGGCAAACGATACCATTCATCATTATCACCATGCATATTTTTATTCAGTCGCTTATAAATATTTGTTACCGTATTGGCCTGAATAACTTCTGGCTGGACCAGCAGCCAGTCAACCAGACTTTGCGTTGCATTTAAAAAGTCAGGTTCATTTATCCCGCCTGACTCCTTTGCATGAATGGAAAATTCAATAGTATAAATGCCCCCCATTTTTTCATTCAAAAAGTCAGTGCCTTGCCTAAACTCAGTGGTTTTATCAAAGTACTTAACAAACTCATCATTAAGCTGGTTCTGCGGTGCGAATGAGATCATAATCAGCGCAATAAGGCCATTAACTATGACTAACGGCCTGCGATGCTTTATCGCCCAATTTGCCATCCGCTTCATTATGGTGCTATTTAATTCACTTCGCGATTTAACTTTAATCGGTAAAACTGTCATCAAAGCAGGCAGCAAGGTGATGGAAAAAAACCAAGCCAGCATCACGCCGATAGCAACAATATTGCCTAGATCTCTAAACGGTGGCGCGTCACTGAAATTCATGCTTAAAAAGCCAATTGCTGTAGTCAAACTGGTTAATAGAACCGGTTGAAAATTGACCCTTAAACTTTCCTGTACTGCCTGCCTTTTTTCATGGCCCATTCGCATATTATGCAGCTGTGTAACCAGTATGTGAACACAATCGGCAACCGCCATGGTTAATATTATGGTTGGAGCAACCGCCGAAGTTGGCGTTAAAAACCAGCCTAGCCAACCAGCTAAACCCAACGCAGAAACAATGCAAAAAACAATGAGCAATACAACTGCAAAGGTTGCACTCAATGAACGAAAACTTAGCCATAATACCAATATCACGCAGCCATACATCAATGGAACCAGTAACTTGTTATCCTTCAAAGCTGACTCGCTAAATGCATTGCTCATCATCGCCATGCCTGTTAAATAAATTTTTATTCCTGGGTAGCTGCTTTCTATTTCTTTTGCCAATTCCCGGGCTGCAGCTGCCACTACTGAAAATTCATTCGGGCTTTCCCCTGGCATTTGTAAAACAACATTAACGCCAGCAACATCCCCCTTAAGCGAAACCAGCCTATTAACTAAAAAGGGTTCATGCAGTGCAATCTGTTTAATATTTTCAATTTCACCCGCTGAGGCCATTGGATCAGCCACAAGGTCAGCAACCAATAAATCGTCACCTTCCGCTTGAGTATGCTGAAAATTAGTGACTGAATCGACTCTGCTTGAATATGGCAGCTGCCAGGATTTTTCCGTCAATTGCCGAATTGCCTGCAATGTATGTGAACTAAATATATTGCCATCTTCAGGCTGCAATACAAAAATCACCGAATCTGACTTGTTATAAGTATTTTGAATGTCTTCAAAGGCTTGCAACTGTGGGTTTTCTTGACTGAAGTACACGCGATAGTCATTTTTGAACCCAAGATCCATAATGCCCTTTGCCATTGCTGATACAGCCAGAACCGCCAACAATAATATCCACCAAGGGTGGGCTGTAACAAACTGGGTAAAATTTAAAAGCAGGTTCCCCTTATTTTTCATAGATCAATAACCTTTTACCATCAATAAAAATACAATACAGAACCAGTTAAAGTTAAAATGGAGCTTACTTAGTCCCATTATCCCCCGAACTTCTATGAAAACTGCATATTCAATTCCTCGCATCGCACTTACAGCGGGTGAACCGGCAGGTATTGGCCCTGACATATGCATTCAGCTGGCTCAGAAAAAACACAGCTGCGAACTCGTTATAATAACAGACCCTGAGCTATTAAGGCGACGGGCAATTCAATTAGGTCTGGACATATCCATTAATCTTTTTGACCCGCTCAAACAGCCTCTGCACAGTTCAGCCGGCTCAATCACTGTAATGCCTTTGAGATTAAAAAGTAAAGCCATTTGTGGTCAGCTTAATGCTGAAAATAGTCCTTTTGTTGTTGGAACTATCCGGCTTGCCACCCAAGGATGTCTAGATGGTTTGTTTGATGCCATGGTTACAGCACCTGTACAGAAAAGCATTATTAATGATGCCGATATATCATTTACTGGCCATACAGAGTTTATAGCTGACATTACCGGCGGCCACCCCATTATGATGCTGGCAACTGAAGGCTTGCGTGTTGCATTGGCTACTACCCACCTGCCCATATCCCAAGTCAGCAAAGCCATTACTGCTGAGCGCTTAAGCAAGGTTATAACCTTGCTTCATAAAGATTTGCAGAATTACTTTTCCCTGAATAATCCGACAATACTAGTTTGCGGGCTAAACCCTCATGCCGGTGAAAATGGTCATTTGGGCAGAGAAGAAATAGACATTATTGAACCTGAATTAGATCGTTTGAGAAAGCAGGGAATTAACTTGCAAGGCCCGCTACCCGCCGATACTTTATTCACCCCTAAATATTTAAAATCTGCCGATGCCGTGCTAGCGATGTATCACGATCAGGGACTGCCTGTTTTAAAATACAAGGGATTTGGTCAAGCTGTGAATATCACTTTAGGGCTGCCCATTATTCGCACATCGGTTGACCATGGAACAGCGCTTGATTTGGCGGGAACTGGCAAAGCCAATCTAGGCAGTTTAGAGTTTGCCGTTAACACTGCTTTAGCAATGGTTAAGTCCAGTATGCTTTCAAACCACATTTGATATGGCTCCTTGCTATAATAAGAGCAATGAATATACAGCAAACAGCACATAAAGCCCGTAAACGCTTTGGTCAAAACTTTCTACAGGACCATAATGTTATTTACAATATTCTTTCCAGCATTCAGGCTAATAAAAATGAACACTGGGTAGAAATAGGGCCAGGGCTTGGAGCAATAACTGAGCCATTATTGCAGCAAGATGTCTTATTAGATGTGGTTGAACTAGACAGGGATCTAGTTAAAACTCTTACTGAACGATTCAGTCGCTTTGATAACTTTACCATTCATAGTGCAGATGCTCTTCGTTTTAATTTTTCTGCATTAGCTGATAAAGAGGAAAAATTACGCATTATTGGCAATCTGCCCTATAACATTTCAACCCCTCTGCTATTTCATTTGCTCGATAACGCCCATTGCATTAATGATATGCACTTTATGCTGCAAAAGGAAGTGGTTGACCGCATCTGTGCAGAACCGGGCAGTAAAAAATACGGTCGTCTCAGTGTGATGATCCAATATTACTGCGACACAGAACTGGTTTTTGATGTTCCCCCAGAAAGTTTTGATCCTATTCCCAAGGTAATGTCAGCCATCGTAAGACTTATCCCCTATAAAAAACCACCGGTAGAAATTGAAGATATAAAGAAACTGAACAAAGTGGTTGTCACCGCCTTTTCTCAGCGACGAAAAACGCTTAGAAATTCGCTAAAAAAACTAATAGCCGAAGAGCAGATAATTGCTTTAGGCATAGATCCAACCCTAAGGGCTGAATCTATTTCATTGGCTGAGTTTGCAAAGTTAAGTTACTTGATAGAACTATAAACCTTAACAAAACACTCTCTCTATTCTCCATGAAGAACTTGAGGATACATTCTGTTTTTCCATTATTATCTTAACGATGCTTCATGGCTAGAAAAGCAGGCTAATTGCCAGTGCATTACTTAGGCTTTACAGGTCTTTGCCAGTCTTTGATTGTAATTTGTTTAGCTCGTGACAAAGTCAACTGCTCTTTTTCAGTATCTTTAGTAATTGTTGATCCAGCACCGATGGTTGCACCTTTTCCTACTGTCACAGGAGCAATCAATTGGGTAGATGATCCTATAAAAGCACCATCTCCTATGATTGTTTGGGATTTATTTACGCCGTCATAATTGCAGGTGATAGTGCCTGCTCCTATATTAACCTTGCTTCCTATTGTGGCATCACCAATATAGCTTAAATGATTAATTTTGCTTCCAGTGGCAACTGTAGATTTTTTAATTTCGACAAAATTTCCAATATGCACCTCAGCCGCCAACTCAGCTTGGGGTCTTAATCTGGCAAAGGGTCCAATTCGGCTACGGACACCAACTGTAGCATCTTCAATAATGCAGTTGGGCAATATTACAGCATCATCCCCAATTACTGCATTTTTTAAAATGCAGTTGGCACCAATTATGACGTTATTTCCTATTGTATTGGTACCTTCAAACAGCACATTAATATCTATTTCTATATCTTGACCAACACTTTCGAAATCCCCCCGTATATCAATTCTTGAAGGATCTCTCAAGGTAGCCCCAGATGCCATCAGCTGCTGAGCCTGTTCCAATTGATAGACTCGCTCCAAATGTGCCAATTGACTGCGATCGTTAACGCCTAAAACCTCATCCATACTTTCTGCCAGATTCGTTTTTACCCGTACACCATCGTTAACCGCCATTTCAATAATATCCGTCAGGTAAAACTCATTTTGCGCGTTACTATTTTCCAGCCTTGACAGCCACTCTTTCAATAAATTTCCTGGAGTGGCGATAATGCCAGTATTGCCTTCTGTAATTAACCTTTCATCTTCTGTCGTGTCCTTTTCTTCAACAATTTTTAATACATTTCCATCATTATCCCTAACAATTCGGCCATATCCTTTTGGGTCATCTAGTTCTACCGTCAATAAGCCAATTGATTTTTGGCTTACATTTTCCAATAGCCTTTCTATTGTAGATTTCTTCAATAAAGGAACATCTCCGTATAAAATAAGCACTTTGTCGCTGTCATTAATAAAGCCTTCAGCCTGTTGAACGGCATGCCCCGTCCCTAACTGCTCTTTTTGCTCGACCCAATCCGCATTCAATGTATTTAACTGTTCTTTAACTAGCTCACCGCCATGCCCATAAATAATGACTATCGAATTATTCTCTAATTGGGCACTGGTGTCATAAACATGATGCAGCAATGCGCGGTCAGCTACTTTGTGCAATACTTTTGGTTTTGATGAACGCATACGCGTTCCCTGACCTGCCGCTAAAATAATAGTTTTAATATCCATCTTTAACCTGGTTGATTGATAAGATTTGAGTAAATTAAAAGTTATCCACTCATTTGAAAAGTTACTGCGCAATTATAGCCTAAAAAGTACCCTGCATAAAAAAGCCCAAGAATGTTTTCACATTATTGGGCTTTAAAATACGCTAAACAGAAAAGGCTACCTGCCTCGTTTTCTCAAACGATTCAAGGTCCTGAGCTGCGACATTGCCTGTGCCAATTCAGCCTGTGCTTTTGCGAAATCAATTTTGCCAGATTTATCCGACAGCATTTCTTCTGCTTTTGCTTTGGCTTCTAATGCAGAAGCCTCATCAATATCTGCAGCTCTAATGGCAGTATCCGCCAAGACAGTAACTAAATGCGGCTGTACCTCTAAAATTCCGCCAGAAACATGATATTCCAGTGTTTCTGTATCACTGACTTTAACTCGCACTTCACCCGGAAGCAGTTTTGTTATTAATGGAGCATGACGTGGAGCAATACCTACTTCACCAAGTTCTGCAGGAGCAAAAACCATTTCCGCAAGTCCAGAAAAAATTTCATTCTCTGCACTCACGATATCTACATGTACGGTCATTGTCATAATAATCTCCTAAAAAGGATTACATTCCTTTCGCTTTCTCAACGGCTTCATCAATGGTTCCCACCATATAGAAAGCCTGTTCAGGAAGATCATCATACTCACCGGCAATAATGCCTTTAAAGCCTGCTATCGTATCTTTTAATGATACATATTTTCCTGGCGAACCTGTAAATACTTCAGCAACAAAGAAAGGCTGCGATAAGAAACGCTGCACTTTACGAGCCCTAGTTACTGTCAACTTATCTTCTTCAGATAGCTCATCCATCCCTAAAATTGCGATAATATCACGCAGTTCTTTGTAGCGCTGCAAAATACCTTGCACGCCACGAGCCACATCATAATGCTCTTGACCAATCACTAAAGGATCTAACTGACGACTGCTTGAATCCAATGGGTCAATTGCTGGGTAAATACCTAGCTCAGCAATTTGTCTAGATAATACAACAGTCGCATCTAAATGAGCGAAAGTTGTTGCAGGTGATGGATCTGTTAAATCATCCGCGGGTACATAGACCGCCTGAATAGAAGTAATCGAACCTGTTTTAGTTGAAGTGATACGCTCTTGCAATACGCCCATTTCTTCAGCTAGTGTAGGCTGGTAGCCTACCGCTGAAGGCATACGGCCTAATAGCGCAGATACCTCAGTACCTGCTAATGTATAGCGATAAATATTATCAACAAAGAATAATACATCACGGCCTTCTTCTCGAAAGAATTCAGCCATGGTTAAACCAGTCAAAGCAACGCGCAATCTGTTTCCAGGCGGCTCGTTCATTTGACCGTATACTAACGATACTTTATCGATTACGTTTGAATCTGTCATTTCGTGGTAGAAATCGTTACCCTCACGAGTACGCTCACCCACACCTGCAAATACAGAGAAACCGCTGTGCTCAATCGCTATATTACGAATAAGCTCCATCATGTTTACTGTTTTACCAACACCAGCGCCACCAAAAAGACCTACTTTACCACCTTTAGCAAATGGGCAAACCAAGTCAATGACTTTGATACCTGTTTCTAACAGTTCGTTAGCAGGCGCCTGCTCTTCATAAGAAGGAGCATCACGATGGATAACCCATTTCTCCTTTTCGCCAATAGGGCCCTTTTCATCAATGGGCTCACCTAGAACGTCCATGATACGCCCTAAAGTTTTTTGACCTACTGGCACTTTAATGGCTTCGCCTGAATTGCTTACTTCCAATCCACGACTCAATCCGTCGGTTGTTCCCATTGCAATAGTACGAACGACACCGTCGCCAATCTGTTGCTGAACTTCTAATGTTAAACCTTTGTTTTCAACATTCAATGCGTCATATACCTTCGGCAAATCTTCGCGTGAAAACTCCACATCGACGACCGCTCCGATAATCTGAACGATTTTACCATTACTCATTTTCGTCCTCTCTAAATCTAAATTCGTGTGCCATCGGCCATGTTTTAAACAGCCTAAACAGCAGCAGCACCTGCAACAATCTCTGAAATTTCTTGCGTAATAGCTGCCTGTCTAGCCTTGTTATAAACAAGTTGCAACTCATCAATAATATTGCCTGCGTTGTCTGATGCGCTTTTCATTGCAACCATCCTAGCGGATTGTTCACAGGCATTATTTTCTACCACTCCCTGATAAACAATTGATTCGATATAACGTGTTAGCAATGTATCCAGAACATCTTTGGCATCAGGTTCATATAAATAATCCCAATGTTTATTTCCAAAATGATCTTCAGCATCATTTTCTAATTCATTCGCTACAACAGGAATCAGCTTTTCTATGACAGGCTTCTGAGTCATCGTGTTAACAAATTCATTGCTGACCACATACAGTTCATCTATCGTGCCATTAGTATAGGAATCAAGCATTACTTTAATAATGCCCACAATATCATTAAGATGCGGCGTATCACCAAGCTTACCTATCTGAGCCACAATACTGGCATTAATCGCAGCAAAAAAACTGCTGCCTTTTGTACCAATGGTACAGATATCAACTTCAATATTATCTTTTTCCCATGCGGCCAAGTCTTTTAGTACTGTCCTGAATAAATTAGAATTCAGACCGCCACATAAGCCTCTGTCAGACGTAATAATAATAACGCCAACACGCTTAACTTTACGAGCAAGCAGAAAAGGATGCTTATACTCAGGATTAGCATGAGCCAGATGCCTAATAATCTGGCTTATCTTTTTAGAGTAGGGACGCGTTGCCTGCATTCTGTCTTTTGTTTTACGCATTTTACTGGCAGCAACCATTTCCATTGCCCGAGTGATTTTTTGAGTATTTTTTATACTCGCAATCTGCGTCCGTATTTCTTTACCAACAGCCATAAGAAGCCCCTTACCAGCTACTTGTTTTAATGAAAGCTTCTATTGCAGATTGAATGCCTTTCTTAATTTCATCGCTATAGTCGCCTGTGTCATTAATTGTTTTCATTAAATCAGCTTCTTCAGACTTCATATATGATTGAAGCGCCGCTTCAAAATCACGTACTTTTGCAACCTCTAAATCATCAAGAAAACCTTCGTTAGCCGCATGTAATGAAACACCCATTTCAGCCACTGACATAGGCGAATATTGATCTTGCTTCATCAGCTCTGTAACACGCTGGCCACGCTCAATCTGCTTACGTGTGCTTTCATCCAAGTCAGAAGCAAACTGAGCAAACGCTGCAAGTTCACGATACTGAGCTAAATCAAGACGAATACCACCACCTAACTTTTTAATGATTTTGGTTTGAGCGGCTCCGCCTACACGTGATACGGACAACCCTGCGTTAACCGCAGGACGAATACCCGAGTTGAATAAGTCAGACTCTAAAAAAATCTGCCCATCAGTTATAGATATAACGTTTGTTGGTACAAAAGCAGAAACATCCCCACCTTGAGTTTCAATAATAGGCAATGCAGTCAAAGAACCTGTTTTACCTTTAACCTTTCCATTGGTTAATTTTTCTACTTCTTCAGCATTAATACGAGAAGCTCTCTCTAACAGACGAGAATGGATGTAGAAAACATCACCTGGGTAAGCTTCGCGACCTGGCGGACGGCGTAGCAATAATGACATTTGACGATACGCCCAAGCCTGCTTGGTTAAATCATCATAAATAATCAGCGCATCTTCGCCTTTATCTCTAAAGAACTCCCCCATTGAACAGCCTGTATAAGGTGCTATGAATTGAAGCGCAGCCGCTTCAGAGGCAGAGGCAGATACGATAATTGTATGCGCCAAAGCATCATGTTCTTCTAATTTACGGACGACATTAGCGATAGAAGATCTTTTCTGGCCGATAGCCACATAGATGCATTTAACACCTGTACCTTTTTGGTTAATAATTGCATCAATTGCAATCGCTGTTTTACCTGTTTGTCTATCACCGATAATCAGCTCACGCTGGCCACGGCCAACAGGAATCATAGAATCGATTGATTTCAAACCTAACTGTACAGGCTGATCAACGGACTGTCTGGCAATTACGCCAGGAGCAATCTTTTCAACAGGCGATGCCTCAGTTGTATTAATAGTGCCTTTGCCATCAATTGGATTGCCAAGACTGTCAACAACACGGCCTAATAACGCTTCACCGACTGGAACTTCTAAAATTTTACCAGTGCATTTAACGGTATCGCCTTCTGTAATGTGCTGGTATGCGCCTAGCATTACTACGCCGACTGAATCTCTTTCCAGATTAAGCGCCATACCAAAAGTGTTGTCTGGAAACTCCAGCATTTCACCTTGCATTGCTTCAGATAGGCCGTGTACTGTGATAATGCCATCAGTTATACTGACAACACTACCTTCTGTATGAGCTTCGACACTAACGTCAAAATTCTCAATCTTCTTTTTAATCAGATCACTGATTTCAGATGGATTTAATTGCATATTTATTTTTTCACCCTATGTTTTAGAGTTTCTTAGCTAATTGTTGAAGCTGACCTATAACGGAGCCGTCAATCACCTTATCGCCTGCTTTCGCAACAAAGCCACCAATTAATGATTTATCGATTGATGTGGTAATTTTAACGTCTTTTCGTAATTGTTTTTTCAGCGTTGTGGCAAACTTTTTCTGCTCATCTTTAGATAAAGCATAAGCACTGGTTAGCTCAACATCGACATAACCTTCATGTTCTGCTTTATAGGCTTCAAAAAGATCTGAAATTTGAGGTGCCAATATCAATCTGTCATTCTGAACCAACAGTTTAACAAAGTTAATACTTTGTTCCTTTAGCTGATCCTGACAAATTTCTAATATTAAAGCCGTCAGCTGTTCCTGACTCACTTTTGGATTAGCTACGATGGCAATCATTTCTTTGTCTTGCATAACCAAAGACAAAAACTTAAGCATTTCAGACCAGTCAGGTGTTGACTTGCTCTCTACTGCAATTTTAAAAACCGCTTCCGCATAAGGCCTTGCCAGTGTTGATAATTCACTCATTGTTTTATCCTAACTGTGCAGACACTTTGCTGATAATATCTTTATGCTTTGCTTTATCAACTTCTTCTTGCAAAATTTGCTCAGCTGCTTTTATTGCTAATAAAGAAACTTCTTTACGCAGTGTCTCTTTCGCTTGCTGCATTTCCTGTTCAATTTGTGCTTTTGCTGACTCAATCATTCTTTCACCTTCCAGTTTGGCGGTTTCTTTTGATTCTTCAACAACTTCGTTAGCACGTTTTTGAGCAAGCGCAATAATATTTGCCGATTCAGTTTTTGCTTCTTTCAGATATTTCATGGCCTTTTTCTCAGCCAACTTAATATCTTCCTGTCCTTTTTCAGCGGCAGCAAGGCCTTCAGCAATTTTCTTTTTACGCTCATCAAGAGCTTCAATTAGCGGTGGCCACACATACTGCATGGTAAACCATACTAGCAGTGTAAATGTGATCATTTGACCGATCAGAGTAGCATTGATACTCACGGTATTCCCCTTATTGCTTAAAAAAACTAAAGATTAGCCAGCAGCCGAAGTCACTGCAGATAAGAATGGGTTAGCGAATGTAAAGAATAACGCCATACCAACACCGATCATTGTTACCGCATCTAACAGACCCGCTACAATAAACATTTTTACCTGTAGCATTGGCACCAATTCTGGTTGTCGTGCTGCACCTTCAAGAAATTTGCCACCTAACAAACCAAAACCAATCGCTGTACCAACAGCACCCATACCAAGAATAAGACCAACCGCAATGGCTGTTAAACCTTGTACATCTGCAATTAACGCTGCAAGTTCCATAATACCTCCAAAAGTATTGTTTTATTTAAAGTTAAAAAAGAATTAGTGATCTTCGTGCGCCATACTTAAATATACAATAGTTAATACCATAAATATAAAAGCCTGCAGCACAATGATTAAAATATGAAATATCGCCCAGGGGAAACTAAGTAACGGCTGCACAAAAGCAGGCAGCAAGGCAATAAGGATAAAGATAAGCTCACCAGCATACAAGTTGCCAAAAAGCCTAAGTGCCAAAGAAATTGGTTTTGCTATTTCTTCAACTGTTTTTAACAGTAAGTTAAAAGGCATCATCCATGGGCCAAAAGGCGTGCATGTCATCTCCTTGGCAAAGCCAAGAACTCCTTTAATTTTTATGCTATAAAATAGTATCAGAATAAAAACGCTGATTGACAAAGCAAATGTGGCATTTAAATCAGTACTGGGAACGACACGTAAATACTCAATGCCCATCAAAGAACTGATCAGGGACAATAAATCTACCGGCAATAAATCCATCATATTCCATAGGAACACCCAGCAAAAAATGGTTAAACCTAATGGTGCAATTAATTTGCTTTGCCCGTGGAAGGTGTCTTTTACTTGCTGATCAACAAATTCTATCATCATTTCAGCAAAGTTTTGAGCAGGCCCAGGAACTCCTGTTGTTACACTTTCGGCAACAGATTTAAAAAACCAGATAAACAAAGCGCCTAATGCCGCTGAAAAAAACAAGGTATCTAAATGTAATGTCCAAAAACCCTCACCCACCGTTAGAGGTGTTAAATGGTGAACAATATACCCTGTTGTACCGCCTTCGCTAGCCATCTTCTCTCACACTTTTAATTTCAAAATCCTGCGCAAATACAACAAGCGCAAGCCAAAAAACTGATAATACGGCTACAAAGCAAGCCATCAAAGGAAAAAACTCTATGCCTGGCACCTGAAAGGCTATTGCAAATAGCGCGCATGTCATCAAGACTTTTCTTGATTCACCACTATAAAAAGACTGTACAATTTTCTTTGCACTCAGCCCATTTGAAGCGGAAACTCTATAGGCAAAATATAAGTTTGGTAAAAAAGCAGTCAATCCGCCAAGTACAGATGATATTGCCATACTTTGAGTACCAAAGATAAAGAAACCAATGCTAACACTGATAGCAACAGAAGCTTGCATTATCAGTATTTTGCTAATGGTTGAATAGCCAGATTTCTCCGCCATTACCCTGCCTGTAACAAATAACCCAAGAATTATAGCTTTCGAGCTTCATTAAATCAAGCTGTAAACTTAGTCCCATCACTCAAGCCTGCCGATGCAGGCTTTATTATTCAATCGCACAGTATAAGCGATAATGACAAAAACATTTTCTTTTTAAAACAATCATTGCTGTAAGTGGCTAACTGGCAAGACAAATCATTTTCTATACTGCTTGAAATGCCTAGTAACCATCGAAAATCACACTCCGCTATTCGCGGACAACAGAGCCATTGCTATCTATAATGGCATGTCATGGCTGTTACCTCACAGGCAGAAGCAAATAATATTTTTAATCATCCGAAAATTTGATGATCTTAAATAGAAGCGGTTTTCCTACTGTGGCGTAACGGTCTGAATAGCGAATATTCTATTCTAGAAAAACATGGCACTTACACGTATCATTTTAAAAGCACTCACCATCTTGGCATGACTAGACAATTGAGTCCGCGAATAAGTCAATCTTACTCTGCAGGTTTTGAATCAGGGTAGCCGCTTATTTACCAAGAATAAAATTTAGTTATGATCCCCTATCGGAGCGCTATATGCATCAGAGACAAGCCGATTAACATTACTCCCCGTTAACGACTTTAAAAAATCAACGACATCGCTTATTTCTTTTTTGCTCAAATGCAACGGCTTAATTAATGGGTCAAGCCCTTCGTTTTTTACACCGCCCTGATTATAAAACATGAGCACATCCGCTAACGTTGAAAGAGAGCCATTATGCATATAAGGCGCTGTCAAACTTATATTTCGTAACGTAGGTGTTTTATATTTCCAGCGATCCTGAGGATTTTGAGTGATCTCATATCGCCCCAAATCACTGATTTTTGGTTCTGAAACTGACGCCAGATCTTTCATATCAACATCTACAAATACGCCCGGAGCAATTTGAACTTTCTGAGTGCTAGCCGGTATGCCCATTGATTCCCGATAGCCAATACCGGTATTATGCAACCGATTATCGCTAAACAAGGCATAATTGCTATCAATTGTATGGCATGAAGAACATCCTGCTTTTCCTGTGAATAATTGGTACCCTTTTTTCACTGCTGCCGGTACCGCACCTTGCTGCATTCCAAAATGCCAACGGTCAAAAGGCGAGTCCGCAGAGTTTAAGCCACGCTCATAACTGGCAATCGCCTGGCCTATGTTAAGCATATTCGGCTGAGCAGCAAAACTTTGCTCAAATAAGCCCTGATAATCGGGTAGAGATTTTATTTTATCGACTACATAGCCAACCGAAGGGTTACCCATTTCATTATGTGCCAATAAGGGTGCCCAGACCTGTTGCTCCAGGGTACTTTCACGGCCGTCATGAAATAGCAGTTCTGCATAGGCTATATTATAAATTGTTGGGCTATTGCGCCGAACGCTACGCCCTTCAATACCAACTGCCGTAGCCATCTCATTGCTGCTAAACCCTTGCTCAGGTATATGGCACATCGCACAGGAAAAAGTATTATTAAGAGATAGGCGGCGATCATAAAACAGCTTCCTGCCCAAGGCTATTTTTTCTGCGCTAATTGGATTATTTTTCGGCACAGAGATATAAGGCAATCCCGTCTGCGGGTTCTGAATATTTCCCAGCAAATCAGCAGGCCGGCCTATACGGTCTGTTACCGCTATTGCTTTTGTCTGATAATCTTTCTTCTGGTACTGCTGTTTATTGTCACCGGCCTGAAACACTAATTCATTGTTTATTTTCTGGTTTTTTTGCACCCGTACATTTTCGACCTCATTAAGAAGAGTTTTTATATCATTTATCAACGTATCTGCATGTAAAAATGAAACACTGTAAATATTGCGTAACTGCCTTTTTGTATCAATCAAATAAACACGCAAAATATGAGAAAAAGTGCCAGTAAATTGCCCTTGTTTATCATAAACTTTCTGAATGCTTTGCTGATATTTATCCAGTATCGGTCGCAATTGCTTTTCTGATCGAGTCGTTAAAAATTGCCAATCTACAATGCTATTTCTAAATCCTTCAGCATAATGATTCATCGCTTCAGGCGTGTCGTGTTCTGGATTAAAACTTAAGGTCAGCAAACGTATTTTTTTTGCTATTTCTGGATCTTTCTGTAATCGACTATTAATTTTATGAAACACCGCAGTGGCCAATGGGCAGCCATTTACATCACTGCAGGTAGAGTAAATAAAACTAAGCAAAACAACTTTATCACTCATTAGATCAAATAATTGCACCTCCCGGCCTTCAACTGTCAGTACTGATCCATTTGCAGCCTGGCCAATAACAGATAAAGCGTAGCTCCCAGCTTTTGGCGCTTCAAATGCTAATGGGCTATAGCCTGGCGCCAATATAGCTGAATCTGCACGCAAGCCGCTACTATAGATAGCTCCTGCAATTAAAAAACTTAAAATTATTTTCATGACTATTCACCTGGCTTTACCCTGACCTTGGAAGTAAAGTTTCGGCCTCATCTGGCAGACGCTAGGCGAGGCCGAAATCTCACGTCCTTAATAAATTATTTTGATGCATAAAGAGAATAGGCTCCAAAACGCATCTGATGCGCTCTGCCTAATTTTTCTTTAATAAAATCAATAGAAAATTGTTCAGTCAATTTTTTACCATCCCAACTAAACAGTTTCAAATACTGCTCATTATCCTTGCCTTTTTTATCCCAGTTGGCCAATAGCGATGAGCTGTAATACAGGCGCTTGCCATCCCAGCTGGAAGAAACCATATTGACCTGAGAGCCTATTTTTTGCTCAAAAACCTGCTTAGGATTAAATGGATCAGAAATATCAAAAGCGCGCGTCATGCCATCCATAAAAGTATTGACCCATAACATGTTGTCATCGCTTTGAATTGAAATATCCACAGGCAAGGGAATTTTGCTCGGGTCACCGATATCGGCCACTTCTTTCGTCTGCCAATGCCCCTGACTGTCTTCATAAATCAGCCAAATTTTAGAAGTCAGCGCAGTGGTGGTAAAGCAGTAATTATGATTTGCCCCCCAAGCACAGCGAATTTCCAATGGAGCGCCTGGCACGTCAAACACTTTTTTCGGCTGGCGAGCATGCAGATCCCACTGTACAACGGTATTGCCAAAATGTTTCATTGCTTCGGGGTCAGCCAGCATTTTGCCAAAATCCATCATATAATTTGTCCACCCCGTAAATGAAGAAGTAAACATTGCATTCCGTCTAGGCAACACTCTTACATCATAGCCATAGCCATCGGCATACTTTCCTGTTTTGGCGGCCCCGCCTAAATTACTATCCGTAGGAGTCCAGTTGGTTGCAATATAATCACCCTTGTTGCTATATTCCACCAAAGCCGTACGGCCACCATGGTCTTTATTATTGGACAGACCTGTAATCATCATTCGGCCAGGTAAAGCATACGTGGTATGCGGACCCACCACACCGCCGCTTTTACTGACAAAATCTGTAATCACCTTAGTCAGCTTTGGTTTGGCCGGGTCTGTATGAACATCAAAAATAAAAATTTTATTAGTGTCTAGTCCGCCAGCCCATAGATATTTCCTATCATCGGTAAAGCCAGAGTGATGCGCTTCATTACGCCCCCCAACGGATAAAGTATTAATAACCTTTCCAAAATCTGCTCTGTTTGGGTTTGCCCCCACAGTAACCAGTTTGTCCTGTTCGTCCCCCAGCCCCTCCATGCCTAAAGTCCATACATAAACAAAGTCTTCCTGCCCTGTTATTTTAGCCATATAGGGAGATTGGCAGGTTTCATCAGCCAGAACTGATGGTGCGGATGTCGATAATGCCGCGATACTAAAAGCACAAGCTTTTAGTATCATTTTTGTAGAATATTTTTTCATGTTCCTTCCTCAATAATTATTATTTTGATCTAAAGTTTGTATTTTATTCTCCTGTAGTTGGATCAATAATTGTTTTAATTTCAGCAATTGAATTGGCTGGAAAATCTCCTTTTTTAGCATGCAATTGAATAGTCTCCTCATTAGGCGCAATATAAATGCAGTAAACCTTGTTTTCAGTAACAAAGCTTTCCAGCCACTGTATTTGTGGCCCGATCTCATTCAAAACACAACAGGACTTTTGTGAAATTTGTTGTAACTCAGTCGCTGATAAATTACCAGCTCCGGGTATTTCTCTTTCAATTATAAATTTTGGCATAATATCCTCTTCTGTGATAAAAATAGTCACTCAGCAAAATTGCAAAGACTCTACAGATAGCTCCCCTCCTTCTAAGCACGCAACAAGGCAGTTTTGGCAATAAAATTAACGTTCAATTATCGATATTATTTAGCGTCAACATAGCTCGGCAGACAGTAGCCTTTCAAGTCTGTACAGCGATAGCCCTGACCAACAAGTATTTTTTTGCTTTAACCAAGCTTTCTTTTACGTTTAATTTGAAGGGATTCAGTTTTTACAAATTTATTATATGACCAGTCATCTTGTAAAGCAAGTTTCTTTAGGTGCATCCTTCTTATGCTCCGCTAATGCCCTACTTGCCACAATATGATAAGGTACGCAATAATTTTAAAATGATTTGTGCGATTGAAATAGATTATGGGCATTAAAGCAGACAAATGGATCCGCCGAATGGCAGAGCAGCAGGAAATGATTGAACCATTTATATCAGGACAGGTTAGGGAATCAGAACATGGACGGATTATTTCTTACGGCACATCAAGTTATGGCTATGATGTCCGCTGTTCGGATGAATTTAAAATCTTCACCAACATCAACTCAGCCATCGTTGACCCTAAAGATTTTTCAGAGGCAAGTTTTGTAGATGTTAAATCAGACGTTTGCATTATCCCACCCAATTCATTTGCATTGGCACGTACTGTTGAGTTTTTTCGTATTCCTCGCGACGTTTTAACCATCTGCCTTGGAAAATCAACTTATGCCCGTTGCGGAATCATTGTAAACGTGACGCCATTAGAACCTGAATGGGAAGGGCATGTTACCCTGGAATTTTCCAACACCACCCCATTGCCTGCAAAAATTTATGCCAACGAAGGTGTCGCGCAAATGCTGTTTTTCACTGGTGACGAAGTTTGTGAAACCTCCTATAAAGATAGAGGCGGAAAATACCAAGGCCAGCAGGGTGTGACACTGCCTAAAGCATAGGCTTTATGAATACAAGCAATCAATAAAAAGCACCTGACCTTCAGAGTCTCCTGCAAAATCCATTTACAGAAAATGAATTTCTAGCACGCCTAGCTAAAAATCAACTTATATAAACGGTAAAACAGAAAATGACAAAAACAACCCCAACTTATTAATAGTTTAGAGGTCCACATAATAGATATCTACAGCCATGGCTGGATATTGGACAAATTAAGTGAACACGCTCAAAACAAGCAAGATGTAGTTTCAACATTTGGGCTGATACGCATTAAAGAGATTAAGAGCAGTTTTCATTTGCCACTCCCTTTCTTTTTTTGTTGACTGCTGAATAAATAAAACATATAATTGTAAAGATAAGTAGCGCTGGCTTATTTGCTTGCTTTAAAGTCTTAGTCCCCATCGTCTAGAGGCCTAGGACACCGCCCTTTCACGGCGGTAACGGGGGTTCGAACCCCCCTGGGGACGCCATACTTGGCTGACATCCACTGCATATGGTAGTGGGTGCAACGTTCTACAATTAATGCATTTAAAGTTACACCCCTCAATCCAGTTATTTCATTTTCTTTTGATTCCATCGTTTTTTCTAGCGCTTCAATTTTTCGTAATACATAGCTTTTCTGCGGGCAGGTTTTATTTGCTTCTTTTAATAATTAAGCAATATTCCTGTGATTTCATATCACATATTAATTTATCAATAATAGCACGATCAACTAGAATGCCCCTTCTGTTTTAGCTCTTTATTCTCTTTTAAGCGATAGGCTTTCTTCCCTCGAAAAAAATGAACGCTAGTAAGTAATTATCTAGGGAACCACTGCAAAACTTATGAAAACAAAGAATATTCTTAGCGGAGACAGCTAAAAAAGAAAAGCTTACTCATAAATGGTAAAATAGGAAGCCTAAAAACAATCTAAAAGTACCGATAAATTAGTAGGTTAGTAGATAGATTATGTAAATCCATCCCTGTGGCCTGTTGTTCAAGTCGCGTGGGCTCTTTAATGCGTTCTTCACCCTTTTTCGGGCGTCCTTTCTTTTTAGGCACTTTTTTTAGCGATTTTTCTCGTGCTTCTATAGCCGTGAAGTCTCGTGAATTCTGCCCTACAATTTCGCCTTGATAATACGCTTTAACCAGGCTTTCGTGAATACGCTCGGGCAAGCGTGATTCTGAGAATTCAGTAAAAGCCCGTAAAAATGTCCATTCGGCTGAAATATCGCTTTTTCGTTCCCAGCCACAATGCGCCTAAGTGAAATACCTTTGTTTAACCTATCGAGTAAAGCTCGCGTTGTCGGTATGTTGCAAATCATTTTTTCAACAAAAGCTCTTTCTATATCCGTTCTATCTTCAGATGGGCGGCCTGGATAACCGTAAATGGATAGAATAAACTCTTCTATCCGTATTAAGTACCCAAGTAAAATTAATTTAACTTTTTACTTGTCTTTTTTACCATTTTAGGCCCCGAATAAATAGTTACGTAGCTCGCTATCGCCTATTTATTCGGGGCCTAAAATAAAAAAAACCCTGCATAAAACTATTAAATTAATTTTACTTGGGTACTTAATTCCAACGTTGTGATTAATTCTTGCTGTTTAGCTGTTAATCCCCCTAGCTCTTCTGATAGCGATGGAAATAATGAGGCTTGAATGCTCAACCAGCTTTGTTGTCAATGGCCAAAATAATTGAGCCAGTTTTGGCCATTAATATTGAGCCACTTTTCCAGAGAAATAGTTAGTTATTAAGTTTAGATTTCTGTCGATAACTTTCTCCTCCCAGCATAAAAATGTGTGAATGACGGATAAGCCTGTCTACGATAGGCACAGCCACATTATTGTCGAAGAAGAACTCTCCCCAGTTAGTAAATTCTTTGTTTGTTGTCAGGATAATTGACCTGTATTCATACAAGGCATTAATCAGTTGAAACAGATTATGCATGCCCTGCTTGTTCATGAGTAGGTAGCCTAGCTCATCAATGATCAGCACATCGAATTTGAGCGGCCATTTCTCTCCGGGTGCTGCTGGAAAGCGGCCAGACGCTCTCTTAAGCCTGTTGCCGTTAAGCGCGGGGTGTCGATTAGCCCTGGCAGCAGTTCGGGTTCAATAGCGCCGTGCTGAGCACAGTGTGCAGCTAATATTTGTTTGGCTCCCAGCAACTGATCTTTGTAAATTTTAGGCGATGTGGTTTTGAGCAGTACACATAAAGCCTGGCTATTTTCTGAGTGTCCTAGACAATGCAAAATATCGGCTTCCAGCGTTTCAATACGCTGTGCTTTACCCCGGTAATGATCGGTGTTCTTGATCACCTGGCCTTTCTCAATGCTAATCACATGCTCAGCAATCACTTCACCTGATTCTAAATCACTGATTAATAGCTGACCTGCTTCCGCTTTCACCCTGACACGTGCACTTTGATAAATCATTGGTACGGAGTATTTATTGGATTGCCAGGCGATAAGTCCCGTTTTATCGGCTTTGCGGGTAACCGCTGTATTGTCTGAATGAGTGTGTATACAAGAGGGTGTCAGGTAAAGCTGCATATAAGACTGTTCTGCCTTATCATAATAATCCCTTGGCTTTTTACCTGTACTGCCATAAATGCGCTGATTAGCGATATGATCCAGCCAGTCTGAAAAATACTGTTCTAAGTCAGTCCAGCTGGCGAAACTTTCACCATAAAGACCATTTTGCTTGGCATACTTTACGCCTGCCTCAACCTTACCC